>JBQGDG010000362.1:0-6187 GCA_052038935.1 Neorhizobium sp. | reverse complement strand
TATCGACCGAGCAGAAGATGTTCATCCGGCGAAATGTCGTTGCGGATGCTGGCGCGGATGGTTTCGGGGATGGAGGGATCGTCGGCGAGGAAGGAGCCGACATTCTGCAGGGCCGCGCGGCGGTCGATACGGCGTCCGATGAACTCCAAGACGACACGCCCGGCGGTGATGCGCCGCGCAGCCGTAGGCGCGATCCCCATCATGATGCCCTCGAGGCGGTGCAGCTTGTGCACGCTCGGATTGAGCATGGACATGCCGACGTCGCGGCCGTCGAACCGGTCTGCTCCGATGGTGAAAATGCGGTCGCCGACGCTGCCGACGATGCCGCGATAGGTGACATACTGGCGGGACTGGCGCGAATTGGCTTCGCCGAAGAATTTCTGCTTGGTCGTCGAGACCATCGTTCCTTCGCTGAGGCGCCAATGGACGAGTTCCCGCTTGATCCTGCCGTCACCGCTGAAGCTGAAGAAGTAGCGGAAGTAGAAACCGCGATATTCTTCCAACAGCCTGACGCTCGCGCCCGCCATGTTGCGCATGACGTAGGAGAAGTTGGTCAGATCTTCCGGGAAGACGACATCCGATTTCTTGCGCCCGAACGATGCCATGAACCGGTTATGGCGCATGAACAGTTCATCGTCCTCCAATCCGAAGAAATCGCTCAGCTTCTTGTGATTGTAGCGGGAGGGCAGGGCTTCACCCGAAAGATAGCGGTTGAACTGCTGCCGGTTGAGGCCGAGCTTGCGGCACAGATCGGACACCGACTTGTAGTGGTCGCAGCAGAACTGAAGATTGGCCCGGTAATCCACCCGCTGCTGGTCGCTGATCGACTTGCTGCCCGGCATGTCTACGCC
This sequence comes from Neorhizobium sp., assembly GCA_052038935.1. Taxonomy (GTDB): domain Bacteria; phylum Pseudomonadota; class Alphaproteobacteria; order Rhizobiales; family Rhizobiaceae; genus Neorhizobium. The sequence continues at coordinate 5,336 of JBQGDG010000362.1, read as the reverse complement.
TCCTCTCGTTGCGAATAAACAGCGTCAACTAGCGTCAACCTGCTCAATAACTATGTGATGATTCGAAATTGAGAAAATGCAAGGATGCTTGTGTTGAAACCAAAGAAATAAGCGCCTGCAACGTTGCTATGACAAGCGGTTGAATTGCGCGCAGGGAACGGAGAACATCATGAACCGACTGACCATCGCGGCGTTCGCGGCCGCTACCGCCTGCCTTGCGCCTCATCTTGCCGAGGCAAAGGATGTCGTCTTCGCCTGTTGGGGTGGCGCTTCGCAGGAGAATTTCCAGAACAACATCCTGCCGCCCTTCGAAAAGAAATATGACGTGAAGGTCCAGTACGTACCGGGTGGCTCGACCTATTTCGTCTCGCAGCTGCAGGCCCAGAAGGGCTCCCCCGAACTGGACGTCGCCTGCATGGACGACGGCCCGCAATCCGTGGCCCGCGATCTCGGGCTTCTCGCGCCGCTGACGCTCTCGGAGGAATCGAACGTCGTGCCGGCCGCCGTCGGTAAGGATAAGAGCGGTGTCGGCTATGGCCTGCTCGCCATGGGTCTCGTCTACAATCCGAAGGCTCTGGCCGATGCGGGCATCGCACCGCCGACGTCCTGGAACGATCTCGCCGATCCACGCTTCAAGGGTCGTGTCGTCATGGGGACGATCGACAACACGCCGGGACTTTTCGCGCTCGCCATGCTCGCCAAGGCCAATGGCGGCGGCGTCGACAACATCGAGCCGGGTTTTGCCAAGATGAAGGAAGTCGCCGCCAATATCGGCAGCTTCGTCAAGGGAACCGACATGACGCCCTACTTCCAGCAGGGCGAGGCCTGGATCTCGGTCTGGACCAACTCGGAAATGAACCGCTTCGTGAAGGCGTCCGGCTTCCCGCTGGAGTTCGTCTACCCGAAGGAAGGCGCGCCGGTCGTCATGCCGATGCTCAACCTGGTCAAGGACGGTCCCAACACCGAAATGGGTGCCAAGTTGATCGACTATCTCGTCAGCCCCGAGGTGCAGAAACAGTTCGCCGTCAACTCCAAGCTCGGGCCGGTCAACACCAAGGTGGAACTGAGCGCCGACGAAGCCAAGGGCGTGATCTACAAGGACGCGATCAATTCGCTGATCGCGCTCGATTGGTCGACGATGAACAAGATGCGCCCCGAATGGACCAAGCGCTGGAACCAGGAAGTGGAACGCTGAAGCGTTCTCACCGGTGCCGCCCGGGTCTGATCCCGGGCGACGCCCCCGAAACTCCAGTCGCATGGAATCCGAAATGACGTATTTCCAGGTCGATCAGCTGATCCACCGTTATGGCGAAGCCGTCGCTATCCGGGATGTTTCCTTCACAGTGAGTGCAGGCGAGCGCCTCTGCCTGCTCGGGCCGTCCGGATGCGGGAAGACGACTACCCTGCAGGCCATCGCCGGCTTCATCAAACCGCATTCCGGCCGCATATCGATCGCCGGCAACGAGATCGTCGGGTTGCCGCCGGAAGAGCGCAACATCGGGATCATGTTCCAGAACTATGCGCTTTTCCCGCACATGAGCGTCTTCGAGAACGTCGCGTTCGGTTTGAGGATGCGCAGGACGCCGCGGCAGGAATTGGAAACCCGCGTCCGGGACGCGCTGAAGGTCGTGCGGCTGGATCACAAGGCGTCGAGCCTGCCCTCGCAGCTTTCCGGTGGCGAGCAGCAGCGTATCGCATTCGCGCGGGCCGTCGTCATCAGGCCGCGCCTGCTGCTGCTGGACGAGCCGTTTTCCAACCTCGATGCGCGGCTGCGCCTCACCATGCGCAACGAGTTGCTGGAGTTGCTGGAAGGGCTGGAAATCGCGACCCTCATGGTGACCCACGATCAGGAAGAGGCGATGGCGATCGGTGATCGCATCGCCGTCATGCAGGCGGGAGTGATCCGGCAGATCGGCGCGCCGCAGGATCTCTATCAGCGGCCGAACAGCCGCTTCGTCGGCGAATTTCTCGGCGAATCCAATCTCATTCCGGTGACCAATGTCCGCTCGGAAGCTGGTCTCGCCAGGGCGACGGTCGCAGGTCTCGGCGACGTGGTCGCCCTGTCTGCGGACGGTGCCGCGCAGGGAGGGAAGAAGCTCCTCTTGCTCCGGCCCGAGCGGATCAGGCTCCGTCCCGCCGGGGAAGCCACATCATCCGGACAGCCCAACCGTTTCGACGGCATCGTCGAGCACGTCACCTTCCTCGGACCCCGTGTCGAACTGCGCATCCGCGTCGGCGATCACCCGATCCAGATGTTCTCCGACGAACTGCCGGCCGGTGTGACGGCAGGCAGCCCGGTGCAGGTCTCCTGGCCCGCCGAAGCCTCGATCCTGATCGGGGACGGCGATGACTAGAACCCTGAACTCGACGGGCCTGTTCGCGCCGGTCGCCGCCGTCTTCATGCTGGTGTTCTTCGTCCTGCCGGTCGTCTACCTGGTGGCCATGAGCCTGTCGCAATACAGCTCGACCGAAGGCGTGGTCTGGACGCTTTCCTTCGCGAACTACCGCGACACGTTCGGCGATCTGTTCTTCTGGCAGGTGGGCTGGCGTACCCTGAAACTGAGCCTGATCACCACGGCCGTCTGCCTCTTCCTGGCTTTTCCCGTCAGTCACTATCTCGTCACCGCCCGCGGCTGGCGGCAGCTTATAGTGTTCATCATCCTTTTGATGCCGCTCGTGACGTCGGTGACGGTCATGTCCTACGGCTGGCTGATCCTGTTGGGGAACCGCGGCGTCATCAACACCCTCCTGCTCGGCATGGGGGTCCTCGGCTCGCCGATGAACCTGATGCACAACGAGCCGGCAATCGTCGTCGGCCTCGTCCACATCTTTCTGGTCTTCATGGTGATCTCGATCGCCGGTTCGCTGCAGTCGATCAATCCGTCCCTTTCGCTCGCGGCGCGCAGCCTCGGCGCAAGGCCGGCTTCCGTCTTCCTCAGGATCACCCTGCCGCTCTGCATGCCCGGCATCCGGGCTGGCACGCTTCTGGTCTTCGCGTGCAGCATGAGCGCCTATGCGATCCCCGGCGTGCTTGGCGGACCGCGCTACAAGTTCATTTCGACCCTAGTCTACCAGCAGGCGATCAGCCTGTTCAACTGGCCAGTCAGCGCCGCCTATGCGGTCATGCTGCTGATCATCACCGCCGCGGTCGTGATGATCGCGCTGCTCGCCGGAAGGTTTGCCGGCATCTATCGGAGATCCGGATCATGACTGCATCGCGCATCGTGCTTGGCGTCTTCGTCGCCTTCATCTGCATCTTCATCGTCGCACCGATCCTGTCGATCACGCTCGGCGCCTTCACGGAGACGAACTACGTCGTCTTTCCGCCTCAGGGCTTCACGGCGAAGTGGTATCTGGCGGCGCTCGGGCAGCGCCAGGCGATGGACGCGCTCGGGTTCAGCCTGGGACTGGCGGCTGCGTCGGCGACGGTCGCGACGGTCGTTTCCTTCCTGATCGCAAATGCCTGCCGCCGCGCCAACGCGCCCTTCTACCAGTTCCTCAAGAGACTGGCGCTGGCGCCGGCCATGCTGCCCGCGGTGTTTCTCGGCCTGGCGTTGCTCGTGACCTATTCGCGACTGCATCTGCGCGGCATTCCGGCTCTGTTCGTCGGCCACGTGATCACCGCCATGCCTTTCGCGATCTCGATGGTCACGGTCGGTCTCAACGGTCTCAATCCGCAGCTGGAGGCGGCCGCCCGCAGCCTCGGCGCCCGACCCAGGCAGGTGCTCGCGAGGATCACCCTGCCGCTGATCGGCTGGAGCCTGCTCAGCAGCTGGGGCTTTGCCTTCATGATCTCCTTCGGCGCGCTGGAGGTCTCGCTCTTCCTGTCTTCCAGCACGTCCGTGACGCTGCCGGTCTACATCTTCTCGTCCCTTGAATGGATGCCCATGGACCCGACGCTGACCGCCGTCGCTTCCGGGGTCATCCTGCTCACCCTGATCGTTCTCGTGATCTCGGCAAGACTGGCGCGGCTCGACCGCTTCCTCAAACGCTGAGCGACCAGCCCGGACCGCGAGATCGCCTCTGAATTGGAAATGCAAATGTCTGAAACCATAGAAAGAGATGTCATCGTCGTTGGCAGCGGCGCGGCGGCACTCGTCTCGGCACTCCGTTGCGCGGCGCTCGGCGCTTCCGTGACGATCCTGGAAAAGACCGGCAAGATCGGTGGTACCAGCGCCATGTCCGGCGGCATGACCTGGGTACCGGCAAACCGGTTGATGCTGGAGGCCGGCCTGCAGGACAGCGAAGCCGAGGCGCTGGACTATATCCGAGCGACCGCTCCGGATGGCTGGGCGGCGAGCGAGGATACGCTCTGGGAGGCGCAGGTCAGGAACGGCCCGCGCATGCTCGATTTCATCCTGGAAAACTCCGCCGTCCGCTTCGAGATCGCCAACGTTCCCGATCCGCACATGGCTATCCCGGGCGCCAAGGAGCGGGGCCGTCTGCTGGCGCCGACCGAGGTCAGCGGAAGGGAACTCGGCGCCTATTTCCGGCATATCCGCAATTCCACCATTCCCCAGGACCTGACCTATAACGAGTCGGTCGGCGCCAACATGACCCGTCACCCGGTCCGCGCCTATCTGCGCTATTCGGGCACGGTGGTGCGCCGATGGCTGACCAAAACGCGCAGCAAGGGGAACTCGCTGATCATCGGCCTCCTGCGCGGCTGTCTCGCCAAGGGCTGCAGGATCGAACTCGACACCCGCGTCATCGAGCTCACGACCGACAGCAGCGGATCGGTGACTGGTGTCATTGCCGAAACCGGCGGACGGCAGGTGACCTATGGCGCCCGCAAGGGCGTCGTGCTCGCGACCGGCGGTTTCGAGTGGGACAGCGAACTGCTGGACACGCACTTTCCCGGCAATGCGGAATTCCTGTCCAGCCCCAGCACCAACACCGGCGATGGCCTGAAAATGGCCCTGAAGATAGGCGCTTCGACGGCTCATATGAACCAGGCGAACATCATGCTGCAGCCGCCGGTCTATTATGAAAAGAGCCTGCACGGACTGCCGCTTCGCATCCATGCCGAACCGGATGCGATCTTCGTCGACGCGGACGCCCGGCGGTTCACCAGCGAATACGAATTCAACATTGCCGACTGGACGGTGCGCGATACCGAGCGCGGCGCAAAGCTGCGTCGCCCCGCCTGGCTGATCAGCCACTGGCCGATGGTCAAGCGGGCCTGGCTGATCAAGTGGTACATGCACAACAAGCCGGGCTGGCTGATCACGGCTTCCACCCTGGACGAACTGGCGCTGAAGACGGGGCTTCCCGCAGCCCAGCTCAAGCAGACGGTCGCCCGGTTCAACGATTTTGCGGCGGCGGGCGTCGACGAG
>JBQGDG010000361.1:0-13030 GCA_052038935.1 Neorhizobium sp. | reverse complement strand
CAGCAGATCAACCAGGCGCAGATGGACCGCTGGTCGATCGTGACGACGCTCAACTATCTGCCGCACGAAAAGGAAGTCGATATCGTCGCCGCCAAGGTGAAGAGCTTCGGCTCGACCTCGGAAGGCCGCGAAACCGTGTCGAAGATGGTCCGCGTCGCCGATCTCACCCGTTCGGCCTTCATCAACGGTGATCTTTCGACCGTGATGAGCCCGCGTACGGTCATCACCTGGGCCGAGAATGCCGAGATCTTCGGTGACGTCGCCTTCGCCTTCCGCATCACCTTCCTCAACAAGTGCGACGAACTGGAGCGGACGCTGGTCGCCGAACAGTATCAGCGCGCCTTCGGCGTCGAGCTGAAGGAAAGTGCTGCAAACATCGTTCTGGGCGCCTGAATCCAGAGGGGCGCAAGTTAGGGAAGCGAAGCCGATGGCAGGTCGCGGAGACAATTCCAAAGGCAAGCCCGCCGGTCCGGTAGATACCGAGCCGATGCGGCGGGCCATCACCGGCTGCGTGCGTTCGATCGCCGGCTATGGCGAGGTGGAGGTTTCCTTCGCCAACGAGAGGCCCGGCCTTGCCGGCGATCGCATACGCCTGCCGGATATTTCGAAACGGCCCACCGCCCACGAACTCGCCGTGACGCGCGGCCTCGGCGATTCCATGGCGCTGCGCCTCGCCTGCCACGACACGAACGTGCATGCGAGCCTGGCGCCGCAGGGTGCCGATGCCCGGAACGTCTTCGATGCGGTCGAGCAGGCGCGCGTCGAATCGATCGGGGCGCTGCGGATGTCCGGCGTCGCCACCAACCTCAACTCCATGTACGAGGAAAAATACGCCAAGGCGAACCTCGCCAGCGTCGAGCATCAGGACGATGCGCCGATTGCCGAGGCGATCGCCATGCTGGTGCGCGAAAAGCTGACCGGTGCGAAGCCTCCCGCAAGCGCGGGCAAGGTCCTGGATCTCTGGCGTCCCTATCTCGAGGAAAAGGCCGCCGGCGAGCTCGCGGACCTGAGGAGCGTCATCGAGGATCAGCAGGCCTTCGCCAAGGTCGTGCGCCACATGCTCTCGTCCATGCAGATGGCCGAGGATCTGTCGAGCGACGAAAGCGAGCCGGAAGAGATCGAAAACCAGAGCGAAGAGGATCAGCCGCGCAGCGGCGAGACCGAAAACGAGGAGGTCGAGGAAGAGGCCGGGTCCGATGCCGCCCCCGCGCAGCAGAGCGAGGCTGCCGACGAGGAGATGGACGAAGGCGAGATGGACGGCGCCGAAATGTCGGACGACGAGATGTCCGACGAGGCCGACGACCACTCCGAGACGCCCGGCGAGACCCGCCGCCCGAACAGCCCGTTCGACGATTTCAACGAGAAGGTGGACTATCACATCTTCACCGAGGAGTTCGACGAGGAGATCACCGCCGAGGAGCTCTGCGACGAAGCGGAACTCGACCGCCTGCGTGCTTTCCTCGACAAGCAGCTCGCCCATCTCCAGGGCGCCGTCGGCCGTCTGGCCAACCGCCTGCAGCGCCGCCTGATGGCGCAGCAGAACCGTTCCTGGGATTTCGATCTGGAAGAGGGATATCTCGATCCGGCCAGGCTCGTGCGCCTGATCATCGACCCGATGCAGCCGCTCTCCTTCAAGAAGGAGCGCGACACGCAGTTCCGCGACACGGTCGTCACCCTCGTCATCGACAATTCCGGTTCGATGCGCGGTCGGCCGATCACGGTCGCCGCTTCCTGCGCCGACATTCTGGCGCGCACGCTGGAGCGCTGCGGCGTCAAGGTCGAGATCCTCGGTTTCACCACCAAGGCGTGGAAGGGCGGACAGGCGCGCGAGAAATGGTTGGCGAGCGGCAAGCCGGCGGCACCCGGACGTCTCAACGATCTGCGTCATATCGTCTACAAGTCGGCGGACGCGCCATGGCGCCGTTCGCGTCGCAATCTCGGCCTGATGATGCGGGAAGGGCTGCTGAAGGAAAATATCGACGGCGAGGCGCTGATGTGGGCGCATCAGCGGCTGATCAACCGTCCCGAACAGCGCAAGATCCTGATGATGATCTCCGATGGTGCGCCGGTCGACGATTCGACGCTGTCGGTCAATCCGGGCAATTATCTGGAGCGGCATCTGCGCGCCGTCATCGAGCAGGTCGAGACGAAGTCTCCCGTGGAGCTTCTGGCGATCGGCATCGGCCACGACGTGACGCGGTACTACCGCAACGCCGTGACGATCGTCGATGCGGACGAACTCGCCGGCGCGATGACCGAACAGCTCGCCGAACTCTTCGCCGACAAGTCCGAATCGGGCGGCGCGCGCCGGAGCTCGCGCCTGCGTCGGGCGGGCTGAGGTATATCGTTGAAGCTCAAGGGCGTTCTTCTGGCCGGCATCGCTTTCGCCCTGATGCCGGCGACAATCATCGCGCAGGATTCGATAGTCGTCACGTCCAAGCCGATTGCGCAGTTCAGGACGGGGTCCGACGAGACGGTTTTCGGACCGCTGGAGTTTCTTGGCGGTATCGAATTCACGTCCGGTGACGGTCGGGTACAGTCGCTCTCAAGTCTCAGACTGCGCCCTGACGGGGTGCATTTCGTCTCCGTGCTCGATACGGGCGAATGGCTGACGGGCGAGATCCGCAGGGATGCGTCCGGCAGGCTGTCGGGCCTGTCCGGGGTTGCCGTCAGTCCTATCCTCATGCGCGGTGGCCAGCCCGGCACCAAGGCGATGTCTGATGCCGAGGGTCTGGCCCTGCGTGGCGGCGAGGCATTCGTCAGCTTCGAACAGCAGCATCGGGTCGACGTCTATCCCGATCCGGGTTTCGAGACGTCGCCGCCCTCCCGCAGGGTCAATTTTCTCATTCCCCAGCACGAGCTTCGCCGGAATGCAGGCCTGGAGACACTCGTCGCATCGCCCCCCTCCAGCCCGCTGGGAGGCGGGCTTGTCGCGGTCGCCGAGAGCAGCAGGGACGAGAAGGGCAATCTGCTCGCGGCCATCATAGACGGCCCGCTGAAGGGGCAGTTCACCGTCGTGCGGCACGATCCCTATGACGCGACCGACGGGGCATTCCTGCCCGATGGCGATCTGCTCTTGCTGGAGCGTCGCTTCAGTTTCATCGGCGGGATGGGCATGCGCATCCGGCGGATAAAGGGCGGCGACATACGTCCCGGCGCCACCGTCGACGGCGAGGTGCTGATCGATGTCGGCATGAGCCATGCCATCGACAACATGGAGGGTATCGACGTCTTTGCCGGGCCGGACGGGCAGCCGCATGTACTCATCGTCTCCGACGACAACGGCAATTTCCTCCAGCGCAACGTGATGCTGGAGTTCCGGCTCAGGGATTAGCCGGCCCCGGCTCTCGGCGGATAGGCAGGCCGATCAGGCCGCCTTCGCGGCGACCTGCGGCATCGGCTTCAGCACGTTCATCAGCGCGCCGTAAGGCAGAAGCAGGACGACGCCGACCACGACCTTGACCACGAGATCGCCGAGCGCCCACGAGATCCAGCGCGGTGCTTCCGCCGCCATGACGCCGAGGATCGGGGCGGGGGCGGTAGCGAAATCCAGGTTGGGGCCGATGAAGGCGAAGAAGGGTGCGAAAGCCAGCGAGAAGAACAGGACGGTATCGATCACAGTGCCGATCATCGATGCGGCCAGCGGTGCCTTCCACCATGTCTTGCGGCGAAGCTCGTTGAAAACCGAGATATCGAGAAGCTGGCCGATCAGGAAGGCGGTGCCGGACGCGATCGCGATGCGTGGCTCCGACAGCCAGAAGGAGAGCATGACGCCGACGACGAAGCCGACGAAGACGATGCGCCGCGCAATCGCCGGGCCGAACTGGCGGTTGGCGAGGTCGGTCACGAGGAAGGCGACGGGATAGGTAAAGGCGCCCCAGGTCAGAAGATCGCCGAGAGCGATGCCCCAGAGGGTTCCCGTCAGATGGAACTGGACGAGGATGTTGGATGCGACGACGATCGCCGCCATCACGAGAGAGTAGACAAGAGTATAGCGTGTCGTCAGCATTTTTTTATCCTGGGTGATGCCACCAGTTGCAATCTGGCCATGAGAAAAGGCTTGTCCGGAACTACCCGGTCAAGCCTTTTCCAAAGCCGGTGAAGTCTGTTGCAGGCGCTATTAAGCGGCTTCTGCGGTCTTCTTGGCGATCTGGCGGCGCAGCAGGCGGGCGCGCATCGACAGTTCGTTCTCGTCGGACTTCAGGAGGAAGGCGTCGAGACCGCCGCGATGTTCGACCGAACGGAGAGCATGCGCGGAAACGCGAAGACGGAAGCGCTGGCCGAGGGCGTCGGAGATCAGCGTGACCTGGCAGAGGTTCGGCAGGAACCGACGGCGGGTCTTGTTGTTGGCATGGCTGACATTGTTGCCGGTCTGAACGCCCTTGCCGGTCAGTTCGCACACACGAGACATGGGATACACCTTTGTTCTTCTGCAATCGGATGGTCATCCGGACAATGTCCGGCGCGCCGATCCAACTGGTCCTGATTGGAAAGTTGCGGTTCTATAGTCAGTGACGCCTCGCCCGTCAAGCCAAAACCGTGGCCATCTGCCGACTATGCGTCGCGAAAGGCTGCAACCTCCGCTATTTTCTTGCCATTATGCCCATCTTATATCAGGCGATCCGAATGTCGTAACCCCGCAGGCAGCCCATGTTCCGTTTCGTCCGCCCGCTTGCGGGAGCCGTTCTCTTCAGTGCCGCCGGCGCGGTTCCGGCGCTGCCCGCCGATGGCCGGCACGTCACCGAATACGACATCAGTCTGGGAATATTGCCGATCGGCACCGCCAGTTTCTCGAGCGAGTTCGAGGGCAGGGACTACAGGATCGCCGGCAGTTTCAAGTCGGGCGGGATCGCCAACATCATCAAGCGCGTTTCCGCGGAGACGAGCGTTACCGGTCGGATATCCGGCGATCGTCTCCAGGCCGACAGCTACAATCTCGTCTATCGGCTGGGCAAACGTACGCGCGTCTATGACGTGGCCTATCGGGACGGCAACGTGACCGGCACGACGATCACGCCGGCGCCGCGGCGCAATCCGGAAAACTGGGTGGCGGTGACGCCGAGGGATCTCCGCTCCGTGCTCGATCCGCTGAGCGGCCTGATCTTTCCCGACGGGGCCGCGATCTGCTCGGGCCGCGTTCCCGTGTATGACGGCGAATCGCGGATGGATCTTCTGCTGAACCGCGAGGGGACCAAGCCCTTCGAGACGAAGGGGTTCAAGGGCGATGCAATCGTCTGCACCATCCGTTATCTGCCGAAATCCGGTTTCCGGCGCGGCCGCACGGATATCGAATATCTGAAGAAGACGCCGATGGAAGTGTGGTTTGCCAAGGCCGACAATGCCAAGGTATATGCCCCTGTCTATGCCCGCATTCCGACGAAGATGGGACCGCTCTACGTGACCGCCGTGCGCTACGGCGAGTGACGGGCCGGTTCCTGACGGCGGAAAGCCGGCCAAAAGAGGGGAACGCGGCTTGAAACTACGGGGTACTTTGATCGGCTTCGCAGCGATCCTGATGTGGTCGCTGCTCGCACTCATGACGGCGGCTTCCGGCAATGTGCCGCCCTTCCAGATGAATGCGATGACCTTTGCCATCGGCAGCCTTCCGGGCCTCGTCCTGCTGGCCCTGAGGCCGGAGCGGCTGAAATTGCTGAAGCAGCCTGCCAAGGTCTGGATCATCGGCATTGCCGGCCTGTTCGGCTATCATTTCCTCTACTTCACCGCGCTTCGCAATGCGCCGGCGGTCGAGGCGGGCCTGATCGCCTATCTCTGGCCGCTTCTCATCGTCGTGGGTTCGGCGCTGCTGCCGGGCGAAAGGCTGCGCTGGTATCACGTCGCCGGAGCTCTGTCGGGACTTTGCGGCACGATCGCGATCGTGTCGCGCAACGGCGTTTCCTTCGACCAGTCCTATATGCTGGGATATGGAGCGGCCCTGCTCTGCGCGTTCACCTGGTCAGGCTATTCGCTGCTGACGCGCCGTTTCGACCGGGTATCGACAGATGTCGTGACCGGCTTCTGCCTGGCGACCTCGCTTCTGTCGCTCGTCTGCCACCTGGCGCTGGAGACGACGGTCTGGCCGGCGGACGGCGAGGAATGGTTGGCTGTCATCGGCCTAGGCCTGCTGCCGGTCGGTGCCGCGTTCTACGCCTGGGACTACGGCGTCAAGAACGGCGATATCCAGGTGATCGGCGCGGCGAGCTATGCGGCTCCGCTTCTGTCCACGGTCATCCTGCTTCTCACGGGATATGCGGAGCCGAGCTGGCGCATCCTGATCGCCTGCGTGCTGATCACCGGCGGGGCGGTGCTGGCGGCAAAAGAGATGGTGCGGCCGAAGAAGGCTGTCGGGGCGCCGGCAGAATGACACCCTTAGATCGCAGCCGTAATTCTCGTCAAAGCAAACACGGCAGGCTGCCGCGCGGCTGAGGCGCGTCTCAGCCCGGCTCCCAGCTGGGCTCTGCCATTTCAAAGCTCGAGAACTCGAAGGCCGGAGCGACGGTGCAGCCGACGAGCGTGAAGGCGCCGAGCGGTTCGGCCGCCTGCCACGCATCTGCCGGCACGACCGCCTGCGGACGCTCCCCGGCAGCCAGATCGGTGCCGAGGCGGATTTCCTCGACGGTCGCTCCATCGGAAATCTTCAGGAGCAGCGGGTCGCCCGCGTAAAAGTGCCAGATCTCGGCAGCATCGCGCACGCGGTGCCAGTGGGAGCGCTCGCCCGCCTGAAGCAGATAGTAGATCGCGGTCGACGCGCCTCGGCTGCTTCCGTCTCCGTCCCTGAAGGTTTCGACGAACCAGCCGCCTTCCGGATGGCGCTGCATGTTCAGCGTCGCGATGATGCGCTCCGCGGACGGTTTCGAGCCCTCGGTGTCCATCCTCAGAAATTGTCCTTGCGCTTGCGGATTTCCGCGAAGACTTCCTCGTTGGTCCTGCCTTCCATGACGAGGTTGCGGCGGATCGACGGGTCGTTGGCCCTGAGGAAGGGATTGGTCTCCTTTTCCAGTCCCATCATCGTCGGGATCGTGAACCGTCCCTCGGACCGGAACTGCTCGATCTCCGCCGTGCGCGCCTGCAGGCGTTCGTTGTCCGGATCGATCGTCAAAGCGAAGCGTGCGTTGGACAACGTGTATTCGTGGCCGAAATAGATTGCGGTCTCGTCCGGGAGGACGGCCAGTTTCTGCAGCGAGTGCCACATGTCCGCGGCCGGACGTTCGAAGAGGCGGCCGCAGCCGAGTGCAAACAGCGTATCGGCGGCAAACAGGATCTTGTCTTCGGGAAAGTGGAAACAGACATGTCCGGCGGTGTGGCCGGGGGTCTCGATGACGCGTACGGGATGGTCGCCGAAGTGGAATTCGTCCGCGTCCTCGACGGTCCGGTCGAGGCCCGGAATGGCGACCGCCTCGTTGACCGGCCCGATGATCTCCAGGCCGAACCGCTCCTTCAGCGCGAGGTTGGCCTCCACATGGTCCGTATGGTGATGGGTGGTGAAGATATGGGTGATCTTCCAGCCGCGGCGGGCGGCGGCATCGACGATCGGCTTTTCTTCCGGCGCATCGATCGAGGCGGTCAGCCCGCTCTCCGGATCGTGCACCAGAACGCCGTAATTGTCGCTCCGGCAGGAAAAAACTTCTATTTCCAAAGGCCTCATAAGATCGCACCTATTGCTCAACGCCTGTCTTGAAACAATGTAGAGAGAGGTGCCCGCGAGTCCAACCACCAGCAAAGAGCATTTTCGCTTTGTCCGTCGATATCGTTGACCTCCGTGAATTCTACCATTCGCCGCTCGGCCGTCTTGCGGAGCACTCGATCGCCATGGCGCTCACCTCGCTCTGGGCGCGGCTGCCCGAGGAGCGGCTGGTGGGTCTCGGTTATGTCGTGCCCTATCTCGACAGGTTCCGAACCGATACCGAGCGGACATTCGCCTTCATGCCGGCGGGACAGGGAGCGGTGAACTGGCCGGTGGGGGAGCTTTCCTCCACCGCTCTCGTCTTCGACGAGGAACTGCCGCTGCCCGATTCCTCAATCGATCGCGTGCTGATGGTACATTCCCTCGAATTCGCCGAGAACCCGCGGGAAAGCCTCAAGGAGATCTGGCGCGTGCTGGCGCCCGGCGGGCGGCTGGTCATCGTCGTTCCGAACCGCCGCGGCGTATGGGCGCGGATGGAGCATACGCCCTTCGGTTCGGGCCGGCCCTATTCGCGCGGGCAACTCACCTCGCTGCTGCGGGAGGCGAATTTCACCCCCGGCGCCAGCGCCGAGGCACTTTTCTTCCCGCCCTCGAAAGTGCGCGCCATCCTGAAGCTCCGGCACATCATCGAGCGGATGGGGAGGCGGTTCTGGCCTCTGTTTTCCGGCGTGATCGTGCTGGAGGCCCAGAAGCGGCTCTATCAGGGCCTGCCGGTTGCCGCCCGCGCATCCCGCCGGGTGTTCGTGCCGGTGCTTGCGCCCCAGGGCGTGCGCACGACACGCAGCCGCGATCAGGGTTGAAGGTCGAAGATCCCCAGCGGCTGGCCCTCCATGGCGAAGGGGACGGATTCATGGGTATGGACGATCAGCCATCGGCCTTGCTCGCGGGCGAAGGCGATCGTCAGCCGGAACCAGAAGCCGACGCTGTCTTTGTCCTTCTTGGTCCCGGCGAGCCGGGCCAGCGCCGAACACCAGGCGATATCGCCGCCCGATCGCAGGTCGGTGTCGCGGATGGTGAAGTCGAGCGGGCCGTCCCAGGTGTCGAGCCAGGACTGGAGTGCCGCCACGTCGTTGCCCGTCTCCTGAAGGGGTGGGGCGAGCGTGAACTGGCGGATGGTCGGCGACTGGCAGGACAGGATGCCGGCCGCATCCCTGTTTCTCAGCGCCCCGACCCATTCGTCCAGTAGCGTTCTGATATCGTCATGGTCGCCGGTGCTCATGGTTTTTCTCCTCGCTGCTTTGGCTCGTCTGAAAGACGCTGCAGCGGGGATGGTTCCGACAGTCCCGTTTGAGAACAGGCTTGTTTCGGTCGTGCTAAAGCAGCCCTCGACAAAGGCGGAATTCGGCATTAAGCCCTCTGCATCCCCTGTCTTTGCAGGCATTCCCGAGAAGGTTGACCCTATGAGCATCGTTGCGAATGAGCCCGTTCCGCGTCCAGGTATTCTGGATATCGCCGCCTATGTGCCCGGCAAGGAACATGCTCCCGGCGTTGCCCGCGTCTTCAAGCTCTCCTCCAACGAGACGCCGCTCGGCGCCAGCCCGAAGGCGATCGAGGCGTTCCGCCAGTCGGCGACCCATCTCGAAACCTATCCCGACGGCCAGGCACTGGCGTTGCGCGAGGCGATCGCCTCCGTCCATGGGCTGAATGCCGCCAATATCATGTGCGGCAACGGCTCCGACGAACTGCTCGGCCTCCTCTGCCACGTCTATCTCGGTGCCGGCGACGAGGCGATCATCACCCAGCACGGTTTTCTCGTCTACAAGATCCAGATCATGGGCGCCGGCGCCACGCCGGTGGAAGTGGCCGAGAAGGACTATACCGTAGACGTCGATGCGATCCTCGCCGCGGTTACGGAGAAGACCAGGCTCGTCTTCATCGCCAATCCTGGCAATCCGACGGGCACCTATGTTCCTGTGGCCGAAATCCGCCGCCTGCATGCCGGCCTGCCGAAGAACGTCATCCTGGTGCTCGACGCGGCCTATGCCGAATATGTCCGCAAGAACGATTATGAAGCCGGCGTCGAACTCGTCTCGGGCAACCGCAATGTCGTGATGTGCCGCACGTTCTCCAAGGTCTACGGCCTTGCGGCGCTGCGTATCGGCTGGATGTATGCGCCGGCCGGCATTCTCGATGCGCTGAACCGCGTGCGCGGCCCGTTCAACATGAACGCTCCGGCGATCGCCGCCGGTGCCGCCGCCATCCGTGACCGGAATTTCGTCGACCAGGCCGTCGAGCACAACGTCCTGTGGATCGACAAGCTCAGCCACGCGTTCCAGGCGATCGGTCTTGAGGTCACGCCGTCGGTCACGAATTTCGTGCTGATCCACTTTCCGGACGTCGAGGGCAAGCGGGCGTCCGATGCCGATGCCTTCCTCACCAGCCGCGGCTATATCCTGCGCGCGGTCAAGGGTTACGGCCTGCCCAACGCGCTGCGCATGAGCGTCGGTTCGGAAGAAGCCAATCGCGGCGTCATCGAGGCCCTCGGCGAATTCATGGGGCGGCCGGCATGACCGATGCGCATTTCGAGCGGATCGCACTGATCGGCATCGGTCTGATCGGCTCCTCGATCGCCCGTGACGTCAAGCAACTCGGGCTTGCCGGGCATGTCGTCGTCTCGACGCGCAGCGAGGATACGCTGAAGCGCGCCCGGGAGCTGGAACTCGGCACGGACTACACGGTTTCGGCGGCGGATGCGGTCAAGGACGCCGATCTCGTGATCGTCTCGGTGCCGGTCGGTGCGTCGGAAACCGTGGCGCGGCAGATCGCCGGTTCGCTGAAGCCCGGCGCGATCGTCACCGATGTCGGCTCGACCAAGGCATCGGTCATTGCCCAGATGGCGCCGCATATGCCGGAGAGCGTGCATTTCATCCCCGGCCATCCGCTGGCGGGTACGGAAAAATCCGGTCCGGACGCCGGCTTTGCCGGCCTGTTCCGTGATCGCTGGTGTATCTTCACGCCGCTTCCCGATACCGATCCGGTGGCGCTCGACAGGCTGAAATCCTTCTGGACCGCGCTCGGTTCGCGGATCGACGAGATGGATCCGCAGCACCATGACAAGGTTCTGGCGATCGTCTCGCATCTGCCGCATATCATCGCCTACAATATCGTCGGTACGGCGGACGATCTCGAGACGGTGACGGAATCGGAAGTCATCAAGTATTCCGCGTCCGGTTTCCGCGATTTCACCCGTCTGGCGGCATCGGACCCGACCATGTGGCGCGATGTCTGCCTGCACAACAAGGATGCCATCCTCGAAATGCTGGCGCGGTTTTCCGAAGATCTGGCCTATCTGCAGCGGGCGATCCGCTGGGGCGAGGGCGACAAGCTGTTCGAACTCTTCACCCGCACCCGGGCCATCCGTCGCTCGATCGTGCAGGCCGGGCAGGACGTGGATGCACCGGATTTCGGACGCCACGCGCTGGATACGAAGAAGTAGCCGCGTCCCGCGATCTCAGATCGGCGGGATTTCGCCGATCGGGATCAGGCCGCCGGCAAATACCTTGCCGCGCCGGATGGTGATGTCGAGCGACGCATTGCTGCCGCCGCCCAGCGCGGACAGCATGCTGGCGGCGGTTTCGATCGTCGGTTCGAGATCCGGAAAGGCGCGAACGAGGCTTTGGCGCCATTCCGAAATGCCTTCGACGCGCAGCGCCAGCTTGCCCGACATGCGTCCCTGGTCATCGAAGGAGAAAGGCCCTGCAAGCGTCAGCGTCTGCCCCTGTCCGAGATCGGCCCTGAACTGGCGCAGCTCGCCTTTCGAGCCGTGCATCGCGATGCCGCCGGGATCGCTGCCGTCGAGGATCCCCGCCCGGTCGGAGAGGGTCACGTCGATGCTTGCATCGGTTGCCGGCAGAAGTCCCGAGGGACCGATTGCCGTCGTCGCCGCCTTCTGCAGTGCGATCGTCGCGTCCAGATCGGCGCCGTTCTGCCGCAGGTGGATTTCGGAATGTTCCGCGGTGATGTCGAAAGCCTGGCCGTTCATCGAGGATATGATGCTCGTTCTCGGTTTCTCGATGACCATCGAGGCGCGCTCCACCCCCTTCAGGCGGGCGATGAGGCTCGACTGGAGGCTTTCCCAGGTGGTGGAAACGGACAGGCCGTGGCCCGTGCGGATTTCGGCCGGCGACACGAGTTCCCAGACGATATGGTTCGGCGCATAGACCTGCGCGGCCGAGCGCAGGGCGCCGAAGTTCGCCGATATGCCGTTGACCGTGTCGTCGAGCGTCACCTTCGAGCAGAACAGTCCGATGCGGAAGGGATAACCGCGGTATTCGGCATCGCCGCACTCGATCGCGATACCCTGTTCGCGCTGGCCGCCGAGCAGCGCGAGCGTGTTTTCCCGCAGCATGGACGCCACGTAGAACCAGCCGGCGGTGTAAAGCGCGATGGCAAGCACGACCGCGCTTGCGAGCAACCATAATTTCCTGCTGACGCCGGTTTGGCTTGACGCTGCCATGTTGTTCTCCAATGGTGCCGCGCGACGAGACAGGCGACGGCATGGCGTGGGATATGGACGAATTTTGGGTCTTTGGCTACGGATCACTGATGTGGAATCCCGGTTTCCCGTATGAGGAGAAACGGCCGGCACGCGTTCACGGTTTCCGCAGGTCGCTATGCATCTGGTCTACCGCGCATCGCGGTACGCAGGAGCAGCCCGGACTGGTCATGGGCCTCGATCGCGGCGGTTCCTGCCGCGGCGTGGCGTTCCGGGTCGCGGACGACGATCGCGATGAGGCGCTGGATTATCTCCGCAAGCGGGAGCTGATCACCAATGTCTACAAGGAGCGCGTTCTGCCCATCGGCCTGCCGGGCGGCCTGCGCTCGCGAGCCGTGACCTATGTGGTCGATCGCAGCCACCTCCAGTATGCGGGCAAGCTGCAGATCGAGGAGGCGGCAAGGATCGTGTCGCGGTCCCACGGCCAGTCGGGGCCGAACGATGCCTACGTGCTCAATACCCTGGCTCACCTCGACGAGATGGGCATTCGCGACCTCTGGCTGGAAGCGGTCGGCAGGGCGCTGGCGGCGGCAGCTTGAAGACGAGGGGCATTCGAGCGCTCCTTAGCCGGCTGTCCGGCCCCGCAGTTCCGCCAGCCGCTTGGCCGCGGTCGGCGGCAATGGCAGATGCGGGTTGGCCTCCACGGTCTCGATCAGCAGGTCGTCGCTCGCCTTCTCCAGCGTTTCGATGAGATGGGCGTAGAATGCGTCCGGGTCCATGCCCGGCTGGATCGCGGGGAGGATGCGGACCTTGAAGCGGCCGGGATGCTTGATCAGCTTGCGGCGACCCCAGAACAGGCCCCAATGGGCGACGATCGGTACGACGGGAACCTGGATGTCGCGGTAGATGCGGGC
>JBQGDG010000360.1:0-1676 GCA_052038935.1 Neorhizobium sp. | reverse complement strand
GTAGTCGCCGCGTCCGAGACGCAATGCGCTGTTGTAGTTGGGGATCATGCCCGTATTGACGTCACCCTTAACGTAGCGGATCGGCGCGCCCTTCTCGATGAAGGACCTTGCCACCTCTTCAGTGTCGTCGCTTGAATTGTTGTCGGAGACGACGATTTCATAGCTGAAGTCGAACGTGGTCTCGCGCAGGCAGCGTTCGAGGCAGTCGCGCAGATAGGCGGCTCGGTTGTATGTGGGGATGCAGATGCTCAGCTTCAGGGGATTCAAGGAAATGGCCTCCACCAGAGTTCGTTAGGTCGTCGCATCGCTGGTGGCGGTTTGCGGACTTCCAGAGCTGCGACCGAATTTCCCGTTTCGCCCGCGGCACCTTCGTCCGGCCACGTCCGTCTATCCGCTCGGTCACGACGTTTGCTGTTTCGTCCAAGCCTTAGCCAGCGAGACTTGTGCAAGGCTGTAGGTCGGGTCCCGAAGTGCCATGCATCATTCTTCTGTTCACGAGCGGCGACCAAGGCCCCAATGCGGTTGACCACCGCCGTTCCGGGTGACTATCGAAAGTAAAGTTTGTGACGTTCGGGTTCCGCATGATTCGGCTGGTCTTCGTCTTGCTCGCCATGATGGCGATCCCCGGTGCGGCGTTTGCCCAGCAGACGCCTGCCGATCTGCTGAACCTGCCTGTCGATGGTTCCGCCGCCGCCTGGATCATCCGCACATTCGGACTGCTGACGGTTCTTTCCGTAGCGCCCGGCATCCTGATCATGGTGACGAGCTTCCCCCGCTTCGTCATCGCCTTCTCGATCCTCCGATCGGGCATGGGGCTCGCGTCGGCGCCGTCCAACCTCATCCTGATATCGATGGCGCTGTTCATGACCTTCTACGTCATGGCGCCGACCTTCGACCGGGCCTGGAACGAGGGCGTCCAGCCGATGCTGCAGAACCAGGTGACCGAGGCGGAAGCCGTCCAGCGGATCGCCGAACCCTTCCGGCTCTTCATGTCGGCCAACACGCGAGACAAGGATCTTGCGCTGTTCGTCGATATCGCCCGCGAGCGCGGCCAGTCGGTGGGAACGGCGGAGGCGGTCGACTACCGGGTCCTGATCCCGGCCTTCATGCTGTCGGAAATCCGGCGCGGTTTCGAAATCGGCTTCCTGATCATCCTGCCGTTCCTCGTCATCGATCTGATCGTCGCCGCCATCACCATGGCAATGGGCATGATGATGCTGCCGCCGACGTCGATCTCGCTGCCGTTCAAGATTCTCTTCTTTGTCCTGATCGACGGCTGGAACCTGCTCGTCGGAAGCCTGATACGTTCCTTCGGCTAGGAAGGGGAGGCGATGGGTTCGCCTCCCGCTCAAGCCGCCTCAGGCGGTGCGATCCGAGAAGGGCACGCCGCGGACAGGCATGGCCGGGACATCGAAATGATCCGGTGCGAGTCCCGCCTTTGCCCTGTCGGCCATCATCACATAGGCGCTCTCCAGATGGCGGCAGAAGCGGTCCGCGTCGAAAAGCGGCATGGTGAAACGGTTGTCCTGCAGACGCTGGCGGATTGCCACGAGTTCGTCGCGATGGTGGAAGTAGTGCACCGCCCGCGCGACATAGTCTTCGGTCGTGTCACAGACCATTTCCGGCAGGCCGATCGCGTTCAGCAGGCTCTCGCTCACCCGCGACGCGAAGTTCGT
>JBQGDG010000359.1:0-3317 GCA_052038935.1 Neorhizobium sp. | reverse complement strand
GCATTCTCCGACAGGAAGCCATAGCCCGGATGCACGGCGTCGGCGCCGGTGATCTCGCAAGCCGCCACGATCTGGTGGATGTTGAGATAGCTCTCGCGCGAAGGGGGCGGGCCGATGCAGACGCTCTCGTCCGCGAGCCGGACATGCATGGCGTCCGCATCCGCCGTGGAATGCACGGCAACGGTCGCGATGCCGAGCTCCTTGCAGGCGCGGAGCACGCGCAGTGCGATCTCGCCGCGATTGGCTATGAGGATCTTCGAAATCATGGAGCAGCCTTACTCGACGATGACGAGCGGCTGACCGTATTCCACGGGCTGCCCGTCGGTGACGAGGATGTCGACGACCTTGCCGGAGCGCGGCGCGGGAATCTGGTTCATGGTCTTCATCGCTTCGATGATGAGCAGGGTCTGGCCTTCCTTGACCACGGCACCGACTTCGATGAAAGCCTTCGAGCCGGGAGCAGGGGCCAGATAGGCGGTCCCGACCATCGGCGCCGTAACGGCGTTCTTGTTGTCGGCTGCGGCAGGAACGGCTGCTGCGGTGATCGGAGCGGCGGCAACAGGTGCAGCGGCCATCGGGGCGGCGGCAGCGATCGGAGCCTGCACGTACTGCATCGCCGAAGCGCGCGAAACGCGGATTCGCAGATCGTCCTGCTCGACTTCGATCTCGGTCAGGTCGGTATCGTTGAGGATGTTCGCGAGGTCGCGGATCAATCCTTTGTCGATCCCGTTTTTCTTTTCAGACATGGCAAACCCTATTGTTCTGTTCAATCTTGTCAGGCTGTTGTGTATTTCAAGGCATGGAGCGCGAGAATGTAGCTCGTCGTGCCGAAGCCGCAGATGATGCCCTTGCAGGCAGGGGCGATCATCGAGGTATGGCGGAATTCCTCACGCGCATGGACATTCGAGATGTGCAGCTCGATTACGGGAACCGAAACCGCCTTGATCGCGTCATGGAGAGCGATCGACGTGTGCGTATAGGCTCCTGCATTGATGGCGACGCCGCTGGCATTGTCGCCGGCCTCGTGAATCCAGTCGATAAGCGCACCCTCATGGTTGCTCTGGCGGAAGTCGACCCGGAAGCCGAGCTCGTTGCCTGCCGCAACACATTGCTGCTTCACGTCCTCGAGCGTCTGTCCGCCATAGATGCCGGGCTCTCTTTTGCCCAACATATTGAGGTTGGGACCGTTGAGGACGAAAACCGTCTTGCTCATCACCGATCTTTTGTTCCATCCGAATTCAGCGGCCACCTATAGACCGCCAGACCTGCAAGGAAAAGCCCCCGCCATGCGGAAAGCCCAGCGGTCCACCGCTTACGGGCGTTTCAGGCGGGATTGTTCAGCAGCTGGCCTTGCCGCACGAACGGACATTCCCGACCTTCTGCTCGATTTCCTCCACGCCGACGGCTCCGAACACCGCTTCGTCGCCGACGATATAGGTCGGCGTACCGGTTATGCCGATCGCATTCGCCAGCTGATAGGCCTGGCGCACGATGTTGTCGTTGGGCTCTTCCTGCATCGACTTGCGGATGCCGGCTTCGTCGATGCCGAGCTCGGTTGCCACCGAAATCGCGGTTTCCTCGGAGGCGTGTTCCTGACCGACGAGGAGTTCGCGATGGAATTCGGCATATTTGTCCGGGGCGATCAGACGTACCGCATTGGCGACCTTGTGAGCGGCAAGCGAATCCGGCCCGAGAATGGGGAATTCCTTCAGCACGAAACGGACGTTCTTGTCCTTGGCGAGGATCTTGTCCATGTCGTCCATGGCCCGCTTGCAGTAGCCGCAATTGTAATCGAAAAACTCGACGACGGTGACGTCACCCTTCGGATTGCCGAGGACGACATCGGATGGCGACGAGAAGATCGCGTCCTTGTAGGCCGCGACGGCCTTCGTCGACTGATCGCTCCGCTGCGCCTGCTGCTTGGCTTCGAGAGCGTTCTGGACCTCGATCATGACTTCCGGGTTCTGGATCAGATATTCGCGGATGAACTCTCCCATTTCCTTCTTCTGCTGTGCGTCCAGCGCGAAAGCCGGAACTGAGGCGGCAATCGTGGCAGACAGGATCGCGCCGGCGGCGAAGGTTTTCAGAAGGCGTGTCATCGTTATCCTCTCGGGGGGGCGCCTGGGCGCCGGTATGTTTGGTCGGTGCAGGCTATGCCACCCGGTCCGCACGAGAAACTGTAAAATCGCGTTACGGCGGGACCAAGGCTTCACATCTGCGAAAGCGGGACCGCTTGTGGGGAGGCTGCTGCGCAATCACCCCTTCACGCGCTGGCGCGACCTGGATTGAAAGCAGATGCGGGATGAAAAAATGGCCGCAGATGCGGCCATTTTTCAATTCTCGTCGGTGGATCAGAAGAATCCGCGGCGCTGCCACCAGCCGGCTTTCTTCGGTTTCGGCGGTTCGCCGTCACCTTCCGGCGCGGTATTGCCTTCCGAGCTCTTTACGACCGCTTCGCTGGACGAAGAGATATTGGACGCACGGTTGGCGCGGACAGGCTTGGCTTCGTCGATATCACGGCTCGCGTCCGGTGTGACGGGTTCCGCCGGAGCGGATTCGGCCGAAGACGGCTCCAGGGAAACTTCGGTGGCGGCCGGCTCTTCGCCGAGAGCGGCGTCGACCTGCGCTGCCGCTGCTTCGAGAGCGACAGGTGCCTCGGCCGCGACCGGTTCGACCGTTGCCGCCGCCGCCTTGCTCCGGCGGGTCCGACGGGGCTTCGGCGCGACTTCCGCTTCCGCTTCCACCGGTTCGGCAACCGTTTCCGGAGCCTGTTCGACCGGCGCCTCGTCAGCAGCCGCAGTTACGGCGACAGGGGCCTCATCGCTTTCGGCGGTGCCTTCAGGCTCGCCTTCCGCAGCGTCGTCCTCATCCGCCGCATCTGCCTCGCCGGTCTCCTCGCCGTTGCGATTGCGGCGTCCGCCACGCTTGCCGCGACGGCGGCGCTTGCGCTTGCCGTTTTCGTCGGTGTCCGTTTCGGCGTTGTCCGGCGCTGCAGCTGCCTCGGCGGCATCGCTGTCGAGATCGTCCTCGTCTTCGTCTGAATCCGCATCGGCGGCGTCGGACTGGTTGGCAGATACGTCGCCGTTGCGTTCGCCGTTACGGTTGCGGCGACGGCGGCGGCGCTTGCGCTTGCGGCCGTTCTGTTCGTCGCTCTCGGCGCGATCCGGCTTGGCGGCGGTCTGCGCAGGAGCCAGTTCCTCGTCTTCTTCCTCTTCCATGTCGATGACGATATCATCGTCATCTTCCTCGATCGGAAGGGCCGCAAACTGCATCAGGCTTTCGATCTTGACCGGGTTTTCCACCGGCTCGCCGCGGTC
>JBQGDG010000358.1:0-7922 GCA_052038935.1 Neorhizobium sp. | reverse complement strand
CGCCTGGCCGGATATCTCGGAGATCGTCTTCGTCATCGTCATCCTCCTTATGGACGCCTGCCCGAACGGACAGGGTGGCATTTCATCGATTCCTGAAGATGACAGCCTCGTCACCTTCCTGTCTTGTCGGTACTTTCGTCGGCCGATCCTAACCCCGATCACCCGCGGCGTCAGCGACCCCGGCGTACAAAAGAAAGCGCCGATCAGGAAATTAGGACAGAATTGCTGTCCTAATTCTGAGTTTTCTATCGCATGAAACGTTCGGACGAACAAGGCCTGACACGCATAAAATTCGGCAGTCGGCGAAACCTTGTTACGAGCAAAATCCCGACGAAGAAATTTAATTGCCTCTGCGCGGCAAAATAATCGGGATCATTGCCCTATCGGATTGGTCCGTCACTGAGGATGGGCTTGAGCCGTTGCATGACGGCCAAAATGTCTTAATGTCCGCAGCCATTCTCCCAACAAATTTCCAAGGTGCCTTCCATGTTCTTCGCCTCCGACAACTGGGCTGGAGCCCATCCAGCCATCAACGAGCGCCTGTCGAAGGAATCGACGCGGTTTGCGGCGGCTTACGGCACGAGTGAACTCGACCGGGCAATCGAAAGGCGTTTCAACGAAGTCTTCGAGCGCGAGGTTGCGGTCTTTTTCGTCGCCACCGGCACTGCAGCCAACTCGCTGTCGCTTGCGAGCATCGCTCGCCCCGGCGGCCTCACCTTCTGCCATTCGGAAGCCCATGTCATCGAGGACGAATGCGGCGCGCCGGATTTCTTCAGCGGCATGCGGATGGTCGCCGTCGAAGGGCCGAACGGAAAGATGCTGCCCGAAAATCTCGTCGAGCGGATCGCGCGCTATCCGCAGGATGCGATTCATCACGGCCGCGCCGCCGCCGTTACCCTCACCCAGGCGACCGAGGCCGGCACTATCTATACGCTGGACGAAATCGAGGCCATTTCGGCAATCGCCAGGGAAAACGGTCTGCCGCTGCATATGGACGGGGCACGCTTCGCCAATGCCCTGATGGCGCTCGAAACGACGGCGGCGGAAATGACATGGAAACGCGGCGTCGACGTCCTCTCCTTCGGCGGCACCAAGAATGGTTGCTGGTGCGCCGAGGCGATCGTCTTTTTCGATCCGGCGCTCGCCAGGGACTTCGCCTTCCTGCGCAAGCGCACCGCCCAGCTCTTCTCGAAGTCGCGATTCATCGCCGCCCAGTTCGAAGCCTACCTGAAGGACGATCTCTGGCTTGAACTCGCCGGCCACGCCAACACGATGGCGAATCGCCTCCGTGCGGGTTTCGGCTCGCTCAACAGCGCCCGCCTGGCCTGGCAGACGACGTCCAACGAAGTCTTCGCCGTCCTGCCGAAATCATCGGCCAAGGCTGCCGAGGAAAAGGGCGCCAAGTTCTACGACTGGCTGGAGCCGCGCGACATGCCGGAAAGGGTCGGCGCCGACGAGGTCCTGATCCGCATGGTGACGTCGTTCGCAACAACCGAAGAGGATGTCGACCAGTTTCTGTCGATCTGCGCCTCGGCCTGATCCCCTCAGCCTGATTGCGGCACGATCCGCGCGGCAATCAGGCCGGAAAGCGCCTCCACCATCTTGAGATCGGCGCCGCGGCGGGGGATGAGCACGAACTCGACATCCTCCAGCAGCGGCAGCCTGTCTCCGGAAATCTCCTTCAGGCCATCCGGCACCATGCTGCGGGGCTGGACCATCACGCCCATGCCCGCTCTCGCGGCGGCTGTCAGCCCGCTCAGGCTTCCGCAGGTACAGGCGACACGCCACGCCAATCCGGCACCGTCGAGCGCTTCCTGCACCACGCGGCGCGTGATCGACGGCGAGGGAAAGGCGATCAGCGGCAAAGCCGCATCCCGCGACAGAATGAGGTCTGGATCGCGCGCCAGCCAGACCAACGGCTCCCGATAGAGGAGCTTGCCATGGGTTTCCCCCACATGCCGCTTGGCGAGCACGAGGTCGAGATCGCCGGCGTCCTGCATCTGGTTGAGCACGGCACTGAGCGCTACTGTAAGCTCGAGATCGACGAGTGGATGCAGACGGATGAAATCCTCGAGGATACCCGTCAGCCGATTGGCGACGACATCTTCCGAGACACCGAGCCTGAGGCGCCCACGCAGGCGGCTTTCCCCGAAAAGGGAGGTGACGCGCCCGTTCAGATCCAGCATGCCGCGTGCGTATCCGACCAGCGCCTCTCCGTCTGCCGTCAACCGCATCTGATGCGTGTCACGCGCCACGAGCCGTCTGCCCAGCGATTTCTCCAGGCGCTGGATATGCTGGGTGACGGTGGATTGCCCGATCCCGAGCCGCGCCGCCGCCTCGGTGAAACTGCCGGTCTGCTGCAGCATGACGAAACTGTTCAGGTGATGAAGATTCAGCATGGTTATCGCGCTTCATGATAGCTGTTAGTGGTTGCATTCTAATCCGCGATAAAGGAGGACACAACCAAACATGCACGAGGAGTAGTCGATGAAGCGCTTCATGCCCGACCGGTTTACGATCATGCTGGTCTGCACCGTCATTCTGGCATCTATCCTGCCCATCCATGGCATATGGGCGGAGTGGTTCGGACTGGCGACGGATATCGCCATCGGGCTTCTCTTCTTTCTCCATGGTGCGCGGCTGGCAAGGGAAACCGTCGTGGCGGGCGTCCTGCACTGGCGGCTGCATCTGACGATCGTGCTGACGACCTTTGCCGTCTTCCCTTTGCTCGGCCTTGCCATGGGCTTCATTCCTGAAACCGTACTGCCCGAGCCGCTATACCTCGGCATGCTGTTTCTCTGTGTGCTGCCGTCGACCGTGCAGTCCTCGATCGCCTTCACGTCCATGGCGGGCGGCAACGTTCCGGCAGCGATCGTCGCCGCATCCGGTTCCAACATCATCGGCATGTTCCTGACCCCGGCGCTCGTCGCACTGCTCCTTTCCACCACCGGCGGCGGCGGCGTATCGGCCGATGCGCTGGAAAAGATCGCCCTGCAGCTGCTCGCCCCCTTCATCCTCGGCCAGATCCTGCAGCCGTGGATCGGCAACTGGATCCGCTCGAAGAAGAAGCTTCTCGCTCCGGTCGATCGCGGCTCGATCCTCATGGTCGTCTATCTCGCCTTCTCCCACGCCGTCATGGAAGGCATCTGGCAGACCTTCTCCCTCACCGATATCGCCGTCGTCATCGGCCTCGACATCGTTCTTCTCGTCTTCGTTCTCTGCCTGACGATGTTCGGCAGCCGGGCGCTCGGCTTCTCCAAGGAAGACGAGATCACCATAACCTTCTGCGGCTCGAAGAAGTCCCTCGCGAGCGGCGTTCCGATGGCCAATGCCATCTTCGCCGGACAATCGGCTTCGATCGGCGCGGTGGTGCTGCCGATCATGCTCTTCCACCAGATCCAGCTGATGGCCTGCGCCGTGATCGCGCAGAAATATGCAGAACGGCTGAAGGCGAAGGAGGTCGCGGCCGAACCGGCTGCGGCGTAGGACGTCAGGCCCTGCCGATCGAAGCCTGGGCTCCCGCCCCGGTGCGACCGAATTCGACCGCGAAAACGATACGGTACCCCGCAGGCCGGCAAAGTGACGGCGGTGGAACGAAAAACGCCCCTTCCCGGCGGAGGAAGGGGCGTTCTGGCTTGCTATCCCTGACTGGAGGTCAAAAGGATGGGAGCGTTAGTTGACCTGCTGGGGAGCGATCTGCGCCTCGATCGTCTTGGCCGTATCGCCGGCTTCCGCAGCAATTGCGATACGGCGCGGCTTCATAGCTTCCGGAATATTCCGGACCAGATCGATATGGAGCAGGCCGTTCTTCAAAGAAGCGCTCTGCACCTCTACGTGATCGGCAAGCTGGAAGCGGCGCTCGAAGGCGCGCTTGGCGATGCCGCGATACAGATATTCGTTCTGATCGGCACCGTCTTCCTCGGTCTTTTCACCCTTGACGGTCAGCGCATGGGCCTGGAATTCGATCGAGAGTTCCTTCTCGTCGAAGCCGGCGACGGCCATGGTGATGCGATAGGCGTTTTCGCCGGTCCGCTCGATGTTGTAGGGCGGATAGCTCTGGCTCTGATCGGCAAAATTGCGGTTGTCGAGCAGGTTGAAGAGACGGTCGAAGCCGACGGTGGAGCGGTAGAGGGGAGAAAAATCGACGTGACGCATAATGTCCTCCATTGAAGCGACGTTGCGGTTTTCGGTAGGCGTCCACATCCCGTTATGGCGATGGGGAGCCCGTTGAGCAGACCCTTTCGGCGCCTGCAGCGTGGAGATGGGAATTGTTTTCCGGCGCTTCAAGACCCTGCCGGAACTGCAGGCCCCGCCGGCATTTCGTCTCTCCGGCACTACCTTTCGCGATCCGCCCATACGACGCGGGAACGAAAGCGACAGCTTGCCGCGCCGCACAAATTCCCCCCACAGAATTGACGCGCATCAAATACGCCCCTGCAGAACTGGCTATCGTCAAGATCGGAAGCGTGGATCGCACAGACGCCGTCGCGCCTGCCACGCCGATGAGACCGATAGGAACAAGATCATGCATCCTGCCATCAGAGCCGGTTCGCTTACGACTGCATTCATGCTTCTGGCCGGCGCCGAACCCGCCGCTGCTCACGTCAAATGGTTCGCACCCTATATCGTCGGCGCACCGCCGAAGCCGATCGGCGCGACCCTGGCCGACAGCTGGTTCTGGATCGGCATCGCCCTGGTTCTCGTTTTCTTCATCGCCACCCGGGCAATCGAACGATCGAACGCCGGCGAGGCCATCCTTCACGGCTTGGACCGCCTGACGGACCCACTCTGGAAACGCCAGGACGATTTCGTCAGGGCGGTCGTCGGCGCCTTCTTCATCGCCATATTCGCCGTCGGCGGCGTCTACCTGACGCCGGACCTGAAGACGCCGTCGGAAGTCGTCTCGTGGGGTCAGCTTCTGATCGCCATGCTGATCTTCTTCCGAAGGACGCAACCGATCGCCGCAATCGGCATCGTCGCCCTATGGCTTCTGGCGCTTCGCGATTACGACATCTTCCATCTGCTCGACTACCTGGCTCTCGGCCTCGGCGTCGCCGCCTATCTGATCCTGGAAGCGTCGTCGAACGAGGAATTGCGCAGGCGGCGGTTCCAGGCCCTGCGCTGGGGCGTGGCCATCGCCCTCATGTGGTCGAGCCTCGAGAAATTCGCCTATCCGGACTGGTTCTATCCGCTCGTCGAGGAGAAGCCGTTCCTCACCTTCGGCATGCCCCGTGACGTCTTCATCCCGATGGCCGGCGTTGCGGAATTCACCATGGGCTTCGGCCTGCTGTGGACGCCGCTTGTGCGTCGCCTGTCGGCAATCGCCCTCTTCGTCATCTTCAACGCGGCAGTCTATCCCTTCGGCCGTATCGATCTGATCGGACACGCGCTGATCATGGCCGTCATCGTCGCGATTGCCGTGGATCATACCCGCGACGTGTTCTTCCTGCCGGACTTCAAGAAGAAGCTGGCAGGCATCCCGATCGGTATCGCCGTCGCGCTGGTCATCTTCGCCTCGTCATACTGGGGACTCCATGTCGCCCTCTACGGCAGCGAAGGCGTGGAGCCCTCGGCGATCCACCGCACGACGCACAGCGCCGATCCCGACCATCCTCATCCGACCGATGCCGGCGAGACCGGAGCGGAAGGCGGGCACGATCACGGCGAACCGGGCCATACGCACTGAAGCCCTGAAGGCTGATCACTTCAGAAACGGCGGCACTTCTCTAAGTCCGCAACGAAGATCGGCCGTCGCATCGCGATGGCCGATTTGTCTTGACCGGAACGCGGCAAAGCCCGACCCTGCAGCCATGAGCGACGCACATCCACATCACGACGAGATCCTCCGCCCCACCCCGGGCAACCCGGCACCAGGCAATGCCACCGCCGGATATTTCACCGGCCACAAGGGCGCCAGGATCCGTTATGCCCTGTTCCGTTCGGAAGTATCGCCGGCGCGCGGAACGGTCGTGCTCCTGCAGGGCCGCAACGAATTCATCGAGAAGTATTACGAAACGATCCGCAACCTCAATGCGATGGGGCTGTGGGTCGCGACCTACGACCTGAGGGGCCAGGGCGGTTCCGACAGGCTGAAGAAGGATCCGCGCAAGGGGCATGTCAGGCGCTTTTCCGACTATGAGCGGGATCTGGAAATCTTCCTCGAGCAGGTGGTCCTGCCCGATGCCCGCCTGCCCTTCTTCCTCGTCGCCCATTCGACCGGCGCCCTGATCGCTCTTTCGGCGGCGCCGAACCTGTCGAACCGCATCAGCCGCATGGCGCTTGCCGCGCCCTATATCGGCTTTCACGGGCAACCCGCGTCGGAATCCGTCGTACGGCCGCTTGCCAGGCTCATGTGCTGGACGGGCCTGGGGGGCGTGCAGCTCGGCGGCGACAAACGTTTCATCCCTTTCGAGGGCAATGGCCTGACCGGCGACAGGACACGCTTCGAACGCAATATCGGCCTCTACACCGCCCTGCAGGATCTCACGGTCGGCGCCCCGACGGCCGGCTGGATACACGAGACCCTGCGCGCCGCGAGCCGGGTGACGTCGCAAACCCATCTGACCACGATCACCATCCCGACCTTGATCCTGGCCCCGGTCCTGGACGGCATTGTTCCCTACCGGCTGCAGGAGGAACTCTCCCGCAACTTCCGCGCCGGACAACTCATCACCATCACGGGAGCCCGCCACGAACTCCTTCAGGAAAAAGATGTCTACCGGGCACAGGCCATGGCTGCGATCGAGGCTTTCATGCCGGGCCTCGACGGCGGCCTCGATCTCACCGAGACGGCCGCCTGAATATCCTGAATATAGTGACTCAGCCGGCGGTCAGCGTCCGGCCAGGAGCGCCAGCACTTCGGCGTGAACCGCCTTCGAGCCCGCCGCGACGATGCTCCCGCCGCCTTCCGGCCGCCCGCCGTCCCAGGTCGTGATGATGCCGCCCGCCTGCTCGATCAGCGGAATGAGCGCGCCGACATCATAGGGTTGCAATCCGCTCTCGACCACGAGATCCACATGCCCCGCCGCCAGCAGGGCATAGGCATAACAATCGCAGCCATATCGGAACAGTCGCACCTTTTCCTCGACGGCCTGGTAGCGCGTCAGCTCATCGGCCTTGAAGAGATGCGGCGACGTGGTGAACAGGATCGCGTCGGAAAGCGAACCGCAATCCCTGACGGCAAGCTGCCGCTCGCCTTCAGGGCCACGATACCAGGAACGCATACCGTCGGCGAAATACCGCTCTCCGGTGAAAGGCTGATCGACGAGACCCATCGTCGCCCGCCCGTCCGTGCGCAGGCCGATCAGCGTTCCCCATACGGGCAGTCCGGAAATGAAAGCGCGCGTACCGTCGATCGGATCGATCACCCAGACATGCTGCCGGTCGAGCCCGATATTGCCATGCTCCTCGCCGAGGATGCCGTGATCCGGGAATCGCGCCTCGATGAGCGCACGGATCGCCGTCTCTGCGGCGCGATCTCCCTCGGTGACCGGGTCGAACCCGCCGGCCAGCTTGTTGACGACGGACGCGCCGGTGCGAAAGCGCGGCAGCGTTTCCTGCCTCGCGGCATCGGCAAGGGTGTAGAAGAAATCACGATCTGGTACCACCGGCTGCTCCTTGTCGATTGTCGAATGCGGGTCTGCACCTTCATAAAATGACGCGACGCAAAAGAAAACCGCATCGCATACCGCGGCCGGTGACGTTTCATTCATCACAATGCTCAAGAATGACGCAAATTTAATCACACAAAAAACATGCTTGACATTTGTGCATAGCGGCCACTAATGTCGGAGCTACAGTCTTTGACTGTAAATACCCTCCTTGGGTGTTTCCTCCCTAGACTTAGCCGCGCCGAAAGCGCGGTTTTTTTTGTCCGCATGTCAGGTCGGATAGTCGAGAGTGGGGAAATTATTCGGCGGCGA
>JBQGDG010000357.1:0-2163 GCA_052038935.1 Neorhizobium sp. | reverse complement strand
GCGCATGGCGGCAGCCTGAGAGCCGAAAACCAGCACGGCCGGGAAGGCGACGTGACGGGAGCCCGTTTCATCCTGTCGCTGCCGGCCGGCGTCCCGGCATGACGCCGGCGCCGAACATCCACGCCACCGCGATCGTCGTGGGGCGCCGCGGGCTTCTCTTCACCGGACCGTCCGGCATCGGAAAATCGATGATGGCGTTCAACTGCCTGACGATCGCCCGCCGATGCGGGGCCGATTGCGCGCTGATCGCGGACGATCAGGTTTTCGTCAGCGGAGACGACGGTCGGGTGGTCGCCGCCTGCCCACCTGCGATTGCAGGACTGCTGGAATTGCGGGGCAGCGGCATCGTCCGGCTGGATAATGTCGCCTCGGCCGCGATCGACCTCGCCATCCGGGTCGTTTCCCCCGCGAATGCGGACCGCCTGCCGCCCGAGGGCGAAAGCTTCCGGCTTCCCGACGGTTGCGCCCTGCCCATGGTACGGATCACCAACACGGTTCCGGATCCGCTGGCGGTCATCGGCGGACTGATACCCGCCTGGCGTGCGGAACTCCCGTTCTGGTAAGCATATTACCCGATTTTTTGACTTGAACTTCGGTTCTACTTGGCGAAGATGGCATCCCGCCGCTGGACGGTGCCATCGGGTTGCGATATGGGCCGCGAGTTTTGAGAGCAAGGGGCGTATTTACATGATCGGACTTGTGCTTGTCACTCATGGCAAGCTGGCTGAGGAATTCCGACACGCGGTCGAGCATGTCGTGGGACCTCAGAAATTCGTCGAAACCGTGTGTATCGGTCCCGAAGACGATATGGATCAACGCCGTCAGGACATTCTCGACGCGGTCGGGCGCGCCAATGCGGGCAACGGCGTCATCATCCTCACCGACATGTTCGGCGGCACTCCCTCCAATCTGTCGATCTCCGTCATGGAAAGCGGCACGACCGAGGTGATCGCCGGGATGAACCTGCCGATGCTGATCAAGCTTGCCGGAGTGCGCGGCGAGAACGATATGGAAAAGGCGCTCGCCGAGGCTTCCGAAGCCGGGCGGAAATATATCAACGTCGCCAGCCGCGTCCTGAGCGGCAAGTGAGATAAGAGTACGAATGTCCCCGCCCCTGTCCCGCCAGTTCCTCATCGTCAACAAGCGCGGTCTCCACGCGCGCGCCTCGGCGAAATTCGTCCAGATGGTGGAAGGCTTCGACGCCCGGGTTACGGTTTCCAAGGACGGCACGAGCGTCGGCGGCACGTCGATCATGGGGCTGATGATGCTCGCCGCGAGCACCGGCTGTTCCATCGACGTCCTGGCCGAAGGCCCGCAGGCCACGGAAGCGCTCGACGCGCTCGAGGGACTGATCGCCAACCGCTTCGGCGAAGAGGCCTGAACCGGGCCACATAAACATATAAAGACCTCTTTATATCACCATTGCGCCTCGGCCTGAAGCCTGATAAACCCCGATCCGGATTAAGCCACCGACCCGCCGGGCGCGTCCTGTCGGCGGTAGCTTCACGCAAACGAGATCTGGAGAGCGTCATGAGCATTGAGAAGGACTATGTGGTCGCGGATATCGACCTTGCAGCCTATGGCCGTAAAGAGTTGGATATTGCCGAAACCGAAATGCCCGGCCTGATGTCCTGCCGCGAGGAATTCGGTACCAGCAAGCCGCTCAAGGGCGCCCGCATCTCCGGCTCGCTGCACATGACCATCCAGACGGCGGTGCTGATCGAGACGCTGAAGGAACTCGGCGCCGACATCCGCTGGGCTTCCTGCAACATCTTCTCCACCCAGGACCACGCGGCCGCGGCCATCGCCGCCAGCGGCATTCCGGTCTTCGCCGTCAAGGGCGAGTCGCTGACGGAATACTGGGAATACACCGACAAGATCTTTCAGTGGGCCGATGGCGGCCTTTCCAACATGATCCTCGACGACGGCGGCGACGCCACCATGTACATCCTGCTCGGCGCCCGTGCCGAGGCAGGCGAGGACGTGCTTTCGAACCCGGGTTCCGAAGAGGAGGAAATCCTGGTCGCCCAGATCAAGAAGCGGCTTCAGGCATCGCCCGGCTGGTTCACCAGGCAGCGCGACGCGATCAAGGGCGTCACCGAGGAAACGACGACCGGCGTCCACCGCCTCTATGAACTCTCCAAGAAGGGCCTCCTGCCCTTC
>JBQGDG010000356.1:0-15393 GCA_052038935.1 Neorhizobium sp. | reverse complement strand
AGACCGGACGCTTCGATCCCTATCCGATCCATCCCATGCCGGAAATCGACTGGTCGGCACAGATCGCCAAGCGCGGCGACCAGCGTCAGATGGAGAACTGGCAGCGGCTCGGCGTCTTCGCCGCCGGCCTGGCGCTCGATGACGCCGGTCTCAAGGAAAATGCCGAAGCCTGCGCTTCGATGGACATGATCGTCGCCGCCGGCGGCGGCGAGCGCGACATCAAGGTCGATTCGCTGATCGTCGACGAGGCGCTGAAACGCAACGATCGCGAGATGCTGCTGAACGAGAAGCTGACGACCGAACTGCGGCCGACCCTGTTCCTTGCGCAGCTGTCCAATCTCATGGCGGGCAATATATCGATCGTCCACAAGGTGACCGGCTCGTCGCGCACCTTCATGGGCGAGGAGTCCGCCGGAATTTCCGCCGTCGAGACGGCGTTCCACCGGATCAAGGCCGGCCAGTCCAGCCACAGCCTCGTGGGCGGTGCTTTCGTCGCCGAGCGGGCGGACATCATCCTTCTCGTCGAAGGCATCCGCGCCCATGCGACCGGTGAATGGCAGCCGCTCTGGTCGCGTTCGCCGGAGAATGGCGGCGGTATGATCATGGGCTCCGTCGGCGCCTTCCTCGTGCTGGAATCGCGCGCCCATGCAGAGGCGCGCGGTGCCCATGTCTACGCGTCCATCGATGCGGTCGAAGGCGATCGCGGCTCTCGTGACGAGGGCCGGCTGGAAAAGCGGTTGTCCCGGCTCTGCGGCCCCGCGGCGGCGCTCGCGCCCGACGAAACCGTGGTTTTCTCGGGTGCCAGCGGCCTCGTCGATCTCTCTGCACGCGAAAAGGCGGTGCTCGAACAGCAGTTCCCCGGCGCCGCCATCCGCGGTTTCGGCGGTGTGACCGGCCACGGCATGGAGGCGCAGTTCCCCTTGGGTCTCGCCATGGCTGCGCTTTCGCTTGACGGCAAGGCGCAGGTCGCCGAATTCGATGCCGGACACGAAAGGCCGATGGCCGGGCCCGCAAGGCACGCCGTCGTGACGACGGTCGGTTACACGCGCGGCGAGGGCGTTGCCGTCCTCTCGGCCGGCGAGTGAAGGAGATCAGTATGAGTGACAACCGTTTCAGGGATCACCTCGGCCGTCCGCTCGTCGCCGTTACCGGCATGGGCGTCATCACCTCGCTCGGGCAGGGGCTCTCCGACAACTGGTCGGCCCTGACGGCCGGCAGGTCCGGCATCCACAAGATCACCCGCTTTCCGACCGACAAGCTTTCGACGCGCATCAGCGGCACCGTCGATTTCATCGCCGTACCCGCCAACAACGCCGTCGAGCGTTCCTATGCCTTTGCCCGCGAGACGACGACCGAGGCTCTGGCGCAGGCCGGTCTCTCGGGGGACTTCGACGGTCCCCTGTTCCTTGCCGCGCCGCCGGTCGAGCCCGAATGGGAGGACCGTTTTGCGCTGGCCGACCGTGCCGCGCCCTCCAAAGCCGAGGGCGACGCCTACGACCGTTTCCTGGCGGCCATGCGCGAACGCCCCGACCCGACCTTCCTCGAAGCGGTCCAGTTCGGCTCGATCTCGGAGCGCCTTGCCGACACGTTCGGCACGCGCGGCCTTCCCGTGACGCTGTCGACGGCCTGTGCGTCCGGTGCGACCGCCATCCAGCTCGGCGTCGAAGCGATCCGCCAGGGCCGGACCGACAAGGCGCTCGTCGCCGCCACGGACGGCTCGGTCAGCGCCGAGGCGCTGATCCGGTTCTCGCTGCTTTCGGCGCTTTCCACCCAGAACGATCCGCCGGAAAAGGCCTCCAAGCCGTTCAGCAAGGATCGCGACGGGTTCGTCATCGCCGAAGGTGCCGCCACCCTGGTCCTGGAATCGCTGGAGGCGGCAATCGCCCGCGGCGCGAAGGTACTCGGCATCATCAAGGGGCTCGGCGAAAAGGCGGATCATTTCCACCGCACGCGCTCGTCGCCCGACGGCGGACCGGCGATCGCGACGATCCGGGCGGCGCTCGACGATGCCGGCATGGACGAGAGCGGCATCGGGTATATCAATGCGCATGGCACCTCGACGCCCGAAAACGACAAGATGGAATATGGTTCCATGCTCGCCGTCTTCGGCGAAGGCCTCAAGGGCATCCCGGTCTCGTCGAACAAGTCGATGATCGGTCACACGCTGACCGCGGCCGGCGCCGTGGAAGCCGTGTTCTCGATCCAGACCATGCTGACCGGCACCCTGCCGCCGACGATCAACTACACCAATCCCGATCCGACGATCGAGCTCGACGTGGTCCCGAACTCGAAGCGGGATGGTTCGCCCGGGGCTGTTCTCTCCAACTCCTTCGGCTTCGGCGGCCAGAATGCCAGCCTTGTCATGACGCTGGAACCGGTCTAAGGCCTGCGCCACAGGAAAGAGGCGTCATCCTCGGCCTCGTGCCGAGGATCTGCTGACGTCGCTCATAAGAATGAAGGTCGGTAGATGCTCGGGGGGACAAGCCCGAGCACGACGTTTGCGTGTAAGACGCTGCACCTGACCCATCCATCCGGAAGGAAACGAACACCATGCGCGCGCTGCAACTGATCGATGACCGCAAGCTCGAAGCCGTCGATATTCCGGAACCGGAAGCACCCGGCCCGGGCGAGGTGACGCTGCGCGTCAAGGCGGTGGCGCTCAACCATATCGATGTCTGGGGCTGGCGTGGCATGGCCTTCGCCAAGCGCAAGATGCCGCTGACGATCGGGGCGGAAGCATCCGGTGTCGTCGAGGCGATTGGCCCCGGCGTCGCCAATGTCCTGCCCGGACAACTCGTTTCGATCTATGGTGCGCGCACCTGCGGCCTCTGCAAGCCCTGCCGAGAGAAGCGCGACAATCTCTGCGAAAATGTCTCCGGCGTGCACGGTTTCCACCTCGATGGCTTTGCCCAGGAAAAGGCAAATCTTCCGGCCCGCCTTCTGGTCCCGGCACCACCCGGCGTCGATGCGGTCGCGGCAGCGCTCGCCCCGGTCACCTTCGGCACGGTCGAGCACATGCTCTTCGACAACGCCAAGCTCCAGCCGGGCGAGACGATCCTCGTCCATGCCGGCGGCTCCGGCATCGGCACCGCCGCCATACAGCTTGCCAAGAAGATCGGCTGTACGGTGATCACCACCGTCGGATCCGACGACAAGATCGAGAAGGCCAAGGCGCTCGGCGCCGATCACGTGATCAATTATCGCAAGGATCGCTTCGAGGGCGTGGTCCGCAAGCTGACGAAGAAGAAGGGCGTCGATGTCGTCTTCGAACATGTCGGCAAGGATACCTGGGCCGGTTCGATGCTCTGCTTGAAGCGCGGCGGCCGCCTCGTCACCTGCGGATCGACCTCGGGCGTTTCCACCGACATGAACCTGATGATGCTCTTCCAGCAGCAGTTGAAGCTGTTCGGCTCGTTCGGCTGCCGCATGGAGAACATGGCCGACGCCATGCAGAAGATGGCTAGGGGGATTGTCCATCCGGTCATCGATACCGAAGTCACGTTCGACGAGATCGACAGGGCGCTGGAACGTATGGAAGGCCGCCAGATCTTCGGCAAGATCGTTCTGAGGATGGACTGACGCCGGTGAGGATGGTCATCACCCGAATCGTTCTGGCGCTACGGAACTTCCAGCAATGGCTGGTGGCGCAGATGACCTTCGGCCTGCTCAATCTGCTGAAGGTCTTCCCTGCCGACCCCGCCATCCGTTTCGCTGATCGCGTCGCCCGTTACATCGGTCCGAAGCTCTGGCGTCACAAGCTGATGATGACCAACCTTCGCAACGCGTTTCCGGAAAAACCTCAGGAAGAGCTTGAAGAGATCGCCGTCGCCAGCTGGGGACATATGGGCAGGCTGGCGGCCGAATATGTCTTTCTCGACCGGTTGTTCGATTTCGATCCCGGACAGGCGACGCCGGGCAGGGTGGAGGTGTCGGGCATCCCGCTTTTCGTCGACCTGCGCGACAATCCGCGGCCCTTCATTGTCTTCACCGGCCATACCGGCAATTTCGAACTTCTGCCGGTTGCCGGCAAGGCGTTCGGGCTGGAAGTGATGGTCCTCTTCCGGCCGCCCAACAATCCTTATATCGCCGAGAAGGTGTTCTCCTTCCGCAGCGCCCGCATGGGCCAGCTGGTGCCGTCCCATGCCGGCTCCTCCTTCGCGCTGGCGAGACGGCTCGAAGCCGGCGGCGGTGTCGGCGTGCTCGTCGATCAGAAATTCCGCAAGGGCCTGTCGACACTCTTCTTCGGTCGTCCGGTGAAGACCAATCCGCTGCTCGCCAAGCTGGTGCGCCAGTTCGATGCCGAAGTCTACCCGGCCCGCTGCATCCGCCTGCCGGGAAATCGCTACCGCTTGGAGATCGAGCCGCGCATCGACCTTCCGCGTGACGAAAGGGGCAATCTGGACGTCCAGGGCACCGCCCAGGTCCTCAACGACAAGGTGGAGAGCTGGGTGCGCGAATATCCCGAGCAATGGCTTTGGTACCACGACCGCTGGCAGATCAAGAACAGCGTCGAGCGCTGAACGCGCTTTCCCTGTCTTATCGCGTATGCTTGTGGTAAGTTGTAGGCCATTATTCGTGGCCGAGCTTGACAGAATAATTAATCAGAATCCTCTTTCATGAAGGCCAAGCTGTCCTAGTGCGAAGGCGCCACTTCTCGCATTGCTACGGAGAGGGGTCGAATTGAAAGCATTGATTGATTTGTTCTGGTCGAAATATTCGGATCTGCGCAAGGCTGTGGAGCGCGAAGACGACGACGCCGTATCCCGGCTTGACCGGGAGCTCGATCCCCTCATTCAGGCCATTCTCGGCAGCCAGGGCCAGGATCCCGCGACGATCCGTTCGCAGTTCCGGTTCGCTCTTGATCTGCTGAACGAGGAAGCCGACGACCGCGGATGCGTGCGTCGCAACGGCCACCTGCTGCAGATGCTCGTCGAGCGCTATCTGCTGACCGGTCACGAGCTTTCGGAAGGTCCGCAGGCCGCGTTCGATGACCAGCCGCAGCAGCCGGCGGATGTCGCGCAGGCGATCATCGACGGTTTCCTAGACGATGCCGTGCTGAACGAACTGCCCGAACGGGTCGTCGTCATCGCTCCGGGATACCGCATCTTCTACAGCAACGAGACCAATGCGCGACGCATGGAAATGCCGCGCGAGAAGCTCATCGGGCGGCATTTCGCCGAATTCGTCGGCGTGCATCACTTCCGCAACGAGCTGCAGCCGTCGCTCGACCGCTGCTTCAAGGGAGACAGCGTCTCGCTGACCTATGCCGAGCAGATCGACAGCCAGACCGTCGTCGTCCATTGCCGCATGTCGCCGATAAGCCGCTCGTCGACGCTGATCGGTGCTCTGGTCGTCATGCAGGAAACGGCGGATCGCCGCCGACGCCGCCCGGCGGCCTGATCCATTCAGGCCGTCGTCGCGTAATCGCGCAGAAGGTGCGCCTTCTCGAAGGCGATGTGTCGCCTGACGCCCTCGAAGAATCCGCGCAGCATGTAGCCCACCGCCTCGTTGTTGACCGCTTCGCCCGATCCCATGAGCAGCAGTGTCTCCGTCAATTCCTCGGCGTAACACTCGTCCTCGAAATGCTCGTATTTCAGCCGCGCCAGCGTTTCCCCGAGCATGGCGCTGCCGGCTTCCGGCCTCGCCAGCCGTGGAAACAGCACGGTCTCCTCGTAGTGATGGACACCGCGGATCAGTGGCGACAGCGCCTTGGCGGCATAGATGCATTTCTGACGGTTGACGCTGGCCGGCAGCGAATCGGCGATTTCCTCCAGCTCGTCGCAGAGGGCCAGCTGTTCGAGATGCGCCCGCCTGATCCATGAGGCGATGGCAGCCGCGTCCGATTGGCTGTCCGCCAGCGACAGCACGAGCGTTGAGCTTTCCGAATCGATTTCTTTCTTCACGGCTGACCTCCGGACCTGCTGCGCCTCTTCACGCTCGAAGAAACGTTCCGTCATCGCCGCCTTCTTCGCGTTGACACAAATCAAGGCATTCCCCGGGCGCGGCTGGCATCAGTCGGCTTGATCGCGGCGGTGCCAGGGCAGGGGATTCGTTGTTCCGGCAACCGTCGCGGCGGGCAATCACGTCGTTGGGGGAAACCAACAATGAACTACCCTTTGGAAACTGCAGTGCTGGTGATCGGGACGTTCCTGGCACTGCTCGGCGCGGCCTACGCGCATGATGCTCCTTTCGCAGCCCACATGTGGGTGCTCTTCTTCGTCCTCGGTATAAGCTCCGTCATCATGCTTCGCCGCGTGACCTTCGCCCCTGCCGGGGCCTCGGCGCGCGCCGCGGTCGAGTCGGAATATTTCGACGAGGTCGTCAAATACGGCACGATCGCCACCGTCTTCTGGGGCGTCGTCGGCTTTCTCGTCGGGGTCGTGGTTGCGCTGCAGCTCGCCTTTCCCGATCTGAATATCGAACCCTGGTTCAACTTCGGCCGGGTACGCCCGCTGCATACCTCCGCGGTCGTCTTTGCCTTCGGCGGCAACGCTTTGATCTGTACGTCGCTTTACGTCGTGCAGCGTACCTGCCGGGCGCGCCTCTTCGGCGGCAGTCTCGCCTGGTTCGTGTTCTGGGGTTATCAGCTGTTCATCGTCATGGCGGCGACGGGCTATCTGCTCGGCATCACCCAGAGCCGCGAATATGCGGAGCCGGAATGGTATGTCGATATCTGGCTGACCGTCGTCTGGGTCGCCTACCTGATCGTCTTTCTCGGCACGCTCCTGAAGCGCAAGGAACCCCACATCTACGTGGCGAACTGGTTCTATCTTGCCTTCATCGTCACCATTGCGATGCTGCATATCGTCAACAATCTGGCGGTCCCGGCATCCTTCCTCGGCTCGAAGAGCTATTCCGCCTTCTCGGGCGTGCAGGACGCCCTGACCCAGTGGTGGTACGGCCATAACGCCGTCGGCTTCTTCCTCACCGCCGGCTTCCTCGGCATGATGTATTATTTCGTGCCCAAGCAGGCCGGTCGCCCGGTCTATTCCTACCGCCTGTCGATCATCCACTTCTGGGCCCTGATCTTCATGTATATCTGGGCCGGTCCGCACCACCTGCATTACACGGCGCTGCCCGATTGGGCGCAGACGCTCGGCATGGTCTTCTCGGTGGTGCTCTGGATGCCGTCCTGGGGCGGCATGATCAACGGCCTGATGACGCTTTCGGGCGCCTGGGACAAGATCCGTACCGACCCGATCATCCGCATGATGGTCATCGCCATCGCCTTCTACGGCATGTCGACCTTCGAAGGCCCGATGATGTCGGTCAAGGCCGTCAACTCGCTCAGCCACTATACCGACTGGACGATCGGCCACGTGCATTCCGGCGCTCTCGGCTGGGTCGGCATGATCACCTTCGGCGCGATCTACTACCTGGTTCCGAAGCTCTGGCACCGGCCGCGGCTCTACAGCCTGGCGATGGTCAACTGGCACTTCTGGCTCGCCACGCTCGGCATCGTCATCTACGCCGCCGTCCTCTGGGTCGCGGGTATCCAGCAGGGCCTGATGTGGCGCGAATACGACGACCAGGGCTTCCTCGTCTATTCCTTCGCGGAAACCGTATCGGCGCTGGTTCCCTACTACATCCTGCGTGCTCTCGGCGGCGCCCTCTATCTCGCAGGTGGTCTCGTCATGGCCTTCAACGTCACCATGACCATCCTCGGCCACGAGCGGCAGGAGCGCACCCGCGGCGTCGCCCCGACCGTGCTTCAGCCGGCTGAATAAGGAGTTCGACAATGTCTATACTCGATAAACACTATTTCATCGAGCGAAACGCCACGCTCCTTCTCGTCGGTTCGCTGATCGTCGTCTCCATCGGCGGCATCGTCGAAATCGCACCGCTCTTCTATCTCGAAAACACGATCGAGAAGGTGGA
Organism: Neorhizobium sp.; assembly: GCA_052038935.1. Taxonomy (GTDB): domain Bacteria; phylum Pseudomonadota; class Alphaproteobacteria; order Rhizobiales; family Rhizobiaceae; genus Neorhizobium. The sequence goes on along the minus strand of JBQGDG010000356.1, from coordinate 7,515 downwards.
GGGGATGCGGCCCTACTCGCCGCTGGAGCTCGCCGGTCGCAACATCTACATCCGCGAGGGCTGCTATACCTGCCACAGCCAGATGATCCGGCCGTTCCGCGACGAGGTCGAACGTTACGGTCACTACAGTCTGGCGGCGGAATCCATGTACGACCATCCCTTCCAGTGGGGGTCCAAGCGCACCGGGCCGGATCTCGCTCGCGTCGGTGATCGTTATTCGAACGAATGGCACGTCCAGCATCTCACCGAACCGCGCGATGTCGTGCCGGAATCGCTGATGCCGAGCTATGCCTTCCTCAAGGAGACACCGCTCAGGGTCAACGAGGTCTCGATGGACCTGAAGGCCAATCGCGCGGTCGGGGTGCCCTATAGCGACGAAATGGTCGAGCAGGCCGATGCCGATCTCAGGGCGCAGGCCGATCCGGCGGCGGACACGAGCGCTCTGCTCGCCCGCTATCCGAAGGCCAAGGTCGGGGATTTCGACGGTGACCCCAAGCGGCTGACCGAGATGGATGCGCTGGTCGCCTATCTCCAGATGCTCGGCACGCTGGTCGACTTCTCCACCTATGACGACACGACCGGTTATCGCTGAGGAGGCCGCCCGATGGAAATCTACACCGCAATGCGCCACTTCGCCGACAGCTGGGGCCTGCTCGCCATGGCTCTGTTCTTTCTCGGCGTATTCGTCTTCACCCTGCGTCCCGGCGCCAAGGCGCTGGCCGACGAGGCCGCCCAAATCCCGCTGAAGGAAGACTGAGATGGCTGAGAAACATATCGATGAAGTCAGTGGCGTCGAAACGACCGGCCACGAGTGGGATGGTATCCGCGAGCTCAACAACCCGATGCCGCGCTGGTGGGTCCTGACCTTCTACGCGACCATTTGCTGGGCCGTCGTCTACTGCGTCCTCTATCCGGCCTGGCCGCTGATAAACAGCGTCACACCCGGCGTGCTCGGCTATTCCAGCCGCGCGGAATTCGCGACCGAGATCGACGCGGCCACCGAAGCTCAGGCGGATATGGTCGCAAGGCTCGCCGCCGCATCTCCCGAGGAGATCGTCGCCAACGGTGAACTCGCCCAGTTCGCCACCGCTGCCGGCGCGGCTGCGTTCCGCGTCAACTGCACGCCCTGCCACGGCAGCGGCGCTGCCGGCGGCAACGGCTATCCGAACCTCAACGACGACGACTGGCTCTGGGGCGGCAGCGTCGATGCTATCTACCAGACGATCGCCCATGGTGTCCGCGATACCGTCGATGCGGAAACGCGCGTCTCGGAAATGCCGGCCTTTGCCGATATTCTCCAGCCCGACGAAATCCGCCAGGCCGCAGCCTATGTCGTCAGCCTGACGGGAACGCCGCGCGATGCCGCGCTCGTCGAACCGGGCAAGCAGGTCTTTGCCGACAACTGCGCCTCGTGCCACGGCGAAAATGCCGAAGGCAATCGTGACATGGGGGCTCCGAGCCTTGCGGATGCGATATGGCTGAAGGTGCATGGCGAGGACCAGATCGCCGCCCAGATCCGCGGTCCCAAGCATGGCGTCATGCCCGCCTGGACCGCTCGCCTCGGCGACGTCACCGTCAAGCAGCTCGCCGTTTATGTCCACTCCCTGGGCGGCGGCGAATGAGCCGATAATCGGCAGACAATCGAAATGGCCGGGATCGACGTTCCGGCCATTTTTGTTTCCGCGACTGCGCGGCAGCCTGCGATCACTCGGACCGCTGTTTCTCCATCAGCGCCTTCAGCGTGCGCAGATCCTTTTCGATCGCGGCGGCATCGGTTTCGAAGGCCTGATCGTCCATTCCCGGCTGCCGCATGAGCGTGAACATGACTTCGCCTCCATCGCCGTTGGCCACGACGCGCAGGGCATTCTCGACGGTCACTCCGTTTTCCAGCGTCACGGAATGGTCGATGACGCCGAAATCGTTCGCCGGCGCGAAGCGGACGCGGATCTTGCCGATCGGCCCGCCGTCTCCGACCCACTCCTCGCCCTCGCGGACGAGGCCGGATGCAAGGCCCGCGGCCCATGATTTCATGTTCTCCGGTCGCGACGCGAAGGCATAGATTTCACGCCAGGGTCGTTCAATCGCGATGTGGACGATTCGTGTAGGCATCGTGCTCATTTTATCCCTCATGGTGCGCGCGGTAGTTGTCGATAGCGGTCAGCACCTGATGTCGCAGCTTGACGTAAGTCAAGGAAAGCAAGGCGGTGCGGTGGGACAAGGCGGGGAACAAGTGAGGGTTCCAATGAATCTCTATACCGCGCCCGGTCTCGGCCCGCATGACCCATCCGCCGATGCGAAGGTCGCCCACTCGTCCGACGACCGCAACAAGCCGCTCTACGAGAAGCGCAAGAAGATTTTCCCGAAGGCCGTCAGCGGGCGTTTCCGTCGTCTCAAATGGATCGTCATGCTGGTCGCGCTCAGCATCTATTATCTGACGCCCTGGATCCGCTGGGACCGTGGCCCCTACGCTCCCGACCAGGCGGTGCTGATCGATCTTGCCGGGCGGCGCTTCTATTTCTTCTTCATCGAGATCTGGCCGCAGGAATTCTTTTTCGTCGCCGGCCTTCTCGTCATGGCGGGATTCGGCCTCTTCCTCATGACCTCCGCGGTCGGCCGCGCCTGGTGCGGTTATGCCTGTCCCCAGACGGTCTGGACCGATCTCTTCCTCGCGGTCGAACGGTTCGTCGAAGGCGACCGCAATGCGCAGATGAAGCTCGATGCCGGACCGTGGACGCTGAACAAGATCGTCAGGCGCACGGTCAAGCATGCGGTCTGGATCGTCATCGCGGTCGCCACGGGCGGTGCTTGGATCTTCTATTTCGCCGATGCGCCGTCGCTGGCTTTCGATTTCGCCACCGGCCAGGCCGCCTATGTCGCCTATTCGACCGTCGCCATCCTGACTGCCACCACCTATATCTTCGGCGGCCTGATGCGCGAGCAGGTCTGCATATACATGTGTCCGTGGCCGCGCATCCAGGGCGCCATGCTCGACGAGCATTCGCTGACCGTCACCTACAACGACTGGCGCGGCGAGCCGCGCAGCAAGCATGCCAAGAAGGCGATCGCGGCCGGCCAGCCGGTCGGAGACTGCGTCGATTGCAACGCCTGCGTCGCCGTCTGTCCGATGGGGATCGATATTCGCGACGGCCAGCAGATGGCCTGCATCACCTGCGCGCTCTGCATCGATGCCTGTGACAGCGTCATGGACAAGATCGGCAAGCCGCGCGGCCTCATAGCCTATGCGACACTCGCCGAATACGAATCGAACATGCTCCTGGCGACGGCGGGCGGGACGGCCCCGATCTCGCCCGCACGGGTGCGCAAGCCGGACGGCGATTTCGTCGGCGAGGTGCGCCATTTCGACTGGAAGATCCTGCTGCGCACGCGCACGCTCCTCTACATGGGCATCTGGACCGCGGTCGGTGTCGGCCTCGTCTACGCACTTCTGTCCCGCGACCGGCTGGAACTCAACGTCATCCACGATCGCAACCCGCAATTCGTCATGGAATCGGACGGCTCGATCCGTAACGGCTACACGCTCAGGCTGCTCAATATGATCCCCGAGCCGCGCACCATTCTCGTGTCGCTCGACGGCCTGCCGGAGGCGACGATGAAGATCATCGGCGTCAGCGACGTCGCCGGTCGCGTGTTCGCGGTCGAGGTCCCGCCGGACAAGGCGACCGCGCTGAAGGTCTATGTGACGCTGCCCCGCGACAAGGCGACGGAAGAAAAGACTCTTCACTTCATCGCCGAGGACCGTTCGAGCCACGAGCACGACAGCTATTCGGCCAATTTCTTCGTACCGGGAGACAAGTGATGGATACGACGTCGCGCAAGGAATTCGTCTTTACCGGCTGGCACATGGTCGCCGTCATGGTGCTCTTCTTCGGCACTATCATCTCGGTCAATTTCTATATGGCCTATCAGGCGGTCACGAGCTGGAGCGGCCTGGTCGTCGAGAACACCTATGTCGCCAGCCAGCAGTTCAACGGCAAGGTCGCCCAGGCCCGCGCGCTCGCCGCGAGCGGTATTGCCGGCGAGCTGTCGGTGGGCGCCGGCGATATCCGCTACCGGCTCTCGGATGCCGGCGGCAGGCCGGTGGCGGCCGATCGCCTTGTCCTCAACTTCAAGCGTCCGGTCGGCGAGCGTCAGGATTTCACGGTCGAGCTGATCGGTCGGGGCGAGGGCGAGTTCGCCGTCTCCCACGCCGTCCTTCCCGGTCACTGGATCGTCGAGGCCGTCGCCGAACGCGGCGGACAGAGGATCCTGCATCACGCCGAACGCATTTCGGTTCATGGAGAAGTCAGATGAGTTGCTGCGCCCCCGGTTCGGAAGGTCAGGTCACGGCGATCGGCGCGCCGTCCTCGGAGGAACTGCTGCTTGCCAGCCGCGATCTCGGCGAGGGCAGGCGACAGCTCGATCTCAGCGTTCCTGGCATCCATTGCGGTGCCTGCATCGTGTCGATCGAGAAGGCGCTGAAGGCGCTGCCATCGGTCGAGCGGGCGCGGGTCAATCTCTCCACCAAACGTGTCTCGATCGTCTGGAGACAGGGCGAGACGGAAGGCGAGGGCAGGCGTGATCCCTCCGATTTCCTCAATACGATCTCGGGCGCGACGGGCTACGACGCCTATCTCTTCGATGCGTCGCAGGAACATGGCGACAAGCTGCAGCGCGAACTCATTCGCGCCGTGGCGCTCTGCGGCTTCGCCTCGGCGAACATCATGCTGCTTTCGGTGTCGGTATGGTCCGGCGCCGACGCGGCGACGCGCGACCTGTTCCACTGGATCTCGGCGCTGATTGCGGCGCCGGCGCTCGTCTACGGCGGGCGGTTCTTCTACGTTTCCGCCTGGGCGGCGCTGAAGCGCGGCCGCACCAACATGGACGTGCCGATCGCGCTCGCCATCACGCTGTCCTATACGGTGTCGCTGTGGGAGACGCTCAATCACGCGCAGCACGCCTGGTTCGACGCGACCGTGTCGCTGCTGTTCTTCCTGCTCATCGGCCGCACGCTGGACCACGTCATGCGCGACCGGGCGCGTGCAGCGATCAGCGGTCTCGCCCGCCTGTCGCCGCGTGGTGCCATGGTCCTGTCGCTGGATGGCGGACGCGAATACCGCCCGCTGGAGGACGTGCGCCCCGGCGACCGCGTGGCGATCGCCATGGGCGAGCGCATCCCCGTCGATGGCGAGGTGGAATGGGGCGCCAGTGATCTGGATGTATCCATCGTCACGGGCGAAAGCGTGCCCCAGGCCGTCTCTGCGGGGTCGGTCGTGCATGCCGGCACCCTCAGCCTCACCGGTGCGATGGTCATCAGGGTGACCGCGTCCGCACGGGATTCCTTCCTCGCCGAAGTCATCAGCCTTATGGAGGCCGCCGAAGGCGCCAAGGCCGGTTATCGGCGCATCGCCGACCGCGCGGCGCAGTATTATTCGCCGGCGGTGCACCTCCTCGCTCTTGTTTCCTTCATAGCCTGGGGCATGGCGGGCGGTGACTGGAAACGCGCCTTGCTGATTTCCATCACCGTTCTGATCATCACCTGCCCCTGCGCGCTGGGTCTCGCCGTGCCGGTGGTGCAGGTCGTTGCCGCCGGACGGCTCTTCCGCAACGGCATCATGGTCAAGGACGGCTCGGCCATGGAACGCCTGGCGCAGGTCGATTCCATCCTCTTCGACAAGACCGGAACCCTGACGCTCGGCAGGCCGAGGCTCGTCAATGGCGCGGCCGTTCCCGCCGCTGCCCTGTCGCTGGCGGCAGGAATTGCCGCCCACTCGCGCCATCCTCTGTCCCGGGCGATCTGCTCGGCGGCGGCCACGCCTTTCCAGGTTTTCGACAATGTCACGGAAATACCCGGCAGCGGTCTGGAAGCGCATCGCGCCGACGGCGTTTACCGGCTGGGCAATCGCCGTTTCGCCTGTGGCGATGGGAAAGGCGGCGAGAACACGGATATGGAAGTGGTCCTTTCTCGTGACGGCGCGGAGGTTGCTTGCCTCCGCTTCGAGGATGCGCTGCGCCAGGATGCGGCCGTGACGACACGGAACCTTGCAAAGGAAGGCTTTTCCCTCGGCGTCGTCTCCGGCGACCGTATGCCGGCGGTGCGCGCGCTTGCGGGCCAGTTGTCGATTGACCAGTGGAAGGCCGAGGTTTCACCCAAGGGGAAGGCGGAGTTCTGTGCGGCGCTCGCGGCCGAGGAGCGCAAGGTCCTGATGGTCGGTGACGGTATCAACGACGCCCCGGCACTTGCTGCCGCCCATGTCTCGATGGCGCCGGCGACGGCCGCCGATATCGGCCGTCAGGCCGCCGATTTCGTCTTCATGCACGAGAGCCTGAAGGCCATACCGCTGGCGATCGAGGTTTCGCGCCGGGCAGGCAAGTTGATCCGACAGAATTTCGTGCTGGCCATCGGCTACAACATGATCGCGGTGCCGATCGCGCTTGCAGGCCTGGCGACACCGCTGATCGCGGCCGTGGCCATGTCTACGTCATCGATCATCGTCGTGGCCAATGCCCTGCGCCTCAACCGCCGGGATCCCGAGCGCGAACTGGTGGCCCCCAGCGCGACGATGGCGGTTTCTCCGAGGGAGATGCACGCTGCATGAACATGCTGATCTATCTCATCCCGGCCGCGCTCTTTCTCGGCGGCCTCGGGCTTCTGGCCTTCCTTTGGTCGCTGCGCACCGGCCAGTACGAGGATCTCGACGGTGCCGCCTGGCGCATCGTCGATGACGGCGAGGACCGCCCGACCTGACGAGCGGGCCTTCCGGCCTTATGAATGTTTGTGGCGGTTTCCGACAAGCTGCGCCTTGCCGCAGGCCCGCTTGAATGCCAAAACAAGGCCCGATCAAACTGGAGGCTACCCCCCGTGGAACAGGCAGAAATCGGCCTTATCGGTCTTGGCGTCATGGGCGCCAACCTTTCTCTCAACATCGCCGAAAAAGGCAACCGGATCGCGGTCTTCAACCGCACGCCGGAAGTCACCAGGAAATTCTACGCGGACGCCGGCGAACTGCAGGGCCAGATCATTCCCTGCGAGACGCTCGAGGATTTCATCAAGGCCATCCGCCCGCCGCGTCCCATCATCATCATGATCAAGGCGGGTGATCCGGTCGACCAGCAGATGGAACTGCTGAAGCCCTACCTCTCTTCCGGCGACATCATGATCGATGCCGGCAACGCCAATTTCCGCGACACGATGCGCCGGTTCGAAAGCCTCGAAGGCAGCGACCTGACCTTCATCGGCATGGGCGTGTCGGGTGGCGAGGAGGGCGCGCGCCACGGCCCGTCGATCATGGTCGGCGGCACCGAGGAAAGCTGGAAACGCGTCGAGAAGGTGCTGACCTCCATCTCCGCCAAGTTCAACGGCGAACCCTGCGTCGACTGGCTCGGCCCGAACGGCGCCGGCCATTTCGTCAAGACCATCCACAACGGCATCGAATATGCCGATATGCAGATGATCGCCGAGATCTACGGCATCCTGCGCGACGGCCTCGGCATGAGCGCCGCCGAGATCGGTCAGGT
>JBQGDG010000355.1:0-10504 GCA_052038935.1 Neorhizobium sp. | reverse complement strand
CCGCAGCCGATATAGCAGATCTTGTCGAAGGGCGCGTCGGGATTGACCTTGGCGACGGCGATCTCCGGCAGGACCGTGTAATTGGCGAAGGTCGAGCAGCCCATGTAGTGATGGATCTTGTCCTTGCCGATCGAGAAGCGCGAGGTGCCGTCCGGCATGACGCCCTGGCCCTGGGTCGCGCGGATCGAGGTGCAGAGATTGGTCTTGCGGCTCGTGCAGGAATAGCATTCGCGGCATTCCGGCGTATAAAGCGGGATGACGTGATCGCCCTTCTTCACCGAGGTGACGCCCGGGCCGACATCGACGACGATGCCCGCACCCTCATGGCCGAGGATGGCCGGAAACAGGCCTTCCGGGTCGGCGCCCGACAGCGTGAAGTCGTCGGTATGGCAGATGCCGGTCGCCTTGACCTCGATCAGCACCTCGCCGGCGCGCGGGCCCTCCAGCTGAACCGTCATCACTTCCAAGGGCTTGCCTGCCTGTACGGCGACTGCGGCACGCACATCCATCATGTCTCTCCCTGCTTGCTGAATTAGAATCTGCGCGGACTTTTGCACGGTGAGGCCAACCGGCTCAAGCCGGAACCTGACCTCGCATGTCGCAAAATGAACGGAAACCGATCACGGTTCGATCAGCGGCACATGGGGAGCCGCATCACGCGGCATCCGTCCGTCGAGCCTCGGGTCTTCGCAGATCTCGACCATGAACGCATAGGGCCTGAAGCCCGAGCGCTGATAGAAGGCGAGTGCCGCGGGATGGTCGAAATTGCAGGTATGGACCCAGAAACGCCTGATCGGTCTCGACCAGGCGTTTTCGATCGCCGCGTTCATCTGCAGACGACCGGCGCCCTGACCGATCGCCTCGGAAACGACGCCGAAGAAAGCGATCTCGCATTCACCTTCTTCGCGGAAATCCAGTTCCAGCAGGCCGAGCCGGCGTTGCCCGTCGGTAAGCACATAGACTTCGACGAGCGGATCGCTCAGGATGGCGCCCAGTTCCTCGTCCGGCATGACGAGCCTCGAAACCCACAGCCATTCCTGTCCGACCCGTCGATAGAGATCCCGATACTCCTCCAGCGAAGGATTAGACCAGCGCTCGACCCGCAGACCGCTGTCGGGCGGCAGCGGCCGCGCCGGCGGGCGCTCGAACATTTCGAGGCAGGTGACCATGTTGGCGAGCTTTCCGGCGGGTACCGGAGAATAGCCGTAGGGGAGCGGGGGATTCGAGGTTTTCATGCGCCTCTTGGACCGCTTTGCTGCACGGCTGTCAACAGACGGGCGGGTGATATCCGTTCGGTCGATCCGTAGGCATGGCGAGCTGATGTTCGCCCGAAAGCGGATCTGCGTTTCCATCCGATCTCGTGTCGTCGAAATTCCCTGGCGCCAGAGACCCGAACCACGGGCGTGTCCGCAATCGGATGACCGGACGTTCGCACGAGACCACATATTCCATCAGCTCGCGCCATCCCGGATGGTTGTCCGCATCCCGCACGCGGTAATGGATCGCGTGGAGCACCGAGCGCTCGAGCGCCGTCAGCCGGAGCTGGCCATCCTCGACGGCCTTGCGCAATATGCGCCAGACATAGTCGAGATCATGGCCGGTGATGCGACGCTCGGCCGGGCGTCCGGCGTGACAGGCGCCTGCCGGGCGGTCGCCAAGCGCGATATTGAGCTGGTCGAGGGCAAAAGCCGTGAGCATGTCGGGATAATCGCCGGAGCGTTCCATCGCATGCATCAGGAACTTCAGCTGCAGCGGGCGCTCGATCGCTCCGCCGAGACCAAGCGTCCGGATCATCCAGGCGGATTTCAATTCGTCCAGCCGGCCGCGCGGCGAAGCGGTTTCGACGATGAATGTCGTCAGCGTCTCGACGAAGTAGGCTTCCCATTCCCGGCAATGAACAGGGCACATCTCGTCCAGTGCGAGCATCAAAAGCGCACAGTCATAGGTCCGGACGCCTTCGGGAAAGGCGTATTTGCGCAGAATCAGCACATCGTGCCTGTCGATCCTGCCCTTCCCGGCGATGACACATGCCGGAAAAGAAAAGCGGATGCCGCTCATCTCTGATCTCCGTTTCATCATGAAACTGGATATGGCTCATAGGATCGAGAAGTTGAGATCGAGACAAGAAGCTCGGTTAACGGCCGTTAGCCGAGCGGCGCCTCGGCCGCGAGCTGTTTCACCCTGGAACGCTCCCGCCAGATGATGAACAGGCCCGAAGCCACGATAATGGCGATGCCGAACCACTTCGACAGGGTCGGAAAGTCACTGAAGAGCAGATAGCCGAGGATGGTCGCCGAGATGATCTCGAAATACTGAAAGGGTGCCAGCAGCGACAGGGGCGCCATGCGAAATGCCCGCACGACGAGCAGATGGACATAGCCGGAAATGCTGCCGAGAACGACCAGCAGCAGCAGGCCGAGACCGGACCCCGGCAGAGAAGGCTCGAATTCGACGTGGTCGAACGCATTGCCGACCAGCAAGGCGGCCGTCATGAACAGCGTTCCTCCGGCACCGGCGACGAACTGCATGGTCAGCGGCGTATCCGCCTCGCCGATCGCCCGGTTGAGGAACAGGTAGAACGTATAAAGCAACGCGCAGACGACGGGCAGTAACGCCGTCCAGCCGAAGATCGCATAGCTTGGCTGGATGACGATCATGGCGCCGCCGAAGCCGATCACGATTGCGAGCCAGCGCCGCCAGCCGACCTTCTCGCCGAGGAAAAGAGCCGACATCATCGTCAGCATGAACGGTTCGACGAAATAGATCGCGAACACGTCCGCGAGCGGCATGTATTTGACGGCCATGAAGAACATCAGGCTTGCGGCCGCATGCAGGGCGCCGCGCAGCAGGTTCATCCATGGGCGCCTGCCGCCGAGCAGCGCGCCGGGCACGAAAAACGCGATGGGAAGCAGCGCGATAAACTGGAAAAAGAACCGATAGAAGGTCACCTGACCGGGCGACATGGTCTCGAAAGTGGCCATGTATTTGGCGATGGCGTCCATCATCGGCAGCACAACCATGCAACCGGCCATGATCGCCATGCCTGTGATCGGATTTTTCGCTGAGGAATCGGACATCTGCATCACTTTCGAGGACTGATCCCATCAATCACAGGCGGCGATTGCGTTCAAGCAGCCGGCAAGGCGGCGGCGGACCGCCGTACACCAGGTTTTGATCGCGGATGTCATCCTGGCAAGACGGAGTGCCCGTACCTATCTGCGGAACTGTCACAGGAGACCTCGATGTCGGAATTTTTCACCTATCTGTTTGCAATCTTCGTCGTCAGTCCGCTGCAGGCCGAGGTGTCGGAGCGCCTGCAAGGCGTGAACTCGCAGGAGATCGTGCAGGCGGGTAAGGCCTGTATTTCCGTCGAAGGACCGCAACTGCTGCAGCATGCGCAGGAGAACTGGGGATGGGCCGTGGCAAACGCGCTCGGTGTGAGCGCCGGCCTGGTCGATCCAGTGACGCTTCTTCCCGAGGGTAATGAAAACTGCCGTCGGCTTGTCCGGGTGCTTGCGCCCGAAGCGAGCGCCTGAGCGCGCATCCGGGAAGAGCCGAGCAGGCTGCTGAAAAATAAAAACCGGCCGAAGCCGGATTTGTTTGGTGCGGTCGAGAAGACTCGAACTTCCACGGGTTGCCCCACAGCGACCTCAACGCTGCGCGTCTACCAATTCCGCCACGACCGCATCGTGGTAGAGCCGATTTGCGTCGGCGAGCGAGCATCTAGCAAAAGCTTTCCAACTGCACAAGTCCGTCAGGGCCGGAATAAATTTGCAACGACGGCCGATCGGGTAGCTGGCTCCGCGATGGGCAGCACGCGTCCTGTCGGGAGCCGTCCTGCAGCCGCCGTTCTTGGAGAAGGGACGCAGATGCGGCCCGAGCCCGAGAAGGCGCCATCATTGCACGAACATCACATATGGTCGGTGTAGGTAATGTTCGTATCTCGCTGACCACGGGCCAGGCATGAGAGGGTGCTATACTTGACCTCCGGTAAGGGCACCCTCTCTTTACACCGGTGTCTCGGCCTCAATACCGTATGGAATTCCCCATGAACCGCATCCATGAACTTCCCGCCCGACTCCTGGGCTCGATGTCGGCACTCGGCGCCCTGGCAGCGCTCCTGTTCTTCGCTGCATCGCTGACACCGAGCCTTATGCCGAGGTCGTGGCTGATCCAGGGGCTTCTTTCCGGGACATGCGCGGCCGTCGGGTACATGATCGGCGTCTTCATCGGCTGGCTGTGGCGATATCTCGAGCTGCCCTGGTTGAAGAAATACGTGCTGGTGGAACGAGCCCTCACATTGGCCGCAGCCATCGTCATCTCGGTGGTCTATCTGTGGCAAGCCGTCGGCTGGCAGAATTCCATACGGGAGCTCTGGCACATGGAGCTTCTCGACAGCTCCGATCCGTTTCGGCTGGCACTCGTAGCGGGTGCGGTGTTTTTCCTGCTCTTTGTGATCGGCCGTCTTTTTCGTGTTGCCGCGGGTCGTCTCTCGGACTGGCTGGATAGCTATGTCCCGCGGCGCGTCTCCAATGTCATCGGTGTGTTTGTGGCCCTCGCCCTGTTCTGGTCGGTGGGCGAGGGCGTGATAGTCAGGTTCGCGCTCGATGCGGCGGATACGTCTTTCCAGAAGGCCGATGCCCTAATGGAAGCGGAGACGCAACGCCCCGGTAACGCCGCCATGACGGGCAGCGCCTCATCGCTCGTGTCCTGGGACGGCCTTGGGCGGCAAGGTCGTTATTACGTGGCATCGGGACCGCGCGGTCAGGCAATCGGGGATTTCTGGAAGCGTCCTGCTGCCGACCCCGTCCGGGTCTATGTCGGACTGAATAACGCGTCGACGGTGGAGGAGCGCGCGGCCCTCGCGCTTGCGGAACTCAAACGGCAGGGCGGCTTTGAAAGGTCGCTGCTCGTGGTCGTCGCGCCTACAGGAACGGGGTGGATAGATCCCGCCGCCATGGACACGCTGGAATATCTCCACAAGGGAGATGTCGCCAGCGTCGCGCTTCAGTATTCGTATCTCACGAGCTGGCTCTCTCTAATGGTCGAGCCTGACAACGGTCTGGACGCGGCGCGTGCGTTGTTCCAGGAGGTCTATTCGTACTGGAGAACGCTGCCACGTGACCGCCGTCCACGCCTCTACCTTCATGGACTGAGCCTCGGGGCCCTAAACTCCCAGATGGCCACCGACATCTACGATGTCGTCGCCGATCCTTTCCAGGGCGCGCTGTGGAGCGGGCCTCCCTTCCGCAGCCAGCGATGGTCTTCGGTTACGCAGATGCGCGCGTCTGGGTCGCCCGCGTGGCTCCCGCGTTTCCGCGATGGTTCGGTCATTCGTTTCTCCAACCAGACAACCAAGCCGGAAGGCTCATATGCGCCTTGGGGACCGATCCGCTTCGTCTATCTCCAGTATGCAAGCGATCCCGTCGTCTTCTTCGACCCGAAGTCCTTCTACCGGGAGCCGGACTGGTTGAAGGGCGAGCGTGGCCCGGACGTCTCCCCGCGGTTCAGATGGATTCCGATAGTGACGGGGCTGCAGCTCGTCTTCGACATGGCGATCGCGACGTCTTCTCCCATGGGGTATGGGCACGTCTATGCGCCGGAGCATTATGTCGATGCGTGGATCGCGCTGACGGATCCGGACGACGTCGACGCTACGGTGTCGGAGCGTCTCAAGGGAGTTCTCTCGGCTGCGAGCTTCGAGTGACGAGGTCGCTCGACCGGCGCCGCGGGAATGTTGTCGGGCGAAGATCGCTTGTTATCCGGGCGAAATGGCCAAGGGATGTTCGACGACGTCGAACTGAGACATCCGCGCCTTCATGCTGTAAATCCAACAACGGGGGAGGTCTGAAATCTCAGTTTTGCTCGCGAGGACGGCGCCATGGAGTTGGTGATGAACAGAGAACGGCGGCAGGAACGATTGGCTCGAGCTCTTGGGCGGATGCTGCAGACGACGGAAGACGCACTGGAATCAGCAGCCCGCCAAGGTAAGATGCACCCAACGGATCTACGGTGCCTATCGCTGCTCGATATGGCAAAAGCGCCAATCAGTCCGAAGGAGATCATTTCGACCCTCGGCTTGACCTCCGGCTCCGGTACGGCTCTGTTCGACCGGCTGGCGAGACTGGGTTTCACACGAAGAATACCAAACGCGGACGACAGGCGGAGCGTGTTGATAGAGCTTGACCGTTCTGCCGCCACGGAACCCCTCATGTTGCTCCGACATCTGCGGGAGCGTTATCGACAGGTCACCGAACGGTTTTCCGACGAGGAACTCGACGTCATCTCGGAATACCTCGAGGCCGTGTCCGAGCTCGACCCGTCGGCGGCCTACGATCAGTCCTGAACCCGAAGATCGATGCTGCCGGCACCCCCGGCTTCGACACCGCATCCCGCCGACGATCTGCTGCGGGATGCGTCGCCGGAATATTCAGGACGTCATCCACTTGCCGTTGATGGCGTCAGCGAACGTCACCTTGTCGACTTCGTGGCCGAATCTCAGCATGAAGTCGACGTTCTGCTTGAACTGGGCCTCGGTGAGGGCCGGAGGGGAGGCGACCGTCGTTGCCTGGTCCTTGACGGTGTCGATGACAAGCCGGGCGTCCGTCTGGGCAAAGAATTCCTTCTGCATTAGGGAACCTGCCGCAGAGGCATCCGAGTGGATCAGCTTTGCGCCCTTGACCAGCCCGCTCACGAGCTTTCCGGGCACATCCGGATTGGCGGCGAGGTATTCGGGCTTGGCCCCCAGCACCGTGTAGAGGAAGTTCTCCAGGCCGGGCACTTCGCCCTGGGAAGGTCTTGCCACCCAGACCGCACGGCCTTCCGCGACGGCACGATTGTTGGATGGCGCGGTCGTATTGAAGCCGTCGATCTGGCCGGAAATCAAAGCCGGATACATCTGATCCAGCTTCACGACGGTCAGTGTCACGTCCTTGTCCGGGTCCAGGCCTCCCAGCCCGATGAGATAGCGCCAGAGCTTGTCGATGCCGCTGCCGCGGCTCGATATCGCCAGTGTCATCCCCTTGAGGCGGGCCATCCGCTCGTTCAACGGCATGTCCGGCGTGATACCGGCTTTCTGCGCGGCGTCGACGCTGATCACCGCATCGCTGGCATATTGGGACATCAGCGGCGCGAATGCCTGGAGCTTCTGGTTCTTCGATGAGGCGAGGATGATGTCACTCATGACGAGCCCACATATATCGACGCTGCCCCCGAGAGCCGCTGCAAGGGCATTTGCACCGCCATTTGCGTTCACGAAGGTCAGATCGAGACCCTCCTCCTCGAAAAATCCCGCGGCTTTCGCGACGAGAAGCGGTAGATACGCGAACGTGATCCCTCCCACCCCGACGTTGAGCTTCGTGAGATCCTTGCCCTGGGCCATCGCCGGTCGCGGCAGGATCATCGGTGATGCCATGGCTGCACCGATGCTCAGGGCTCCCGTCATGCGGAGCAGATTGCGTCTATCGATCATGTCATCCTCCCAGATTGAACCGATATGCGTCGTGTCCATCCGCCTACCTCCAGCGGAATATCCATTTCTCCAGGTGGCCGAGCCCCTCGTTCAGAAGGGATGTCACCATCATCAGGGCGAAGAGCGCCGAGAAGACCCCTGCGGAATTGAGCTGACCTGCTGCGTCCTGCGTGAGGAAGCCGATGCCAGCATTCGATGCCATCATCTCGGCGGCCACTGCGCCGACGAAGCCGTAGGGCAGCCCGAGCTTGAGGCCGGTGAATATCCATGGCAGCGAGGCGGGGAAAACGACCTTCCGCTGCACGACCATGCGGCTGGCACCCATGATCCTGAGACCGTCCACCATCTTCCTGTCGACCTGGGCGATCCCGCTGATCGTGCTAAAGAACACGAGAAAGAAGACACTGACCGCGGCGAGCACGATCTTGGGTGCCAGCCCGATGCCGAACCACATGATGAATAGCGGCGCCAGCGCGACTTTGGGAACGCCGTAGACGGCTGTCAGAAATGGATCCACAGTCCGACGCAGCATGTCGTTGGACCCGATGGCCAGCGCCGATAGGACACCGAGTGTCGATCCGATGCAGAAGCCAATGATCGTTTCCTGGAACGTTACGAACAGATGCCGCTGGAGGAGACCGGATCTGCTCCACTGGAACAGTGTGGAGCCTATGTCCGAAGGACTGCTGATCCAGAAAGGATCGACCAATCGGCCGGACACGAGTTGCCACAGGCCGAGGAAGCTCACGAGGAAAAGGGCTCGGTACACCCAGACGAGATCGAATTTTCGACTTGCCTCGTTCGGAGCCGCTCGAACGACGGTCGTTTCCTGAATTGTCACTGGTCCGCTCCTCCGGCTCCGTGGATCTCGATTGCGGCCCAGAGCCGACGATAATGCTCCTCGAATGCGGGATCGAACCGAACATCATGGACCTCGCGGGGGCGCTTGATCGCAATGTGCTCCTCGAGCTTTATGCGGGAGGGCCTGTGTGAAAGAACCACAACGCGGTCCGCGAGCGTGATTGCCTCGACTATGTCGTGGGTCACGAAAATCACTGTCTTGCCAGTCGCGCTCCACAACTTCAGGAGCTCCGCCTGCAGTACCACCTTGAGCTGGGCGTCGAGCGGGCCGAAAGGCTCGTCCATCAGGATGATCTGCGGATCATAGACGAGGGTGCGTGCCAGCATCGCGCGCTTTCGCATGCCGCCCGAAAGCTTGCTGGGGTGGTGATGCTCGAACCCCTTGAGGCCTACCTTGTCGATCATCGCGGCAACGCGCGCCGCCCGTTCGGCGGGTGCGACGCCGCGGATTTCCAGCGACACCCCAATGTTCTGCTGCACCGTCAGCCAGGGCAGGAGATTGTCCTGCTGCGTAATGTAGCCGACATCGGTGTTCACCCGATCCACGGTGCTGCCGTTGCAGAGTATGGATCCCCCGGTGGCTCCATCAAGTCCGGAAAGCAGATTCAACAGCGTCGATTTTCCGCTGCCGCTCGGACCGACGACGGCGAGGAATTCACCGTCGCGAACCGTCAGATCGAAATCTCTCAACACCTCGAACTGCCGCCCGCGCGACTCGAAGACCTTGCACACGCCCTTGAACTCGGCGGCCACGGGTATCGCCGTTGTAGTGTCGACGGATGTCATGTTCATTCTCGGTCCTCCCAGTGCGCCGGCCCGCGCCTCGTCCTCCGCGCGTGCGTGGTAGAGTCCGGCAGATGACGGCAATCCGCCGCCACCTGCCGAGGCTGCCATCCGAGGAGGACGATCTGACGCTTTTCGATCGCGCCTCGGACAGGAGCATTCAACGGGCCAGAGCGAGCTTCTCGGTCTTCGTGCTCCAAAGATCGCTGGCGTCGCCCGCATCGTTTACCGCACCGAGTTCGAGTAGCTCGGCGATGACCTCATCCGAGTAACCGGATTGCCGCAAGAGCGTGACGGTATGCTCGCCAAGCAGGGGAGGCGGGGCCTCGCGCCCCTCATCGCTGACGGCCGCCGATACGGGGAAGTCGGGTGCGTCGAACTTGAAGGAGGCAAACGGGACCGTCGAATACTTGGGCGGGCTCTTCGCCTGATCTGCGTCGAGAACCTTGTCTCCCGGAAGTACCTCCGTGTATCCCACGCCCGCTGAGCCGAGTTTGGCGGAAAGTCCCGCATAATTCGTCGCCCTGACAGCCCTCGCGACCACGTCCTCGACGACCTGCCTGTTCTTGCGCCGCTGCCGGAGTGTTGCAAGCTCAGGATCGGCTTCGATCCCCGCGGCAAGGCAGAACCTGCGCCAATGCTCGTCGGTGAGCATGACCAGATAGATCCATCGGTCATCGGCGGTCTCGTAGGCCCCGTAGCCGGGCATGCTGAATTCCGGCGATGGCTCCTGTTCCGGCCTGCCGGTTATCTGCGACTTGAGCTGTATGCCGAGGAGTTCCCTGGCGGCGACGTGCAGTCCGGTCTCGTAGAGACCGAGTTCGATGTTTCGGCGCTCGGGTGATGCCATGGGATCGAGCAGGGCGGAAAGTACCCCGATAACGGCGTAACAGCCCGCGAACTGGTCGTGATAGGACGGTCCGAGCCGCGACGGCTTTCCCGCCGAGCGGTTCGTGAACATCACGCCAGTCGCGGCTTCCGCTATCGGATTGGAGGCGATCTCCTCGGATTGCGGTCCGGGTCCGTAGCCCTTGATGTGGCAGTAGACGATCCCGGGCCTGATCGCTTCGCAATCCTGGAACGTAACCTTCATCTTGCGCGCGGCGCTTGGGGAGAGATTGTGCAGGATTATATCAGCCCCTGCGACGAGGTCGCGAAAGACCCGCCCGCCGGCGTTCGACTGCAGATCCAGGCAGATGCTGCTCTTGCCTCTGTTGTAAGCGATGTAGGTCCCGCTCGGACCGCCTCTGACCAGCTTGCGGGTGGTTTCTCCGCCCGGAGGTTCGATCTTTATGACCCTCGCTCCCAATTGCTGGAGAATGTGTGTCGCGAACGGGGCCGCGATCATGCTCCCCAACTCGAGAACAGTCCGTCCTGACAATACACCGC
>JBQGDG010000354.1:0-1561 GCA_052038935.1 Neorhizobium sp. | reverse complement strand
GTTCTACACGACCAAGCGCGTCGGTGGCGGAGTGCAGAATTTCGAGGCGATCAAGCTGGTGAAATTCGCGGCGAGCTGAGTGGGTTATCCGGAGAAGACCCCTCCCAACCAGACTGGGACGAGCCACGTGTCTCGTCCCGTCCCTACGGACCTCCGCAAGGGAGAGAGCTCGACCCCGCTGCACCGCCGACGCTGAGGCGAGGCAGACCGTTGCGGCGGGTCGTCTCCCCGTGCGGGGTGGGCTGGGCCGCAGGCCGGAGGGGAGCTTCCGTACCCGGTGGCCCATTCGGGCGACCTGTCCTCATCTTAGAACCTCTGGGAAACCCCAATGACCTATGCCCTGATCGTTCCGCCTGCCGCGGAGCCGTTGACGCTTGCCGAGGTGAAGGCGCATCTGCGTCTCGACGGTGCGGAGGAGGATGCGCTCGTCCTTTCGCTCGTGAAGGCCGCCCGAGAGTTTCTGGAGCGTGAGACGGGCCTTTGCCTGATGGCGCAAGGCTGGCGGCTTTATCTCGATCGCTGGCCGTCCGACGGCGTGATCCGTATCCTGAAGTCCCCGGTGCAAACGATTCAAACCGTTTGCGTTTACGGGCTCGACGGCGAGCCGGTTCAAGTGTCGCTCGAAGATCACCTGCTCGATGGGGCGGGACGCCCGGCACGGCTGTGGTTGAAGAATACGCCGGTCACGGGGCGGACGGTCAACGGCATCGAGATCGATTTCTCCGCCGGTTATGGCGAAGCGGCGACCGACGTGCCCGATACGCTGAAACGGGCGATGCTGATCCATATCGGGCACATGTTCGCCTTCCGCGGCGTCGTCGGACCCGCGGACCAGCCGGCCGGGATTCCTGTCGGCTATGAGCGGCTGATCGCGCCCTTCCGCATGCGGAGGCTCTGATGGTGGTGTTTTTCGACCCCGGCGCGATGACCGCGCGGCTTGCGCTGGAAGCGCAGGTGAGCGAGCCTGACGGGCAGGGCGGTGCAAGGGTGGCCTGGGCGGAGGTCGCGGCCATGTGGGCAAGGATCGAGCCGGTGTCCTCGGTCGCCGGCGAACACGCGGCTGCCGAGACCGGCACGATCACCCATCGCATCTGGATACGGTTTCGCAGCGATATCCGTGCCGGCCAGCGGTTGCGCAAGGGGATGCGGCTGTTTGCCGTGAAGCTGGTGCAGGACCCGGACGAAACCGGCCGCTACCTCACCTGTCTCTGCGAGGAGGAGGCCCGATGAGCGCCGCCAACGCCCTTCTGAAAGCGATCCATGCGCGGCTCTCCGGCGATCCGCAGCTGACGGCACTGGTCGGTGCCGACGGCATCCGTGACCGCCTCCTGCCGCGACCGAAACTGCCGGCGGTCGTGTTCGGCGAGATGGAAACGCGCGACCTTTCCACCGCGACCGAGCCGGGCGAGGAGCATTTCCTGACGCTGGAAATATGGTCCGATGGCGAGGGGCGAAGGCAGGCACAGGAGATCGCCCTGCGGGTCGCAACGCTTCTCGACGGCGCGGCGCTGGCGCTGGATGCCGCGATCCTGGTGAGCCTGTTCAGGACCGGCATGCGCTC
>JBQGDG010000353.1:0-4450 GCA_052038935.1 Neorhizobium sp. | reverse complement strand
GAACGTCCCGCCCCGCGCCGCACCGCCCCCATCCCAGATCGCGCACCCGACGAGATCATCGCCTCGGGCCTCGGCGAAGAATCGATCGCCAATCTCGTTGCCGGCGGTTTCGCCGTCGACGCCCGCATGCAGGTGGCTCTTGCCGGCGGCGAACTCGTGAGGTTGACGATACCGCGCGGCATGGGCCTTCAGGCGGCGCGGCAAGCCGTCGCGGCCGAGGCACCGTCGGCCTCCGTCGATTTCAACCATTTCTACCGCCCCGAACAGCGGCAGGCGCGGCCATGCGGCGAGCGGGAATGTACGCTGGTGCGCCACATCGTCGGCTGGCCGATGGCGGAGAACGGCGGCACCTGCGCCGCACCGCTGCCCATCGGCCTGATCGATACGGCCATCAACGCCGGACACGATTCCCTCGTCGGCGCCCATGTGGAAGTCCTGCGCCTCGGTGAGGACACCGGGACATCCTCCACCGCCCAGCACGGTACGGCGGTCGCGGCGCTTCTCGTCGGTGCGGCCGGCAGCCGAACGCCCGGCCTCGTCCCGGCTGCCCGGCTGGTCGCGGTCGATGCCTTCCAGCGTTACAGGGGCACCGCCGACATCGCCAATGCCTATGATCTCGTCCGGGCGCTCGACATGCTGGCGTCGCGCGGTGTCAGGGTCGTCAACCTCAGTCTCAGCGGCCCGGCCAACGGCCTGCTCGAACAGGCGGTCGGCGCTTCGATCGGCAAGGGTATCATCCTCGTCGCCGCCGCCGGCAACGACGGTCCGAATGCAAAGCCGGTCTATCCGGCAGCCTATCCGGACGTGATCGCCGTCACCGCGGTGGATCGCAAGATGAACCCCTATCGGCGGGCCGTGCGCGGCGACCATATCGACATCGCCGCCCCCGGCGTCGGCGTATGGACCGCCGCCTCCATATCCGGGGCCAGGCAGAAGAACGGCACCTCCTTCGCCGCCCCCTTCGTCACCGCCGCGGCCTCGGTCCTGCTCGCCGCAAATCCCGACATGACGGCACGGCAGGTGGAGGACGAACTCATGCGTTCCGCCGACGACATGGGCGCGCCGGGCAAGGATCCGGTCTTCGGCTGGGGCCTCCTCGACGTGCGGTCGATCTGCGCGACGGGAGCCCCGGACGCGACCGGCCCGTTGGCCGGCGCCGACTGATCGCACGGTCACCGGCAACGGAAAAAGCCCGGCGCACTGCACCAGGCTTTTTCCCTCGCGACGGAAGCGAACTCAATCGTCATCATCGTCATCGTCATCGTCATCGTCGCGGGAATAACCGTGATATCTCGACCATCCGTCATCGTCCCGCTGGCTGCGGAAACGCGGACGGCGATCATCGTCGTCGTCTCCGTCGTCATCGACAAGGAAGACGTGCGGAGCGCCCGGCCCCATCGGATGGAATTGCGTCGCTGCGGCCGTCACCGGGATCAGCGCAAGCAGCGAGGTCGTGCCGAGGACCAGAAATCGGTTCATCGAATTTCTCCTTTGCGGGACATTGACGTTACCCGCAGGCAAACGCGCCGCAGCCCGCATTATTCCCGCGTCCGTTCTTTTCTCGGGCGACGCTCCCGGCCGGGCCGCCGCGGCTGTCCCCTTCCCTCGGGCCGATTTTTCTCGCACATTCGAACATGAGCACTCCCGCATGTCGTCCGGCGATTCCGGCGGCAGGGATATGCCGCAGGAAGAGGATCGGGAAAGACGGATGTACGAATATGCCATCGCCTGGGAATGGCTGAGTTTTGCGGCACGCTGGTTCCACGTCATCACCGCCATCGCCTGGATCGGTTCGTCCTTCTATTTCATCGCGCTCGATCTCGGGCTGGTGAAGCGGCCGCATCTGCCGGTCGGCGCCCATGGCGAGGAGTGGCAGGTCCATGGCGGCGGCTTCTACCACATCCAGAAATATCTGGTGGCGCCGGCCCAGATGCCGGAACACCTGACCTGGTTCAAATACGAGAGCTATTTCACCTGGGTTTCGGGCTTCCTGCTGCTCTGTATCGTCTATTACGGCGGCGCCGATCTCTTCCTCATCGATCCGCATGTGATGCCGCTTCAGCCCTGGCAGGCGATCTGTCTGTCGCTGGCATCGCTTGCCGTCGGCTGGATCATCTACGACCAGCTCTGCAAGTCGCCGCTCGGCAACAATACCTGGGGGCTGATGGTCGTTCTCTACATCGTGCTCGTCGCGATGGCCTGGGCCTATACCCAGGTTTTCACCGGCCGCGCCGCCTTCCTGCATCTCGGCGCCTTCACGGCGACGATCATGTCGGCCAACGTCTTCATGATCATCATCCCCAACCAGAAGATCGTCGTCGCCGACCTGATCGCGGGACGCACGCCCGACGCGAAATACGGCAAGATCGCCAAGCAGCGTTCGCTGCACAACAACTACCTCACCCTGCCCGTCATCTTCTTCATGCTGTCGAACCATTATCCGCTGGCTTTCGCCACCCACTTCAACTGGGTCATCGCGGCGCTGGTCTTCCTCATGGGCGTGACCATCAGGCACTGGTTCAACACCACCCATGCGAGGAAGGGCCGGCCGACCTGGACCTGGCTGGTGACGGTGCTGCTCTTCATCGCCATCATGTGGCTTTCGACCGTGCCGAAAGTGCTGACGGGCGAGGCCGAGACCTCGATGACGCCGGTCCAGCAGCGTTTCGCCTCGAACGCCCATTTTCAAGCCGCCCGCGACGTCGTCGTCAGCCGCTGTTCCATGTGCCATGCGGCCGAACCCGTCTGGGAGGGCATCACCTTCACGCCGAAATCGGTGAAGCTCGAGACCGACGCGGAGGTTGCCGCCCATGCCCGCGAGATATACATCCAGGCCGGCCGAAGCCACGCCATGCCGCCGGGCAACGTTTCTGAGATCACCGACGAGGAACGCCGGCTGCTCGTGGCCTGGTACGAAAGCGCAGTCAGTTCGAAACAGAGTGGGAAATGACGACAGAAACCCTGATCCGCGGACGCCTCCTCTCGTTCAGGCGCGCGCCTCATTCGCTCACCGACAGCGACAGCTATCTTTACGAACATGACGGCGGCCTGCTGATCGGCACCGACGGCAAAATTGCTGCGGCAGGAGATTATTCTGCAGTTAAGACAAAGGCCGCAGCCGACGTCGCCGAGATCGACCATCGCCCGCACCTGATCCTGCCGGGCTTCATCGACACGCATGTGCATTTCCCGCAGATGCAGGTGATCGCCTCCTACGCCGCCAATCTTCTCGAATGGCTGAACACCTACACGTTTCCGGAGGAATGCCGCTTCGTCGAAAGCGACCATGCGGCCCGCATCGCCACGCATTTCTACGACGAATTCCTGCGCCACGGCACGACGACCGCCGTCGCCTATTGCTCCGTCCACAAGGCTTCAGCCGATGCCTTCTTCGCCGAGGCCCTGAAGCGCAATATGTGCATGGTCGGCGGCAAGGTGATGATGGACCGCAACGCCCCACAGGGCCTGCTCGACACGCCGGAAATGGGCTATGACGAAACGCGCCAGGTCATCGCCGACTGGCATGGCAAGGGCCGCAACCACGTCGCCATCACCCCCCGTTTCGCCATCACCTCGACGCCCGGCCAGATGAAGGCGGCCCAGGCGCTGGCGGAGGAATTCCCGGACCTCTTCATCCAGACCCATCTGTCGGAAAATCACGACGAGATCCGCTACACCTGCGAGCTCTATCCCGAGGCGACGGATTATACCGACATCTATGCCCGCTACGGCCTGCTCGGCGGAAAGACGCTGCTCGGCCACGCCATCCATCTGTCCGAACGCGAGATGGATGCGCTGTCGGAAGCAGGCAGCGTGGCCGTCCATTGCCCGACTTCCAATCTCTTTCTCGGATCGGGCCTGTTCCCGATGAAGGATCTGATGCGGCGGGAAAAGCCCGTCCGGGTCTCCGTCGCCACCGATATCGGCGGCGGTTCGAGCTATTCGATGCTGCGGACGATGGACGAGGCCTACAAGATCCAGCAATTGCTCGGCGAAAGGCTCAATCCGCTCGAAAGCTTCTACCTGATGACGAGAGGCAATGCCGAGGCCCTGTCGATGGAGGCCGATATCGGCACGCTGGACATCGGCTCGACCGCCGATCTCGTCGTGCTCGATGCCGCGCCGACACCAGCGATGAAACTGCGCATGGAGACGATCCGGACATTGCCGGAAGAACTGTTCCTGCTGCAGACCATGGGCGACGATCGCGCCGTCATCGAGACCTATGTTGCCGGAAAGCCGATGAAAAGCGCGCTCTGAGCGCCTGGCGCTCCCGCATGCGGGATGGGGCACGCCCGGATGGTGGCGCCCCGAAACTGCAGAAGCGAATGGCGCCCGGTTCCAGATATGCTACGTCTCCATCGATAGTTCCGGAGAAGTCACGCATCATGTCCAAGCCGCTCACCATCGCCGATCTGAAGACCATGGCCCGCCGCCGCGTGCCGAAAAT
>JBQGDG010000352.1:0-2275 GCA_052038935.1 Neorhizobium sp. | reverse complement strand
AGACCGATCCAGCCCGCGCCAGGCAGGTAGACTTCCGCCCATGCATGCAGGTCGGTGAAATCCACCTCCGTGCCGGAAGGGCCGTCGAGCGCCTTGAGATCCGGCGTCAGCTGGATGAGGTATCCGGACACGAAGCGGGCGGCAAAACCGAGATGGCGCAGGATCTGGACCAGCAGCCAGCTGGTGTCGCGGCAGGAGCCCCTGGCCGTTTCCAGCGTCTCCTCGGGCGTCTGGACGCCGGGTTCCATGCGGATGACATAGCCGATTTCCCGCTGCAGCCTCGCGTTCAACCCGACCACCATGTCGACCGTCGGCTGGTCGGCGGACCTGTCGAGCGTGTCGAGAAAGGCCTGCAGGCGGGCGGTGGCCGGTTCGGCGTTGCGATAGATCGAAAGGTCCTCGATCAGTGCTTCAGGATAGTCGAACGGCCATCTGGTGGCGTCTTCCTCGACGAAGAAGTCGAAGGGATTGTAGACGGTCATATCGGCAACGAGATCGACCTCTATCCTGAACTCGGTCGCCGGCTCGGGAAAGACGAAGCGGGCGAGATAGTTGCCGTAGGGATCCTGCTGCAGATTGACGAAATGGTTTTCCGGCGTGACCTTCAGGGAGTGCGACAGCACTTTCGTGCGGGAATGGGAGGCGGGTTTCAGGCGGATGATCTGGGGAGCGAGGCGGACTGGCTCGTCGTAAGTATAATGGGTGAGATGGTAGATGCTTGCCTTGATCGACATTGTGCCCCTGTTCGCCCTTCGGCCTCGTTGAGCGGGCCGTTCCTTCATCGTTGCGAAGAGTTTGTGCAATGCACGAAAAGAATGCAAGGCGGATTCAACGCCGATCCGGTTGCGGCTTCACAAGCCTGCTACCCGTGCTAAGGATGCGCCTCACGGCATGCGGTGATGCGAGGAGCGACAATGACGCAGGCGGCGGATGCGGCACCACAAGCCTACGAGCTTTCCTTCGCAGGCCAGCTTCGGATGATGATCGGCGCCTTCTGGGCCTCCCCGGTGCGCAGGCCGGTCCTGATCCTCACCGTGGCGCTGCTCGTCGTCATCGTCGCCACGACCTATGCGACCTACAGGCTGAACGAATGGAACGGCCCGTTCTACGATGCGCTGGAGAGGCGCGACATGCCGGAGTTCCTGCGGCAGCTCGTCGTTTTCGGGGTGATCGCATTTTCGCTGACGCTTCTCAACGTCATCCAGACGTGGCTCAACCAGATCGCTGCCATGCGCATGCGCGAGGGACTCGCGCGTGATCTGGCCGATGTCTGGCTGACGCCGGGACGCGCGCTGAAGCTCGCCGGCGCGGGCGTGATCGCCAACAATCCCGACCAGCGGCTGCATGAGGACACGCGCATCCTGGCGGAAAACACGACGGCGCTGGCGATCGGTCTCGTCAACTCCACCATCCTGCTCGCGAGCTTCATCGGGGTCCTGTGGGCGATATCCACCGATTTCGTCTTCACCATCGGCGGCACGACGGTGCAGATCCCCGGCTACATGCTGTGGGCGACCATTCTCTACGCGGTCGTCGGTTCGGTGCTGAGCAATGTCGTCGGCGGCAGACTGGCGCGCCTCAATGCCGACCGCTACGCCAAGGAAGCGGATCTCCGTTCGGCGCTGGTGCGCGCCAACGAGAACCTGAAGCCGATCACGCTCGCACGCGGCGAGCCGAACGAGCTCGCCCGCGTCCAGAGTGCGATCGACGGCGTGCTCGACATGCTGCGCAAGCTTGCATGGGCGCTGACCAACCTGACCTGGGTCTCTTCCGGCTTCGGCTGGCTGGCGCTGGTCGCGCCGATAATCATCGCCTCGCCGATGTATTTTTCCGGAGAGCTGACTTTCGGCGGACTGATGATGGCGGTCGGCGCCTTCAATCAGGTCAATCAGGCGCTGCGCTGGTACGTGGCCAATTTCAGCGTCATCGCCGACTGGCGGGCAACGCTGGCGCGCGTCTCCTTCTTCCGCAACGCGCTTCTGATGACCGACACGCCGGCGAAGGAGGGGGCGGTGATCGCCTATCTGCGCGGCGACAAGGAGGAAGGTCTCTGCCTCGACGAGATCGAGGTTTATGGCGAGCCGGATGCGGGGGCCGAAGGACATGGGATCAGGCTTGCCGAATCCTTCTGCATGGTGACGCCGGGCGAGCGGGTGATGATCAACGGCGATCCCGGAACCGACCGCCATCTCTTCTTCCAGGCGGTTGCGGGCATATGGCCGTGGGGGCGCGGCGAGATCCGCCTGCCGCAGGCGGAACGGATGATCATGATGCC
>JBQGDG010000351.1:0-11003 GCA_052038935.1 Neorhizobium sp. | reverse complement strand
ACGCTGGTCAACTGGTTCACGAAGATCGCGGTTCTCGCCTGGGTGCTCGGCCTTCTCGGCGGCCTGTCTATCGCGCCCGGATTCGGCGGTGCGCTCGGCGGCGAACTCTCTTCGGTCCTGCCGGTCCACGCTCCGGCCGGCGTCGGCACCTATCCTGCCGGCATCAGCGCCGGCGCCATCGCCTTCGGCGCCACCGCCACCGGACTACCCCTGGAGGAACTGGGGCAGGCGGCGGTCAACACCCATCTTCTCGTCATCGTCTCTTCGCTGGTCGGCACCGCGCTCTCGCTGTTCGTGGCCAGACCGGCGAAATAGGGTGATCAGGCCGGTTACTGGAACGCCGTCTCGTAGAAGCTCCGCAGCTTGCGGGAATGCAGGGTCTCGACCGGCATGGCGGCAAGCTTCTGCACGGCGCGGATGCCGATCTGCAGATGCTGGCTGACCTGCGTCCTGTAGAACGCCGTCGCCATGCCCGGCAGTTTCAGTTCGCCATGCAGGGGCCGGTCGGAAACGCAAAGAAGTGTCCCGTAGGGGACACGGAAGCGGAAGCCGTTTGCGGCGATCGTCGCCGATTCCATGTCGAGGGCGATGGCGCGCGACTGCGACAGGCGTTTCACCGGGCCGCGCTGATCGCGCAGTTCCCAGTTGCGGTTGTCGATCGTCGCGACCGTGCCGGTGCGCATGATCCGCTTGAGCTCGAAGCCTTGATAGCCGGTGACTTCCTCGACGGCGCTTTCCAGCGCCTGCTGCACTTCCGCCAGTGCCGGGATCGGAACCCAGACCGGCAGGTCGTCGTCGAGGACATGGTCTTCGCGTACATAGGCGTGGGCCAGAACGTAGTCGCCCAGGCGCTGGCTGTTCCTCAAGCCGGCGCAATGACCGACCATCAGCCATGCATGCGGGCGCAGCACCGCGATATGGTCGGTGATCGTTTTCGCGTTCGAAGGGCCGACGCCGATATTGACCAGCGTGATGCCGCAATGATCGTCCTTCTTCAGGTGATAGGCGGGCATCTGCGGCAGGCGCGTCACGAGCGGTGTCTCCGGCCTGTCGTTGCCGGCAAGCGTCACGACATTGCCCGGCTCGACGAAGGCCGTGTAGCCTTCGCCGCCATCGGCCATCAGCTTGCGGGCCCAGGCGGCGAACTCGTCGATATAGAACTGGTAGTTGGTGAACAGCACGAAGTTCTGGAAATGCTCCGCCCCCGTTGCCGTATAGTGGCTGAGCCGCGCCAGCGAATAGTCGATGCGCTGCGCCGTGAACGGTGCGAGCGGCGCCGGTTCGCCGAGCGAAGCCTCGTATTCGCCATTGGCGATCAGGTCGTCGGTGTTGTTGAGATCGGGCGTATCGAACAGGTCGCGCATCGGGATGTCGGCGAGTGCGTTCGTCACGGAGGCTTCCACATGGGCACCTTCGCCGAATGCGAAATGCAGGGGAATGGGCGTTGCCGATTCCGAGACGATCACCGGCACGCCGTGATTGCGCATCAGCAGTTCGAGCTGCTCGATTAGGTAGCGCCGGAAGAGCTTCGGCCTGGTTACCGTCGTCGTGTAGACGCCCGGAGCCGTTACGTGACCGTAGGAGAGGCGTGAATCGGCATGCCCGAAGGATGTCGTCTCGATCGATACCTGCGGATAGAAGGCGCGGTACCGTCCGGTCACCGCGGCGCCCTCGGCCAGCGCGCCGAAAGCCTCGATCAGGAACTTCGTGTTGCGCTCATAGAGCGCCGTCAGCGCATCGACGGCTTCGACCGCATTGTCGAATACCTGCGGTTCCACGGCACTGGGGCTGATGAAGGAAAGCGGGGCGAGCGAAAAGATTCGTGTGTTCATGCGCCATTATAATGGGAACTTTCTGACAATCAAACGACGTCATGACCCGTTGCGGTCGAAGCGCATGTCGAATGTTTCCGGCACGCCCGCCGCTCAGATCGTGGCGACGCAGCCGGGGGCACCTGCGCACGGCGTCTGCAGCCCCATGCGGAGGACCGCCTCCTTGCGCGAGGGATGGGCGACGATGGCGGAAAAACCGATGGCGAAGATGGCGACGATCAGCGTGAAGATCGCAAAACGGCGTGCGATGACTGGCATTGTTGAACTCCCCGAACCCGATATGGGCAGAATAGTGGCCATGGCCTGAATGTGTTCTGAGGGCAGACTTCATCAGGCGTTCAGGGTGGTTAACGGCGGATTCACAATCCTATTCCGCAATCCCCGCAATGGGGAGCGAGTTGCCGCCGCGGTCCCGGCGGCGGCTGTCGCAGGCTGCCCGGTCGGTGGTCAGAGCCGCGTCCACGTCTGGGACTTGCACAGGACCTTCAGCACGCAGCCCTTCATCCTCAATGCATTGCCGGTCACCGCGCCGGAGCCGCTGTAGGTCTTGTCCGTCTCGGGGTCGGTGATCTCGCCCGAATAGCTGTCGCCGCTGCCGGACATCCGGCCGATCTGCTTGCCGGCGAACTTGCCGCTTTTCAGCGTCACGCAATAGGCGGAGCCGCATCTGGTAATATGGGCATTGGCACCGCTGGCCGTCTTCCAGTTGCCCTCGATGGGTTCCGCTGCCTGCCCGGCAGACGCGCCCGTCAACAATATCGCGACAGCGGCAAATGTCTTCAGCATGAGATCTCCTCCTCGGATCGTCGCCTGGTTCCGGCTTGCAGCACCCTCCCGCGCTGCAGCCGCGGAGAAATTATCTTACCGGCACGTAAAGGTAAAGGATGGAGGGTTTCTGCGCCCCGGATCTCTGTCGCCGGAGAAGGCGGGTGCGAGCCTGCGGAAAGGCGGCGGGCGAAAAAATGGCGTCGGTCATGCTGAACAAAGCGTTTCGATCCAAATCCTAACAGATCGTGAACAACGGGCTGAAACCCTTAACGGACAGGGCATGTGGTGCTTAACGAAAACTCAAATTTACGAAGCATTTGAACTTTGTTTTCCGCAAGTTAAGCATTCTTTTTAGCCGGATTTTCGAAGTTTCCCGGCACATTGGTCCCATCGAACGAGCGGGAAAAACCGCCGGCCTCGAGGATCGAACAAGCCGCGCAAGACGGTGATCCCCGGGGTGAATAACAGGGCAGAAGAACAAGTCTTTAAACAGGGATCAAAACCGATGGCACGCTTTGAAATGACGACGTCTGAAATGGCCACCATGGGTGGCGAGGCCCGCGCGGAAGCATTCTGCGACATGGGACTGATGTATGCAACGGGCCGCGGGGTCGAAGTCGACCTCGTCTCCGCCCACAAGTGGCTTAACATTGCCGCGATCAAGGGTTCCGAACGGGCCGCAGAACTGCGTGCCGACCTCGCCCCCACGATGAGCAAGATGCAGCTGGCCGAAGCACTGCGCGCCGCCCGCGAGTGGATGACGGTGCACTGAGGCGAATTCGAAATCACCCGCCCCGGCAGGAGGGCGCGGATCGACAAACAAGACCAGGAGGCGCGCGTCCGGCAGGGCGCGGCGACAATTGAACCGCGACCGGCAGGAAACAAGGCCGGCGCGGTTTTTTGTATTCCGGAAAGGTGGACCGCCCGTCGAGCGGCAAAATCAGCCATCCGTCCTGGCCGGCAGATCCATGGGCACAGGCCTGACGGCTTTGTGATCTCGCGGAAAGAGCGCAGCTGCCATTTCTTCCCTTCCGGTTTCCTCCGTACCGATCGGTGCCTTCTTCCCAAAAAGACGGCAGCGCGAAAATAGTGCCTTGCCCTTGTCGCCGGCCGCGTGGCCGCGACGGGAGGCGTGATCGAAATCGCAGGCGCGTCGGGCCGGCGGGGATGTCTCCCCGCGGATCGAGCGCGGCTGCCCTCCAGACACAAGGGAAGGTCAATCCATGGACGACAATTCGAAAAAGCCGGCGATCTCTCGCAGACGGATCCTGGCGGCCGCGGCCCTTTCGCCCGCCGTTGCCGCCGCGGCGGCAGGCTCGGCGCGGGCGCAGCAGGCTCAGGCGGAACGACCCCGGCAGGACCGGGTCGCCATCGTGACCGGCTCGTCGCGCGGTATCGGTGCAGCCACCGCAAGGCGCCTCGCAAGCGACGGGTTCCGGGTCGTCGTCAATTGCCGGGTCAACCGCGAGCTCGCCGCCGATGTCGTGCGCGAGATAGAGGAAGCCGGTGGCCAGGCGGTATGGGAACAGGCGGACATCCGCGATCCGGCGGCGGTGAAGCGCCTGTTCGACGTCGCCGAGCGCAATTTCGGCGGCGTCGATGTTGCCGTCGCCAATGCCGGGATCATGCACCTCGCGCCGTTCATGGACATGACGGACGAGGATTTCGACGCGATGGTCGATACCAATGTGAAGGGCAGTTTCAATACCTTGCGGGAGGCTGCCCGCCGGCTGAGAGACGGCGGCAGGATCATCGCCACCTCGTCGAGCATCGTCCAGCTGCGTTCGCCGACCTACGGGCCTTATGCTGCCAGCAAGGGGGCGATGGAAATCTACGCCAATATCCTCGCCAAGGAGCTGACGGGCCGGAAGATCTCCGTCAATGCGATTGCACCCGGACTGGTGGCGACCTCGCTGTTCCTTGACGGCAAGACGGATGAGCAGGTGGCGGGTTTCGCGCAGCGCACGCCCCATGGCCGTATCGGCGAGCCGTCCGACATTGCCGCCACCGTCGCCTTCCTCTGCAGTCCCGACGGCTGGTGGGTCAACGGCCAGACGCTGTATACCAACGGCGGCGTGGTATGACGCCCGTCTCCGCCTGATGCCCGATACGATGAAGGCCGGGCGCTTTCACGCCCGGCCTTTCGGCAATATCGACCTGCTCCAGGCGTGTAAGCCTCAGAGCGACCGCAGCACCTCCGGCAACGCGGCTTCGAGGAGGTCCATGTCGGCTTCCGGCCCCGCGCTGATGCGGATGCAGCGGTTGAGCGGGGCCACGCCGGGCATGCGGATGAAGACGCCGTGGGTGAGCAGCCCGTCGACGATGGTGCGGGCGTAGGCCGCGTCGCGGCCGCAGTCGATGGCGACGAAATTGGTGGCGGAGGGCAGGGCCTTGAGGCCGTTGGCCCCGGCGATCGCCGCGATCCGCTCGCGCGACGCCGCGATCCTGCCGACGACCTGCGCGAGATAGGTCTGGTCCTTCAATGCGGCGAGCGCTGCGGCGACCGCGATCCGGTTCATGCCGAAATGGTTGCGGATCTTGTCGAAGGCCTGCGCCGTCCCCGCGGTCGAGATCGCATAACCGACCCTGGCGCCGGCCAGTCCGTAGGCCTTGGAGAAGGTACGGGTGCGGATGACGTTCGGCATGTCGATCAATGCGGCGATCGGCGGCGTCGAGCCGGCCGGCGCCGTTTCGCAATAGGCCTCGTCGAGAATCAGCAGGGTGGTTTCCGGCAGGGCTTTGGCGAAGGCGACGATGCTGTCGGCATCCCGCCAGCTGCCCATTGGGTTGTCCGGATTGGCGAAATAGACGAGCGGCGGGTTTTCCCTCCGGACCGCTTCAAGCAGTCCGTCGAGATCCTCCCGGTCGTCGACGTAAGGAACGGTCACGAGCCTGCCGCCATGGCCCGCCACGTGGAAGTTGAATGTCGGATAGGCCCCGAAGGAGGTGACGACCGGCATCGCCGGGTTGGCGCCCGGCTCTATGACAAGCCGCACGATCTGCCCGAGAAGGCTGTCTATTCCTTCGCCGATCGCGAGATTGTCCGGCAGGCATCCGAGATGGGCGGCCAGCGCGGCTTTCAGTTCGAAATTTTCCGGATCCGCGTATTTCCAGGTTCCGGTCGCCGCCGCGGTGATCGCCTCCAGCACCGAGGGCGCCGGACCGAAGCCGCTTTCGTTCGCGCCGATCCGAGCCTTGACCGCGATGCCGCTCCTACGCTCGAGCGTCTCTGGACCGACGAAGGGGACGGTGGCGGGAAGCGCTTCGACGAGAGGGGTGAAACGGGAGAATGCGGGCATGGCGGGTCGATCCGGTTGAAAGCCGGCACACAATAGAAAGCTTTGTCGGCGGTGCAAGCCCGGCACATGCGCGGATGGCCGGTCCGCAGGGATTGTTTTTCTCCGTGGTGGGTAAGGATGGCGTCGCGATGACATAACGACCGCAATCATACAACTTTAAGTATTGCGGTGTGCCCGCGTAAATCTTTCGACTGCAATGTCGGGCGATGAGCAAGTTTGTCCTCGTCGTCATCGCCGCATCGTCGACCGTCTTCCTGGCGACGGGCGGCCATACGCTGATACCGGATCTCGCTGCGCCTGCCGGACCACAGTTCCGAGAGGGCGGCAAGGCGTCTGCACGCTGCGATATCAAGGGGAACATCTCGATCGATACGGGTGAGCGCATCTATCACGTTCCCGGTCAGCATTATTATCCGGAGACGAAGATCAGCGCGCGATATGGCGAGCGCTGGTTCTGCTCGGAAGAAGAGGCGCGTGCCGCGGGATGGCGCCGCGCCCGGCGGTGATCGACGGGGCCCGACTTCGGCATCGGGGCAGCGCTGCGCCGGCTTATTGACCGGTCTCGAAGCTCAGCCGGATGACATGGTGGAGGAACTCGGCGTCGATCAGCATGTTGAAGCCCACGGCGACCTTTTCCTCCTCGCGAGTGATCACGGTGCAGCCGATCTCATCGCGGATGCCGAGGATGTTGAGGAAGAAGTTCTTCGGCACCGGAACATGCGGGCTGACTTCGAGCTCCGCGCCCTGAAGCGAGATGGTTCGTATCAGGCAGCGCACGCTTTTCTTCGTGCTCAGATGATGGCCGACCACCACGATCTTTCCGGGGCGGTCGATGGTGAACCGCTCGAAGCCTCGGTCATGCGCCGGAGCCCCGGCCTTGCTGTCCCTGTTTATCGTTAAGGGCATGACACCCTCCTGTTTCTCTCCCTGAGGTTTGTGACTTTATTCCTCCTTTCCTGCTCCATTCTGAAACCGATCGGTAAAATGCCGCTGATCTGCGCAATTTCGTCGCTCGACGGCACAGGCGCCACGACCGGTCGTGAGAAGTGTCGTGACGTGTTGACGGAGCCGGCGGGCGGCGATACGCCTTGATTTCATGTCGATAACCCGTGTCGGCCGGGGAGGCGGTTTTAATGGTGGAGTTGGCTGTGACGGCAGACAGGCTGGTGATTGTCGGAGCGGGGCAGGCGGGTTTCGCGCTCGCCGCCAAGCTGAGGGCGCTCAAGGACATGCGGCCGATCACGATGATCGGCTCCGAGGACGTGATCCCCTATCAGCGGCCGCCCCTGTCCAAGAAATATCTTCTGGGCGAGATGACATTCGAGCGGCTGACTTTCCGGCCGGACGCCTGGTTTGCGGAAAATGACGTCGAGATCAGGCTCGCGACCTATGTCGAGGAAATCGACCGGCAGGCGAAACGGATCCGCATGCAGGACGGTTCGACGCTCGAATACGCCACACTGGCGCTGACCACCGGCTCGACCCCGCGCACCCTGCCGGCTGGCATCGGCGGTGATCTCGAAGGCGTCTATACCGTTCGCGACAAGCGCGATGCCGACAGGCTGGCCGACGAGATGAAGGCCGGCCGTCGTCTCCTGATCATCGGCGGCGGTTATATCGGCCTCGAGGCGGCGGCCGTCGCCCGTCATCTCGGCCTCGAGGTTACGCTGATCGAGATGGCCGACCGCATCCTCGCGCGCGTCGCGTCGAAGGAGACCGCCGACATCATGCGCGGCATCCACGATGCGCACGGCGTCGTGATTCGCGAAAAGACCGGCCTGACCCGCCTGATCGGCGAGGACGGCAAGGTAAGGGCGGCCGAGCTTTCCGACGGTTCCGTCATCGACGTGGATTTCGTCGTCGTCGGCATCGGCGTGACGCCGAACGACCGGCTGGCCCAGGAATGCGGGCTCGATGTCGGCAACGGCATCATTGTCGACGAATTCGCCAAGACCTCCGATCCCTCGGTCTATGCCATGGGTGATTGCGCCATGCTGCCCTGGGAAGGCGGCAGGATCCGCCTGGAATCGGTCCAGAACGCGGTCGATCAGGCGGAGGCCGTCGCCGCTCTGCTCGCCGGCGGCAGCGAACCCTACCGGCCGAAGCCCTGGTTCTGGTCCGATCAGTACGACGTCAAGCTCCAGATCGCCGGATTCAATCTCGGTTACGACCAGACGCTGCTGCGTCCCGGCGCCCGCGAAGGTGCGATGTCGGTCTGGTATTTCCGCGAGGGCAGGCTCATCGCCGTCGACGCGATCAACGATGCCAAGGCCTATGTATCCGGCAAGAAGATGCTGGAAGGCGGCATCAATCCCGACAAGGCCCAATTGGCCGATCCGGCCACCGACCTCAAGCAATTGATGAACTGAGCACTGCCGGCTTCGACGGCCGGACCCGCTTCGTGCTCGACGACGAAGGAGAAGACATGCCTGCACCACGCAATCAGTTCAAGGCGGCGCTGACGGCCGGCCGGCCGCAGATCGGCCTCTGGCTGAATACCGGCGAGGCGCTGCCGGCCGAGATTGCCGCGTCCGCGGGCTTCGACTGGCTCGTCATCGATTCGGAACACGGTCCGAACGATCTTCGCAGCATCATCGCGCAGATGAGGGCCATCGCGCCTTCGGCTGCTGAACCGGTCGTGCGTCCGCCGGTCGGGGAAGCGTGGCTGATCAAGCAGCTTCTCGATGCCGGTGCCCGCACCCTTCTCATCCCCATGGTCGATACGCCGGAACAGGCAGAGGCGCTGGTCCGCGCCGTCCGCTATCCGCCGCGCGGCACCCGCGGTCTGGGCGCCGCCGTCGCGCGCGCGTCCGGCTACAATGCCGTTGCCGACTACGCCCAGACGGCGGATGACGAGATCTGCCTGCTGGTGCAAGCCGAGACCCGCACAGCGATCGACAATCTCGAGGCGATCGCCGCGGTGGACGGCGTCGACGGCGTCTTCATCGGCCCGGCCGACCTTTCCGCCGATCTCGGCCATCTCGGTCGAATCGAGGCGCCGGAAGTGCAGGAGGTCATCGAGAAGGCGATCGGCAGAATCACCGCCGCGGGCAAGCCGGCCGGCATTCTCACCTTCAACGAGACTTTCAACCGGCGTTATCTCGATCTCGGCGCGACGTTCGTGGCCGTCGGTTCCGACGTGACGGAATTTGCAGCGGCGATCCGCGCCCTGGCCGGCCGGTATGGCCGCGGAACCGGCGGCGGTGCTTCGGGCGCCGGATATTGAGATCGGCCGGGAAAGCGGCCTGCCGGAACTGCGCCGGCAGGCCCCGCCCTGTGCCGAATCGCATCTTGTGTGCAAATAGCCGGCCTACCGACGTCTTTTTGTGAAAAGACCTTGCATTCGGGAATCTTTCGCAATAATCAGGCCGCACCGGAGAGGTGGCCGAGTGGTCGAAGGCGCTCCCCTGCTAAGGGAGTATACGTCAAAAGCGTATCGTGGGTTCGAATCCCATCTTCTCCGCCATCTGTTTTCCCGAAAATCCGTTTTTCGTGCCTTTCCCAAGGCGGGCTGGATCTCGCCGCTGTGGCCGAGGCGCCACATCCGCCGCGTCCGCCGGCCGATGTCGGCTTTGCGCTAAACCACCGGAACCTAAGCGCTTTCTTAATCAAAGGTAAAATTTTAACGACCGGCACCAGCCGTTTTGTGTTGTTTCGGCAACATGGCTTGGCGAAGCAGGTCGCGCATCCTCTTTCGCCGTCAGTTCACGATTGCATGATCAACCGCCTTTTGTATTTTCAGCATCGGAAACGGCGGTGGTTCGCTTGTTTTCAAGCGTGGGGTGGGCAGGGAACAATGGCCTTTGGCAAAGTAAACCCAACCCTGGACAGAAACTTTGACTGGAGGTCAATCATGAACATCAAGAGCCTTCTTCTCGGCTCCGCTGCAGCTCTCGCAGCAGTATCCGGCGCTCAGGCTGCCGACGCTATCGTAGCTGCCGAGCCCGAGCCGATGGAATACGTTCGCGTTTGCGACGCATTCGGCACCGGCTACTTCTACATCCCGGGCACCGAAACCTGCCTCAAGGTCGGCGGTCGCGTTCGTTTCGACGCCAAGTACGGCAATGCCTACGCTGTTGACAGCGACGGCACCTACACCAACACCCGCGCCGAAATCTACCTGAACACGGCAACGGACACCGAGTGGGGCGCTCTCAAGACGAGCATCACGACCCGCTTCGACTACAACCCGCGCTACGACGTTTCGACCATCGACGGCAACAACACCCGTACCCGTCTGATCGGCGCCAACATCCAGCTCGGCGGCTTCCTCGTCGGTCTCGCTGACTCCTACTACTCCTCGTTCATCGGCTACGCCGGCGACGTCATCAACGACGACGTGATCTCCTACGGTCCGTTCGAACTGAACCAGGTTGCCTACACCTTCGACGCCGGCAACGGCTTCTCGGCTGTTGTCGCTCTCGAAGACGACGGCAACATCGAAAACGACGGTGGCTCTGCAAGCGACTGGGTTGACGTCGTTGCTGGTGTCAAGTTCGACAACAAGACCTTCTTCGCAGCAGTCGTCGGCGGTTACGACGAATCGGCTGAAGAAGGCGCGATCAAGGCTCGCGTCGGCGGCACCTTCGGTGGCTTCACCGCTTGGGTCATGGGTGGCTGGAACACCGATGGCGACACGCTCAACAAGTATGCTCCGGGCACCAACTACGGCAACGGCGCTATCGGCTGGGGCGACTGGGCTGTCTGGGGTGGCGCTGGCTACAAGTTCAGCAGCGAACTCGCAGCTAACGTACAGCTCGCCTACACCGACTCGGACGTCTTCGCTGCTACCGCGAACGTCAAGTGGACCCCGGTTTCTGGTCTCCTGATCCAGCCGGAAATCTCCTACACGAGCGTAGACAATGCCATCCTGGACGACGATCAGTTCACCGGCATGATCCGCCTGCAGCGCACGTTCTAATTCCTTCGGGAATTCAGTTCGGAAAGGCCCGGCCAACGCCGGGCCTTTTTGCGTTTCGGGTCCGGTGTGGCGTCCGTATTCAGACTTGCTGCGCCGGACGCCCTGTCTGTCCATAGCGGGAAGGGCGATGGCCGCTCGTCGAAGCGTCGGCCCGCGTTAGCGGCTATAGCGATAGGGGCGGAT
>JBQGDG010000350.1:0-3021 GCA_052038935.1 Neorhizobium sp. | reverse complement strand
GGCGTCATTTCCCAGCGCGCGACCTCGGCCCACTTCATTTCGACATAGGCCTCGATCTGGTCCTTGGTGAACACGTCGCCCTTCAGCAGGAAGTCGTGATCGGCGAGCAGGCTGTCGAGCGCCTCACGGAGCGAGGCGGCGACGGTCGGCACCTCGGCGAGCTCTGCCGGCGGCAGGTCATAGAGGTTCTTGTCCATCGCCTCGCCCGGATGGATCTTGTTCTGGATGCCATCGAGGCCGGCCATCAGCAGCGCGGCGTAGGCGAGGTACGGGTTCGCCATCGCGTCCGGGAAGCGCACTTCGACGCGCTTCGACTTCGGGCCGGTGCCGTACGGGATGCGGCACGATGCCGAACGGTTGCGCGCCGAATAGGCAAGCAGCACCGGCGCCTCATAGCCGGGCACCAGCCGCTTGTAGCTGTTGGTGGTAGGGTTGGTGAAAGCGTTGATCGCCTTGGCATGCTTGATGATGCCGCCGATGAAGTAGAGGCAGGTCTCGCTGAGC
This sequence comes from Neorhizobium sp., assembly GCA_052038935.1. Taxonomy (GTDB): domain Bacteria; phylum Pseudomonadota; class Alphaproteobacteria; order Rhizobiales; family Rhizobiaceae; genus Neorhizobium. The sequence goes on along the minus strand of JBQGDG010000350.1, from coordinate 2,517 downwards.
CCGGCATAGCCGTTGCCGGCGAACAGCGGGGTCTTGCCTTCCCAGATCGAGAAGTGGGTGTGCATGCCCGAGCCGTTATCTTCCTTGATCGGCTTGGGCATGAAGGTCGCCGACTTGCCATAGGCATGCGCGACCTGGTGCACGACATACTTGTAGATCTGCATGCGATCGGCGGTGGTGGTCAGCGTGCCGAAGGTGAGGCCGAGCTCGTGCTGCGCAGCGGCCACCTCGTGGTGGTGCTTGTCGCAGGGCAGGCCCATTTCGAGCATGGTGGAGACCATCTCGCCGCGGATGTCGACGGCGCTGTCGACCGGCGCGACGGGGAAATAGCCGCCCTTGGCGCGCGGACGGTGTGCGAGGTTGCCGCCTTCATATTCGCGGCCGGTGTTGGTCGGCAGCTCGATATCGTCGATCTTGAAATACGACTGGTTGTACGACGTGTCGAAGCGGACGTCGTCGAACATGAAGAATTCGGCTTCCGGGCCGACATAAACGGTGTCGCCGATGCCGGTTTCCTTGACATAGGCCTCGGCGCGCTTTGCGGTGGTGCGCGGATCGCGGCTGTAGCCTTCGCCGGTCGACGGCTCGACGATGTCGCAGAACACGATCAGCATCGGGGTGGCCGAGAAGGGATCGGTGTACACCGCGTCCAGATCCGGCTTCAGGATCATGTCGCTCTCGTTGATCGCCTTCCAGCCCTCGATCGACGAGCCGTCGAACATCAGGCCGTCGGTCCACTCATCCTCGCCCATCACGGACGACACCATGGTCAGGTGCTGCCACTTCCCTTTGGGATCGGTGAAACGAAGATCGACCCACTCGATCTCCTCGTCCTTGATCTTCTTGATGATGTCTGCGGCGGTCGCTGCCATGGTCGTTACTCTCTCTTGCGGTTGCGCCGCCGAACGGAAGCCGGCGGTCGCGATGACGGGACGAAGTTTTTTCCGGTCTGTGCCGGATGGTGCGGGTCAGATCGCGTCGTCGTTACGCTCGCCGGTGCGGATTCGCAGCGCCGTTTCGACGGGAATGACGAAGATCTTGCCGTCGCCGATCCGGCCGGTCTGTGCCGCCTGCGCGATCGCTTCCACGACGCGCTCGGCCAGACCGTCTTCCACGACGACCTCGAGCTTCACCTTGGGCAGGAAATCCACGACATATTCGGCGCCGCGATACAGCTCCGTATGGCCCTTCTGCCGGCCGAAGCCCTTGGCCTCGGTCACGGTGATTCCGGACACGCCCACTTCGTGCAGCGCTTCCTTCACCTCATCGAGCTTGAACGGCTTGATGATCGCTTCGATCTTCTTCACGCGGAAACGCCCACCCCTTGGTTAGAACCCTCGCCCCGTGACTGGTGCTTGCATCGAACGTGCCAGTCGCCGCCCCGAAGGGCAAGGCGGCGACTCGCCCCGGCGACCGACAACCGCTGCCTAAGGATTGGGCAGGGGGCGGGTACATGCCGGTTTGTGGGGCACGGACGACTTCTTGTCAGCGAACCCCCGTCGGCACCGGGGATTTCTGCGCGCCCGGCGCCGGCGCCACTGTTTTGGTACCGCCGCCGAAGTTCTTCTGCGCCCAATGCGCCTCGTCAATGACGTAGAGGCGGATCAGCTGCGCCTGTTCTGGCGTCAGCACCTTCGCGAAGCTAACCATGCCGCGGTCCTTCAGCATGCCGTCGATCAGGATCGCCTTCCACGTGTCGGGGTCGCCGAGCGTCGCGGAACGCTGCAGGTTCGGCAGCACGCCGCCGCCGCCAGCGCTGGCGCCATGGCAGACCTGGCAATAGCGGCCGAACAGCGCCTGGCCCTGTGCCACCTGCTGCGGAGTCGCCTTGTTCTCGGGCAGGGCCACCGGGGTCGAATCCTGCGGCTTGGTTTCCGGCAGCTTTGCCGTGCCGCCGAGCTTGAACACCAAGAGGCGCGGCACGTTCGGCACGTCGCGTGCCTTGCCGATGGCATAGCCGATCGACAGCGGCAGCGCGCCGCCGCGCCCGGCGAGCACCGCCACATATTGGTCGTTGCCGATCATGAAGGTTGACGCGCCGGCCATGATCCCGGTGCCGACCGGATAGGTGAAGAGCTGCTTTCCGCTATCCGCGGCATAGGCGCGGAACTCGCCGAGTGCCGTTCCCTGGAAGACGAGATTGCCAGCGGTCGTCATCGTGCCGCCATTCCACGGCGTCGGATAATCCACCGTCCAGCGCGCCTTGTTGGCGACCGGATCCCACGCGACGAGCCGCCCGGTGGCGCCGGCGATCGCCTGCTTCACCGCTGCCGGATCGCGCGGATACATGGCGTTGCCGAGATCCTGGCCGACGTTGAAGCCGAGCGGCTTCGCCTTATCCAGGTCCGACGAGGGATTGAGATAGGCCGAGCCGACGATCTGTGCCGGGATATAGGCAAGGCCAGCCTGAGGGTTGAAGCTCATCGGCTGCCAATTGTGCGCGGCGATCGCGCTCGGCACCGCAAGGAACGGCTTGCCCGTCTTGTAATAGCGCGCCTCCGGGTTCTCGATCGGACG
>JBQGDG010000349.1:0-5069 GCA_052038935.1 Neorhizobium sp. | reverse complement strand
AAGGGGCCGCCGTCACCGTGATCGCCTACGGCACGATGGTGCACGTAGCACTGGCCGCTACCGCCGATACCGGCATCGACGCCGAGGTGATCGATCTGAGAAGCCTCATGCCGCTCGATCTCGATACGATCGTCAAATCGGTTGCCAAGACCGGACGCTGCGTCGTCGTGCACGAGGCGACGCTCACCTCCGGCTTCGGCGGGGAAATCGTGGCGCTGGTGCAGGAACATTGTTTCTACCATCTCGAAGCGCCGGTCACGCGCGTCGCCGGCTGGGATACGCCCTATCCGCATGCGCAGGAATGGGATTACTTCCCGGGCCCCGCCCGTGTCGGGCGCGCGCTCACCGACGTCATGGAGGCCTGAGCCATGGGTGAATTCACCATCAAGATGCCCGACGTGGGCGAGGGCATCGCCGAAGCCGAGCTTGTCGAGTGGCAGGTGAAGATCGGCGACCCGGTGCGCGAGGACATGGTGGTCGCCGCCGTGATGACCGACAAGGCGACCGTGGAAATTCCCTCCCCCGTCAGCGGCATCGTCCTCTGGCTCGGCGGCGAGGTGGGCGATACGATCGCCGTGAAGGCACCGCTCATCCGGATCCGGACGGATGGCGATGGAGAGGAGACCGCAGCCCCGCAGACAGCCGCGGCGGCGCCCGAGGCGCGATCCTCCGAACCCGCTGCGGCCGTCGAAAGTCCGCCGGCGCCTCCTGCTCCGTCACCGGTTCCCGCTCGCTCCGCGCCCCGTCCCCCGGCGCCGGAGATCGACAAGCCCCTGGCCGCTCCCTCGGTTCGGTTGCTTGCGCGCGAGAACGGCATAGATCTGCGTCGGCTGCACGGGACGGGTCCTGCCGGACGCATCCTGCGCGACGACGTCGAACAGTTCATCGCTCACGGCAGGGATGCGCCTCAGGCACTGCAGGGCCTCGCGAAAAGGACCTCGAAGGACGACGTCAAGCTGACCGGCCTCCGCCGCCGCATTGCCGAAAAAATGGTCCTTTCCACCTCGCGTATTCCCCACATAACCTATGTCGAGGAAGTGGACGTGACGGCGCTCGAGGAATTGCGCGCCACGATGAACGGCGAACGAAAGCCCGACCATCCGAAACTCACCCTTCTGCCCTTTCTGATGCGGGCACTGGTCAGGGCTGTCGCCGAGCAGCCGGATGTCAATGCCACGTTCGACGACGATGCCGGCGTCCTCACCCGGTTCGGCGCCGTGCATATCGGCATAGCCACCCAGACGCCTGCCGGCCTCACCGTGCCTGTCGTGAGACATGCCGAAGCGCGCAGCATCTGGGACTGCGCGGCCGAAATGAGCCGGCTTGCGGAGGCTGCACGCGCCGGCACCGCCACGCGTGACGAACTCACGGGCTCGACCATCACGATCAGTTCGCTCGGCGCGCTCGGCGGCATCGTCTCCACGCCCGTCATCAACCATCCGGAAGTCGCGATCGTCGGCGTCAACAAGATCGCCACCCGGCCGGTCTGGGACGGTGCGCAGTTCATCCCGCGCAAGATGATGAACCTCTCGTCCAGCTTCGACCACCGGATCGTCGATGGATGGGATGCGGCGACCTTCGTCCAGCGACTGCGCACGCTGATGGAAACCCCGGCCCTTATCTTTATCGAAGGCTGAGCCATGAAAGAGATTTCCTGCAAGCTGCTCGTCATCGGCGCCGGTCCGGGCGGTTATGTCTGCGCCATCCGGGCCGGCCAGCTCGGCATCGATACGGTGATCGTCGAGGCGGGCAAGCCCGGCGGCACCTGCCTGACAATCGGCTGCATACCGTCCAAGGCGCTGATCCATGCGGCCGACACGTTCGATGCGACCCGCTCCATGGCGGCCGGTAACAGCGCGCTCGGCATCCGCGTCGAGACCGCATCGATCGACCTGTCAAAAACCGTCGCCTGGAAAGACGGCATTGTCGGCAGGCTGACCGGCGGCGTCTCGGGCCTGCTGCAGAAGTCGCGGGTCAAGATCGTCCATGGACGCGCCCGCTTTCGCGATGGCAAGACGGTGGAAGTGGAAACCGAGACCGGTCAGCAGATCATCCGCGCCGAGACAGTGGTGATCGCGACGGGTTCCGATCCGGTCGAGCTTGCCGCGCTGCCTTTCGGTGGCCGGGTCATATCCTCGACCGAGGCATTGTCGCTGACGGACCTGCCGAAGAAGCTCGTCGTTGTCGGCGGTGGGTATATCGGCCTCGAACTCGGCACGGCCTTTTCCAAGATGGGGTCTCAGGTGACGGTGGTCGAGGCGACGGCACAGCTTTTGCCGCTGTATGACGCCGACCTCGTCAAGCCGGTGAAGCGCAGGCTGATCGACCGCGGCATCGGGATCCTGACCGAGACGACGGCCGTCGGGCTTTCGGAAAAGGGCGATGCGCTCGTCGTGGACGGGCCGGACGGGCAGCAGGAATTGCCGGCGGACCGGATCCTCGTCGCCGTGGGCCGGCGGCCGCGAACCACCGGATCGGGGCTGGAAGATCTCGATCTCGACCGTTCGGGCCCCTACCTGCGGATCGACGACCGCTGCCGCACATCGATGCGCGGCATTTATGCGGTCGGCGACGTCACCGGCGAGCCCATGCTTGCGCATCGTGCCATGGCGCAGGGCGAGATGGTGGCGGAAATCGTAGCCGGGAAGAAGCGTGCCTGGGACAGGCGCTCCATCCCGTCGATCTGCTTTACCGACCCGGAAATCGTCAGCGCCGGCCTTTCACCCGATGAGGCGCGCGGCCAGGGTTATGACGTGAAGATCGGACAATTCCCCTTCACCGCCAACGGGCGGGCCATGACGATGCAGGACGAAGACGGTTTCGTGCGCGTGGTGGCGCGTGCCGACAACAATGTGGTGCTGGGGTTGCAGGCGGTCGGATCCGGCGTGTCGGAACTCTCCGCCGCCTTTTCGCTGGCGATCGAGATGGGTGCACGGCTGGAGGACATCGCCGGCACGATCCATGCGCATCCGACACGCAGCGAAGCCCTGCAGGAAGCCGCCCTGAAGGCCATGGGGCACGCACTGCATATCTGACCGGCACTAAGGGTTTGCATGAAGGCTCTCTGGGAGGAAGCCCCGCATGACTGAGATGGACTTCGGACTGGGCGAAATGGCGATCTCGATCCGCGAAACCACACGCCGGTTCGCGCACGACCGCATCGCGCCGATGGCCGCCGAGATCGACGGCAGGGACCGCTTTCCGGTCGAACTCTGGCCGGAGATGGGTGCGCTCGGGCTGCACGGCATCACGGTCGCGGAGGAGGATGGCGGGCTTGGCCTCGGTTATCTCGACCATGTCGTCGCCTGCGAGGAGGTGAGCCGCGCCTCCGCCTCCGTCGGCCTGTCCTACGGGGCACATTCCAACCTCTGCGTCAACCAGATCGCGCGCTGGGCGTCAGCCGAACAGAAGGCGAGATATCTGCCCGGCCTGATTTCCGGCGAACATGTCGGCAGCCTCGCCATGTCCGAGGCCGGTGCCGGTTCGGATGTCGTGTCCATGCGGCTCAGGGCCGACAAGGTCGATGGAGGCTTCCGCCTGAACGGAACCAAGTTCTGGATCACCAACGCGCCATACGCGCAAACACTCGTCGTCTACGCCAGGACGGTGCCCGAGGCGGGATCGAAGGGTATCACCGCCTTCCTCGTCGAGAAGGATTTTCCCGGCTTTTCCATTGGCCAGAAGATCGACAAGGTCGGCATGCGCGGTTCTCCGACGGCCGAACTCGTGTTTAACGACTGCTTCGTGCCGGAAGAGAACGTGATGGGCCCGCTGAACGGCGGCGTGAAGGTGCTGATGTCCGGCCTCGACTACGAACGGGTCGTGCTGTCCGGCATCCAGCTCGGCATCATGCAGGCCTGCCTCGATGTCGTCCTGCCGTATGTACGGGAGCGAAAACAGTTCGGCACGCCAATCGGCAGTTTCCAGTTGATGCAGGCGAAGGTCGCCGACATGGTCGTGGCGCTGAATTCCGCCCGCGCCTATGTCTATGCCGTGGCGCGCGCCTGCGATGCCGGAAAGACCACGCGGCAGGATGCTGCCGGCGCGATCCTCTACGCCTCGGAAAGCGCCGTGAGGGTGTCCGAACAGGCGATCCAGGCGCTCGGCGGCGCCGGCTATACCAGGGACTGGCCGGTGGAGCGTTTCTGGCGCGACGCCAAGCTGCTCGATATCGGGGCCGGCACCAACGAGGTGCGCCGCATGCTGATCGGCCGCGAAGTCATCGGTGCGGGAGGCAAGGGCTGATGCCGCCGATCCGCACCCTGCTCGACCGCAATTCCGATGGCTTCATGGCCAACGACGCGCACAACCGTGCGCTCGCCGAAGAACTGCGGGCGAAGGTGGCGACGGCGGCACGCGGCGGATCGGAAAGCCATCGCGAACGCCATGTCGCGCGCGGGAAACTCCTGCCGCGCGACCGGGTGCAGCGGCTTCTCGATCCGGGCTCGCCCCTTCTGGAAATCGGGCAGCTCGCGGCGGGCGGCATGTATGGCGGCGAAGCGCCGGGCGCGGGCATGATTGCCGGCATCGGCAGGGTGTCCGGCCGCGAGTGCATGATCGTCGCGCATGATCCCACCGTGAAGGGCGGCGCCTATTTCCCGATGACGGTGAAGAAGCATCTGCGGGCGCAGGAGATCGCATCGGAAAACCGCCTGCCCTGCATCTACCTGGTGGATTCCGGCGGCGCGAACCTGCCGCATCAGGCCGAGGTCTTCCCCGACCGCGACCATTTCGGCCGGATCTTCTACAATCAGGCGCAGATGTCGGCAGCAGGCATTCCGCAGATCGCCTGTGTGATGGGAAGCTGCACGGCAGGCGGCGCCTATGTTCCGGCCATGTCGGACGAGACGGTGATCGTGCGCGATCAGGGCACGATCTTTCTGGCCGGCCCGCCGCTGGTGAAGGCCGCGACCGGCGAGGTGATTTCAGCGGAAGAACTGGGCGGCGCCGAAACCCATGGCCGCAAGTCCGGCGTGGTCGATCATGTCGCCGAGAACGACGAACATGCGCTGCTGATCGTGCGGGATATCGTGGCGATGCTGAACCGGCCGAAGACGGTGGATATCGAG
>JBQGDG010000348.1:0-3163 GCA_052038935.1 Neorhizobium sp. | reverse complement strand
CCCTTCGAGACCGGCGCCTTGACGCGGATCCATTCAGGCTTGCGCATCACCTCGGTATCGGGTCGATGCGCCTTTTCGGGATGGCGAACACGCTTATCAGCGGAAGGCGTGATCCTGTCGAGAATGGTAACCATGAAACCTGCTTTCAATCGCCCGGTCGGCGGGAGTGATCAGCGCCTGACGAGCTTGGCGACAAATAGCAAAATGCAGGAACCGACGAAACCCTGCACCAGATAACCCAGCCATCCGCTGGCGACATGGATATTGGCACTGTCGAAAATCGCATTGGCGAGCACGGCGCCGACAATGCCGATCACGATATTCATGAAGATGCCGAAGCGCATATCCATCAGCTTGCCGGCAAGCCATCCCGCCAGACCACCGATGATGATTGCTGAAATCCAGCCGACGCCCATGAGAAATTCCCTTAAACCCTACCCGCCTGTGCGGTGAAATACATATGGGCGACAGATTGCCCGTTCGCAACGATCATAGCCGGGTCTGGCCTCGAGGTTCGCTCCTCATCCGGCTGCCGCCGCCTTCTCCCCGTAAACGGGGAGAAGGACCCGTGCCGCACCCTCTCCGTCTCCTCCGACCTTAGGCGGGACACGTCCCCTCGCCCCGCCTGCGGGGAGAGGGTTAGGGTGAGGGGCAATTCTTGCCAGTGCCCTTACGCGTTCAACACGCGGCCATAGGCATCCAGCACGCTTTCCTTCATCGATTCCGAAATCGTCGGATGCGGGAAGATCGTGTGCATCAGGTCTTCCTCGGTCGTCTCGAGGTTCATGGCGACGACGAAGCCCTGGATCAGTTCGGTGACTTCCGCGCCGACCATGTGGGCACCGAGCAGTTCGCCGGTCTTCTTGTCGAAGATCGTCTTGACCATGCCCTGGTCCTCGCCGAGCGCGACAGCCTTGCCGTTTGCGGCAAACGAGAAGCGGCCGACGCGGATGTCGCGACCCTGCTCCTTGGCCTTGGCTTCGGTAAGGCCGACGGAGGCGACCTGCGGGTTGCAATAGGTGCAGCCGGGGATCTTGCCCTTGTCGGTCGGATGCACGTTCGGCAGGCCGGCGATCTTCTCGACGCAGACCACGGCTTCATGCTCGGCTTTGTGGGCGAGCAGCGGGCCACCCGCAACGTCGCCGATCGCGTAGATACCGTTGACGTTGGTCTTGCCGTAACCGTCGATGACGATGAAGCCGCGCTCGGTTTTCACGCCGGCTGCTTCGAGGCCGATATTCTCGATATTGGCCTGAACACCGACTGCGGAGATCATCCGGTCGGCGGTGATCTTCTCGGACGAACCATCCTTCTTCTCGATCGTCGCGGTAATCGAGTTTGCACCCTTCTCAACCTTGGCGACCTTGGCTTCGAGATGGATCTTGATGCCCTGCTTCTCGAACTGCTTCCTGGCGAAGGCGGAGATTTCCGCATCTTCCACCGGCATGACCTGGCTCATGATTTCGACGACGGTCACATCGACGCCCATCGTGCGGTAGAAAGAGGCGAATTCGATGCCGATCGCGCCGGAACCCATGACGAGCAGCGACTTCGGCAGCTCTTCAGGCTTCATCGCTTCGAAATAGGTCCAGATCAGCTTGCCGTCCGGCTCGATGCCCGGCAGCGCACGCGGACGGGCACCGGTCGCGACGATGATGTGCTTGGCGGTGTAGGTGCCCTCGCCCAGCGTATTCTTCGGAACGGGACCCTGCGGCTCGACGACCGGCTTGGTCGACTTGCCGACGACGATCTCGCCCGGCTTGGTGATCTTCGCTTCACCCCAGATGATGTCGACCTTGTTCTTCTTGAACAGGAAGCCGACGCCGTTGTTCATGCGCGCCGCAATCCCGCGTGAGCGTGCGACGATAGCCTTGACGTCAGGTTTGATCGAGCCTTCGAGCGTAAGGCCGTAGTCCTTGGCATGGGTGGCAGTGTGCAGCACGTCCGCGGTCCGCAGCAGTGCCTTGGTCGGAATGCAGCCCCAGTTGGAGCAGATACCGGCCAGATGCTCGCGTTCGACGACGGCAACCTTCATGCCGAGCTGGGCGGCACGGATGGCGGCGATATAGCCGCCCGGACCGGACCCGATGACGATGAGGTCGTAGGATTGAGCCATGGTTTCCTGCCTTTATCCTTACATTGATCTTGGTCGGGCGGCGTTACCGGCCTGCCCGGTGATTGTGATTGTCAGAGCCCGAGCATCACGCGGACGATCGGCTCGATACCCCGTCCGATGGCCCGTGTGCTGTCACCGGTCAGGTGCACGCCATCGATGGGGCTTGTCCTTGCGACCGATCCCGCGTCGAAGAAACCGCAGCCGAGATCGTCTGCAAGGTCCCTGTAGAGGGAGGCGAGCATCGCAGACTGCTCGATACCGCCCTTGAAAATTGCCGAGAAGACCGGATCGGCGGTCTCGCAGAGGGGCGGCGGGGCTACGATCAGCACCTCGGGCGCGTCGTAGTCGAAGGAATATTCGTGATGCCGGATCAATCCCACCAGCCGCTGAATACCCGCCCTCGCTGCGTGAGCGGTTCCGGCGATCATCGGCTTCATGTCGTTGGTGCCGAGCATGAGAACGACGAGATCGAGCGGCATATGGGTATGCAGCACCGTCGGGAAATTCTTCACGCCGTTGCGGTCGCAATCCGCGAGGTGATCGTCGTAGCCGGTCGTGCGGCCATTCAGCCCCTCGGCGATCACCGTAACGCCCTCGCCCAGGGCTGCGCCCAGAACGCTTGGCCAGCGATCCTCGAACGCGTGCCTGCCCGGTCCTTCGGGATCATAACCCCAGGTCAGTGAATCACCGAAGCAGAGAACGGTTTTCATGGGCACGCCTCCGACACCTTGTCCGCCCGCTCGGGCGGAAGCCCTCCCCCGCGAGAGGGAGGGACAGACCAGACTACACCAGCATCGACATCGGGTTTTCGATGTAGCGCTTGAAGGCGGACGCGAGTTCCGCGCCGAGCGCGCCGTCGATGACGCGGTGGTCGAAGGCGAAGGTCGCAGTCATCACCGTGCCGACTTCGATCTTGCCGTTCCGGACGACCGGCTTCTCGACGCCGGCGCCGATCGAGACGATCGAGGCCTGCGGCAGGTTGACGATCGAGGTGAAGGACGAGACACCGAACATGCCGAGGTTGGACACCGACGTGGTGCCGCCCTG
>JBQGDG010000347.1:0-7683 GCA_052038935.1 Neorhizobium sp. | reverse complement strand
CACGGCCATCGCGGCAGGATCCACGTCCTGTCGCGACGCGGTCTGGTTCCGCATCCGCACAGCGTGACGAAGTCGGCGCCGGTGGAGCCGGCCCTGCCGGCCGGCAGCCGGGAACTGAGCGCGATACTGGCGGGCTTTCGCCGGCAGGTGCGCGCCGGAGACGACTGGCGTGGGCTCATGGACGGCCTGCGCACGCGGACCCAGGCGCTCTGGCAGGAACTCAATGTCGCGCAGAGATCCCGTTTCCTGCGTCACGCACTGGCCTGGTGGAACATTCATCGCCACCGGCTGGCGCCGCAGGTCTGGTCCCTGTTCGAACCCTTATTGAGAGACGGGACGGTGGCCGTGGATGCAGGCTTCATCCGCGAAATCCGCGAAGCCGACGGCAGGATCGAAATCTGCTTCCGCCAGCGCGGCAGCCAGGAGATCAGAAGCCTGGATGTCGACTGGATCGTCAACTGTACCGGCATGGAGCGCGCAGGCATCGCCCATTCGCCGCTTTTGCAGCAGATGCGCGAGGAATCACTGATCGCGATGGACGAACTCGGCCTCGGCGTCAGCGTCGACCGGCAGTCCCGGGTCTGCTGCCCGCAGGGCAGAGCGCATGAAAGGCTGTTTGCGGTCGGTGCGCTGACGGCCGGCCAGTTCTGGGAGATCACGGCCGTGCCGGATATCCGCAACCAGGCGAAGCAGGTGGCGGCAGCGATCGCCGAGGATATCGGCCGGAACTAGCGACCGGACAGGAGCGCCATCCCGCGCGCCATTCCTGCCGGAAGCATGCCCGTTCGCCACGGGCACGCCGTCTTCATTATGAAGATATGGCTGTCCTACTTGTCCAGCTTGCCCGCATTGCGCAGCTGCTTGGCGATCAGCACCGCCAGCTTTTCCGGATCCTGACCGACCGTCGACAGCTGCAGTTCCGGGTTCTCCGGCGGCTCGTAGGGAGAGCTGATGCCGGTGAAGTTCTGGATCTCGCCGCGCCGCGCCTTCTGATAGAGGCCCTTGGGGTCGCGGCGCTCGCATTCCTCCAGCGGGGTGTCGATGAAGACCTCGAAGAAATCCCCTTCTACCATCAGTTCGCGGGCAAGACGCCGTTCGGAACGGAATGGAGAGATGAAGGACACGATGACGACGAGGCCGGCATCGGCCATCAGTTTGGCCACTTCGGCAACGCGTCGGATATTCTCGACGCGGTCCTCGTCCTTGAAGCCGAGATCCTTGTTCAGGCCGTGGCGGACATTGTCGCCGTCGAGCAGGTAGGTATGCCGGCCTTCCGAATGCAGAAGCTTTTCCAGCCGGTTCGCAACCGTCGACTTGCCGGCGCCGGAGAGACCGGTGAACCACACGACCGCGGGCTTCTGCCCTTTCAGCGCGGCCCGGCTGGCGCGATCGACGTCGAGGGCCTGCCATTGGATATTGGTGGCGCGGCGCAACGGGAAATCGATCATGCCGGCGCCGAGCGTGCGGTTGGTCAGCCGGTCTATGATGACGAAATTGCCGGTGGTGCGGTTGTCCCTGTAGGCGTCGAAGCAGATCGGCGCCTGGGTCTCGACGTTGCAGACACCGATGTCGTTCATCTTGAGCGACGTCGCGGCCGTATGGGCAAGCGTATTGATGTCGATCGAATATTTGAGCGTCGTCACGGTTGCGCTGACGCTGTCGGTCTCCGTGCGCAGGACATATTCGCGACCCGGTATCATCGGCTGTGCGTCGAACCATATGATATGGCTCTGGAACTGGTTGACGACATGGGGACCGTCTCCGGCCGCGGCCCGCATGTTGCCGCGGGAGATGTCGATGTCGTCCTCGAGCACCAGCGTGACCGGCTGGCCTTCCTGAGCCTGTTCGAGGCTTCCGTCGAAAGTGACGATTTCCTTGACCGTGGAGGATATGCCCGATTTCGCGGCGATGACCTTGTCGCCGACGGCGATGCGTCCCGAGGCCACCTGTCCGGCGATACCGCGGAAATCCTGGTTCGGACGGGAGACGTACTGGACCGGGAAGCGGAATGGCTTCGTCACCTCGTCGACATCGACGTCGACGCTTTCCAGATATTCGAGCAGCGACGGGCCGTCGTACCATCCGGTCGACCCGGAGCGCGTCACGACGTTGTCGCCGAAGCGGGCGCTCATCGGAATGGGCTGGACGGACTGGAAGCCGAGATTGTCCGTCAGGCGCCGGTAGTCGGCGCAGATCGTATCGAAGACGGACTGGTCGAAACCGACGAGATCCATCTTGTTGACGGCCAGCACGATATGGCGGATGCCGAGCAGCGAGGCGATGTGCGAATGCCGGCTCGTCTGCGGCAACAGGCCCTTGCGGGCGTCGACGAGAACGACGGCGAGGCCGGCCGTCGAGGCGCCGGTCGCCATGTTGCGGGTATATTCCTCGTGGCCGGGCGTATCGGCGACGATGAACTTGCGTTGCGGCGTCGCAAAGAAGCGATAGGCGACATCGATGGTGATACCTTGCTCGCGTTCGGCCTCGAGGCCGTCGACGAGAAGAGCGAGGTCGATATCCTCGCCGGTCGTGCCGTGCTTGCGGCTGTCGGCGCGCAGGGCGGACAGCTGGTCGTCGAAGATCAGCTTGGTATCGTAGAGAAGGCGGCCGATCAGCGTCGACTTGCCGTCGTCGACCGAGCCGCAGGTCAGGAAGCGCAGGAGCGACTTGCTTTCCTGTTCCCTGAGATAGGCGTTGCCGACGGCGGCGGGTTTTTCCGAAGCGGTTGTCATCAGAAATATCCCTCGCGCTTCTTCTTCTCCATCGATCCGGCCTCGTCGCTGTCGATCAGGCGGCCCTGCCGCTCCGACGTCCTGGCGGTCAGCATCTCGTAGATGATCTCGTCGAGCGTCGTGGCATCCGACCGGATCGCGCCGGTCAGCGGATAGCAGCCGAGCGTGCGGAACCGCACCGTCTCCTGCCGCACCTCCTCGTTCTCGCCAATCGGCATGCGCTCGTCATCGACCATCAGCAGCATGCCGTCGCGCTCGACCACCGGCCGCCTGGCGGCGAAATACAAAGGCACGATGTCGATCTTCTCCATCAGGATATATTGCCAGATGTCGAGCTCGGTCCAGTTCGACAGCGGGAAGACGCGCAACGTCTCGTCCTTGCCGATGCGGCTGTTGTAGGTCTTCCACATTTCCGGCCGCTGGTTCTTCGGATCCCAGCCGTGGCCGGGCGTGCGGAAGGAGAAGATGCGCTCCTTGGCGCGCGACTTCTCCTCGTCGCGACGGGCGCCGCCGAAGGCCGCGTCGAACCTGCCCTGGTCGAGCGCCTGGCGCAGGCCGACCGTCTTCATCACATGGGTATGGACGCTGGAGCCGTGGACGAAGGGGTTGATGTTCTGCTCGATGCCGTCCGGATTGATGTGGACGATCAGGTCGAGACCAAGCTTGGCGACGGTTTCGTCGCGGAAGGCGATCATGTCGCGGAACTTCCAGGTCGTATCGACATGCAGCAGCGGGAAGGGCGGCTTGGCGGGGTAGAAGGCCTTCATCGCCAGATGCAGCATGACGGACGAGTCCTTGCCGATCGAATAGAGCATGACCGGATTGGAGGCGGTGGCTGCTACTTCCCGGAAAATATGGATTGCTTCCGCTTCAAGCCTCTGAAGATGCGTCAGTCGCATTCAGAAAATACTCCATTCAAAGCTGTTTTTCGCCCTCTTGGCACAATCGCCGCCGCTACGAAACCTTTTTTATGCACCCGCGTGCCCGCCTTCGCACGCGTGATCGGTGCGTAAGCCGGTGCCGATGTCAGCTTGGAGTTGCCTAGGGGCCGTCAAAGAGAGTATGGCACGTCGCAAGGGGCAGAACGATATCGGCATCCTCACGGGAACACGGCGACCAGAAATGACTACGCAATCCGAGCGCGTGACGACCTTCGCATTCCACATCAACGGGTGGAAGCGGGACGTCTTCAAGAAGTTCTTTCCGGAGCGGAAGTTCGTCTATCTGCCGATCCATGTCACGGACGAGGTCTTCCTCGAGAGATGGGCGCCGCGGATCGCCGGCACCCCGGGCGCCGAGATCTTCGTCTGGAGCCAGAACATCCCGGGGAGCGTGCCGGCTTTCGCTGCCGACAACAACGTCCCCTGCCACTTCATCGAGGACGGTTTCCTGCGGTCGAACCGCCCGAACGCGGCGAAGACGCCGCCGCTCTCCCTGGCGCTGGACCGGCATCGCCCGTATTTCGACGCCAGGGGCCCTTCCGACCTGGAACTGCTTCTCGAAAGCGAGGACTTCGTCGCCGACGAGGAGCTGATGCAGCGCGCGCGGGCGGCGATCGACATGCTGGTGACGCGCCGGCTCAGCAAGTACAATTCGGTCTCGGACCTGACGCTCGACGGCGTGCTCGGCGAAAAGAGCAGGCCGCGGGTGATGGTCATCGGCCAGGTGGAGGGCGATGCGTCGATCCGCTACGGATGCGACCGCGAAATCACCAACAACGATCTCGTGCGCCTTGCGGCCGAGGAAAATCCGGATGCGCAGATCATCTACAAGCCGCATCCCGACGTCCTGAACGGCGTGCGCCCGGCGCAGTCCAATCCGGCCGATGTCGAGCATATCTGCCATGTGCTGAAGGAGAACATCCCGCTGGCGCAATCCTTCGATTCCATCGACCGGGCCTATGCGATCACATCGCTCGGCGGTTTCGAGGCGCTGCTGCGGAACATCCCGCTGACGGTGGTCGGCTGCCCGTTCTATGCCGGCTGGGGGCTGACGGACGACCGGCAGCCCAATCCGCGGCGCACCCGCCGGCGGTCGCTGGAAGAGGTGTTCGCCGCCTCCTATCTCGTCTATCCGGCCTATTTCAACCCCAACAACGGCAAGCGGATCACCTTCGAGGGCGCGGTCGACTGGCTGCAGGAACGGCTCCTCCATCCGGAACGCTACGCCCAGGAATTCGAGAAGGTCGAGCCGATCCGGTGGGAGGCCTGGGGGCCTTACGGCCTGCTCGGCTGGCGTCATCTGCTGACCCCGATCGTCGCGCCGATCGTCGGCATGATCGGCAAGAAGAAAGACATCAAGAGTTACAAGGCCAATCCCATCGCGTTCTTCCGGCACATGAACTCGCCGCGCCTGCGGGCGGTCGGACGGATCCTCTATCCGTTCGACGAGCGGACATGACGGAATTGCGTGGATAGGTTGGCGGCATAGCGCCTTGGGGGGCACATTGACATCGAAGCCTTTGATCACCGCCGTCATTCCGGTACGGCTCTCGCTCGACCGGATCTATGACGAGACGCAGCGGATAGAACGCATCCTCTCGACCCTGCCGCCCTCCTACGCCTCGATCATCGTCGACTACGGCACCGCGGCCGAGCGGGCCGGCGAATTGCGCGACGTCGCATCGCGGTTCGACGTGCCGCTGGTGCGGGTGGAGACCGGCGATGCGCCGTTCAGCGTCGGGCGCGCCCGCGATATCGGCACGATGCATGCCACGACGCCGCTCGTCATCTTCCACGACATCGACTTCCTGATGGCGAGGGCGAGCTACGAGCGGCTGATCGACGAGATGCGGCTGCGCGGCATGCCGGACAATGCCTATGCCTTCTTCGCCGTACCGGGCATCTACCTGACGAAGGACTATACCGACCGTTACCTCGATCTGCATGCCCAGGGCGAGGGCGGGCTCGGCGATGTCGAGATGCACGACGCGGTGATGCGGCGCGACAGGAGCATGTTCGAGAACCACACCTATGCGATCTCGGCGATCGTCGCGAGCCGCTACCACCTGCTCGCCATCGGCGGCCACGACCAGAGCTTCGTCGGCCACGGGGCGGAGGATTTCGAACTCCTGCACCGGCTGGCCTCCTATGCGCTGAAGGGCCCGAAGCCGGTCAGCTATTTCCACAACACGATGAACAACTCGATCCAGCGCTACGAGGGCTTCCGCGCCTATTACGCGCTCTACGGGATCGACGTCTTCCAGCGCGGCCTGCAGATGGCGCATCTGTGGCACCCGCGCCGCGAGGATGCGAGCTATGTCGCGCCGAAGACGGAAAACCAGCAGCGCGTCGGCCAGGTGATGCGCGATTACGATGCCGGGCGCTCCTGGCTGATGCCGCTTGCCGACATCCGTTCGGCCGAGCGCACGCTGTTCGTCGTCAAGGTGCCCGATGCGCCCTCCGTCCAGGCGCTCCGCCATGCGTTTCCGGCGCTCGGCACGGTCGAGATGCGCAAGGAGAGCGAGTTCGCCGATGCGGATGCGCTCATCGCCGCGCTGGAAGAAGGCGTCTTCACCCAGACCCTGTTCCTCAACCCCTCTGGAAACGAGCACCGGCTCGCGCTCTACCGGGCGGTCCGGGCATCGGGCCGCCGGTTCGTCGTCTGGGATCGCGGCGGCCTGTCGGACAGCTGGTTCTTCGATCGCGGCGGATTTCTCGGCGACAGCGGCAGCTATGCCCCGGAGCGCTGGGACAGGCCGCTCGCGGAAAGCTCTCGCGCCGCCATGGCCGACTGGCTCGCCGCCCACCGCGCCGGCGATACGCTGGAGGACAACGGCCCCCGCCAGGGCGCCGACGGCCTGCGCGCCGCGCTCGGCATCGGCGGCCGCAAGGTCGTCTTCGTCGCGCTGCAGCGGCCACAGGATACGGCGACCGTCCATTTCGCCGGCCCCTGCGGCGATGCGGCCGGCTTCGACCGCTGGATCGCGCATCTGGCCGCATCGCTCGATCCGGCAGAATACGTGGTGGTGGCGAAGAAACATCCGCTGGAGGCGGCGCGGCCGGACATCGCCGGCGTCACCTTCGCCCCGGACGAGGCGCATGTGGAGGACCTGATCGATCTCGCCGCGGTCGTCGCCGTCATCAATTCCGGCGTCGGGCTGCTGGCGCTGGCGGCCGGCCGGCCCGTGCTTTGCTGCGGCGATGCCTATTATGCCCATCCGGGTCTCGCGGCGCCGGTCGCCTCGCCGGAAGCGCTGGTCGCGGCCGTCCTCGATCCGCCGGTTCCCGAGGAGGGCAGGCGGCTTTCCTTCTTCCACTATCTGGTGAAGGAATTCTATTCCTTCGGCGCGCCGCGCTACGACGAGGGGCAGAAACGGGCCGACGGCCGCACGCGGCTGGTGAAGAACATCCGCTTCGAGGTGATTCGCGGCCTGACACCGGAGCCGGTCGTGCTCGGCCTTTCGCCGAAGCGGGTGCGCATGTCGGCGCCTCTCTTTTATTCCTATGGCGGCGTGGAAGCGATCAGGATCGCCTCGACCCACAATCTCGAACTGGTCGAGGAAGCGAAGACGGCGATCGCGGAAGGCGATTACGAGACGGCGCTGCGCAATTACGAGGCGGTGCTGAAACGCAAGCCCGACCATCCGACCGTGCCGGCGGCAATCACCGTCGCCACGCTCGACCGGTTCGACAATCCGCTCTCGGCGCTGATGCAGACGACGGTGACGAAACAGGCCGGCGAGGCGGATGCGGCCTATGACGCGGAGGATTTCGCCCGCGCCGCGGAACTCTACAAGATCCTCACCTACAGGGTGCCCGACAACGCGCGCTATTTCCGCGCGCTCGCCGAATGTTACGTCCGGCTCGACGCGGTGACGCTGGCGATCCTGGCGCTGGAGGCGGCGGTCGCCATGGCGCCCGGTCACAAGATCACCCGCAAGCGACTCGAGGATTTGCGGCAACCCGCCTGGCGCCGCGCCCTGCGCAAGGACGAACCGCTCGCCGTCACC
>JBQGDG010000346.1:0-26659 GCA_052038935.1 Neorhizobium sp. | reverse complement strand
CGATCGATCCGCTTCGCCGAGACGGTGGTGATCGTCTTCGACGCGACCATACCGTTCGAAAAGCAGGACCTGCAGCTTGCCGACCTGGTGCTGCGCGAAGGCCGTGCCGCCGTGCTGGCCTTCAACAAGTGGGATCTCGTTGAAGATCCGCAGGCGGTGCTGGCGGATCTGCGCGAAAAGACGGAGCGGCTCCTGCCGCAGGCGCGCGGCATTCGCGCCGTGCCGATTTCCGGCCAGACCGGTTACGGTCTCGACAAGCTGATGCAGGAGATCATCGCGACCGACAGGGTGTGGAACAAGCGCATCTCGACGGCGCGGCTCAACCGCTGGCTGGAAGGCACGCAGGTGCAGCATCCGCCACCGGCGGTTTCGGGCCGCCGCCTGAAGCTCAAGTACATGACGCAGGTGAAGGCGCGCCCGCCGGCCTTCATGGTGTCCTGCACGCGGCCGGACGCCCTGCCGGAGAGCTATATCCGCTATATGATCAACGGTCTGCGCAACGATTTCCAGATGCCCGGCGTGCCGATCCGCATCCATTTCAAGGCAGGCGACAACCCGTTCGAGAACCGCAGAAAGAAGCGGTGAAGACGGCACCGGGGAGAGACCGGCCGGCCGCTAGTGCCTGCGGCCGCGGATGGCCCAGGCCCGCGCCTTGAGCGGGATGGAACCGTCGCCGGAAAAGGGCAGGTCCGCCCGCAGCGTTTCCTTCAGCCGGTCCCGTGCCGCCGGATCGAGGCTGGCGCAATAACCCGGCGCCGGTCCGGTCCCGAGAGTGAAGGGATGCCAGAAGTCGTCGAAGGTCTTGAACAGGGTCGGAATCTCGATCCGTATCGCCTCGGCCTTGGCCAACCCTGCCTCGCCTGCCAGTTCCAGCAGGTCTTCCCGATTGCAGAAGGGAAAGCGCGTGCCTTCGCCGAGATCGCGGGCGGCCTCGTCTAGGGCCGTCGCGGCGGTCCAGAAAGCCCGCATGAATTCCATGCCTCCGTCCGGATAGTCCCAGACATAAAAGGCGACCATGCCGCGCGGGCGGACGACGCGGAGCATTTCCCTCAGAGCCAATGTCCGGTCCGGGATGAAGTTCAAGACGAGGCCGGAAACGACGATATCCCTGGTTTCCGGAGCGACCGACAGCGCCTGTGCGTCCCCGAGCCTGAATTCCACGCGCGGATCGGCGATGTCCGCCCGCGCCTTTTCCAGGAAGGTTTCCGAAGAGTCGATGCAGAGCATCGTTCTCGGACTGGCATGGGTGACGATCGTATCGGTCAATGCACCGGTGCCGCAGCCGACCTCCAGCCAGTCCAGATCGCTGTCGGGATCGAGCCAGTCGAGGAAGCGCGGCGCGACGAGCCTGCTCCAGCGGCCGATATAGTTGTCGTAGCTGTCGCCGGATTGCCAAACGTCATGACGAGATGCCTGTGCCACAGCCGCCCCCATCCTTCCGTGGCCGTCATCATACTCCCGGCCGGGCGGAATGGAAATGGGCGGCCGGTCTCAGCGAAGATGGCCTGGCTGCTTCGGCTTGCAATCTTTAGCGGTCTGTGATGGACTGCCACCATGGCTTGTGCAGTTGGAGGACTCACGAGCCTGCTGCGCAGCACCACCGCCATCGATGGCGGGCCAGGAAGGCTGCGGAGCAAGGAGGAGGGCATCGTTTCACGGAGATCATCCCGGTCTCCGGAGCGATGCGTCATCGATCGGGAGGATCATTCATGATTGTAGCAGGTCTTGTCGCAGCCGTCTGTCTCGGCGTCAGTGGCGTCGCCTATTTCCGCTGGCGCGACGGCCGTAGCGGCTGATCCTGCAATCGCGCCGTCCGGCGGGCGGCGCGCAGAGGTTTATTGGCGTTGCCGGTTGCCGACGTAAATGCGTCTAGCGCCGGACACATGATTGTGGCACGAGGCCGATCCGGGGCCGGTTTCCGATGGAAACCGGCTCAGGCGGCGTTCGTGCTCTTGTCCAGCGTATCGCGCAGTTCGCCGACTTCGCGGCGCAGCCGCTGGACCTCTTCGGACGAGCAGCCGGTCGCGGCGACAATATTGCCCGGTATCGTTTCCGCCTTGCCCTTCAGATCCCGGCCTTGATCCGTCAGCCGTATGATCACCTGGCGCTCATCCTGCCGGCTGCGCTCGCGGCGGAGGTAGCCTGCCGCTTCCAGGCGCTTCAGAAGGGGCGTCAGCGTGCTGGATTCGAGAAACAGCTTCTCGCCGATGCTGCCGACCGTCTGACCGTCCTTCTCCCATAGGGTCACCAGAACCAGGAACTGCGGATAGGTGATGTCGAGCGCCTCGAGCAGGGGCTTGTAGACGCGGTTCATGGCATGGCTCGCCGTGTAGAGGGCGAAGCACAGGAAGGTATCGAGCTTCAGTTCGTCTTTCATAGGGCTCTCCTCGGTCATCTCCCAGGATCAGGGTTTCAAACCTACCGCATTTATGTCGTGCGATAAATAATCGCCACCAATATTTTTGCATGGCAGCCGTGCCACAAGTATGTTTGCAAACGATTATGTCGTGCGCGATATAAATTGCGTGGCCAACGAGGCCGACACGATCAGGAGAAACGAAATGTCCAAGATCAAGAACACCGTATCCGCAGCCGCAATCGCCGCTGCCTCCGTCATCATCCCGGCAAGCGGCGCCGTCGCCGCCGAGGTGGTTCTCGAACCCACCACGCAGTCCTTCATCGACTCGCTGGCCGGCGGCAAGCCGATCTACACGCTGTCGCCTTCGGATGCCCGCGACGTGCTTTCCGGCGCACAGAAGATCGACGTGAAGAAGCTCGCCGCCACGCAGGAGGACAAGGTCCTCGACATCGGCCCGACCGGCAAGACCAAGATCCGCGTCACCAAGCCGAAGGACGCCAAGGGCACGCTGCCGGTCATCATCTATGTCCATGGCGGCGGCTGGGTGCTGGGCGATGCCGATACCCATGACCGGCTGGTCCGCGAGATCGCCAATGGCGCCCAGGCTGCCGTCGTCTTCGTCGATTACGAACGTTCGCCGGAAGCCCGTTATCCCGTCGCCATCGAGCAGGTTTATGCCACGGCCAAGTACGTGACCGAACACCCGAAGGAATTCGGTGTCGATGCTAGCCGGCTTGCCGTGGTCGGCGACAGCGTCGGCGGCAACATGGCCGCAGCCTTCACGCTTCTTGCAAAGCAGCGCGGCGGTCCGCAGATCGACCAGCAGGTGCTGTTCTACCCTGTGACCGACGCCGATTTCGAAACGGGTTCCTACAACCAGTTCGCCAACGGCCCGTGGCTGACGAAGGAAGCCATGAAGTGGTTCTGGGACCAGTATCTGCCGGATGCAGACAAGCGCAAGGAACCGACCGCTTCGCCGCTGCAGGCCTCGATCGAACAGCTGAACGGCCTGCCGCCGGCACTCGTCATCGTCGATGAGAACGATGTGCTGCGCGACGAAGGCGAGGCTTATGCCCGCAAGCTCAGCCAGGCCGGCGTGAAGGTGACGTCGATGCGCTACAACGGCACGATCCATGACTTCGTGCTCCTGAACGCGATTGCCGAGACGCCCGCCGTGAAGAGCGCCGTTTCGGTAGCGAACGCCACGCTGCGCGATGCGCTGAAGAAATAAGCGGTTCCGGCGGACCTCCGGTCCTGCCAGCGGAAAGCCCGGTTGCTCTGCACCGGGCTTTTTCGCGTATTGCGAATCAGGGGGCGGGCAGGGCGCGATTTGCCTGGGCGGCGAGGACGTTGCGCAGGAACTGGCTCGAAGCGGCCTCCCAGGTGAAGCGGCGCGCCAGGCTGCGGGCATCCTCGCGCGAACAGCGCAGGGCGGCGAGGCAGGCCTCCCGCAGGTCCTCATCCAGCACGCCGGCGCCGGATCCCTCCTCGATGATGTCGATCGGGCCGGTGACCGGATAGGCGGCGACCGGAACACCGCTCGCCAGCGCCTCGAGAATGGTGTTGCCGAACGTGTCGGTTTTCGACGGGAAGACGAAGACGTCGGCCTGGGCATAGGCCCGCGCCAGCTCCTCGCCGGTCTTCATGCCGGTGAACAGGACGTTCGGATAGCGTTTCTCGAGATCGGCGCGGGCCGGTCCGTCACCGACGACGACCTTGGAACCGGGCAGGTCGAGATCGAGAAAGGCGGGGAGGTTCTTCTCGACGGCCAAACGGCTGACCGTCATGAAGATCGGCCGCGGCAGATCGAAGGGGCGATCCACCAGATCCATCGGATGGAACACCGTCTGGTCAATGCCACGGCTCCAGCGCAGGAGATTGCGGATGCCGATTTTCGAGAGTTCGCGTTCGAGGCTGGCGGTCGCCACCATGCAGCCGTTGCCGGCATTGTGGAACCAGCGGACGAAGGCCTGCATCCAGCGCAGCGGCACCGGGAAGCGGGCGGCGACATATTCGGGAAAACGGGTGTGGTAGCTGGTCGAGAAGGGCATGCCGTTCTTCAGGCACCAGCGACGGGCGAGCAGGCCGAGCGGCCCTTCGGTGGCGATATGGACCGCGGTCGGCATCGTCGCCTCAATCGCCCCGGCCACATGGGCATAGGTGGTGACCGACAGGCGGATTTCCGGATAGGTGGGGCAGGGGATGTTGGTAAAATCCTTCGGCGTCACCATGAAAACCTCGACGCCCATGCGGTCGAGCTCGCGATTGGTATTCTCGATGGAGCGGACGACGCCGTTCACCTGAGGATACCAGGCATCCGTCACGATAGTGATTCTGGTCATGGATGAGCGCCCATTGTCCCGATCAGCCGCCGATTCGAAGGATCATCGGCGATGCCGCGCGCCTTCTATCGCTAGCTTATGTAACACCGTGATGAAATGACCGGTGGACGGGATTGCCGGCCTCGGCGGTCCGGCGCTCCCGCCGCGTCGTCGTTCGCCATCGGGAAATCGGCTGCATCGGTGAGGGGAGCAGGGCGGCATCCGTCTCCCGCTTTTGCCGCGACCGGGATGGACAGGGCCGACGAGGGTTGTTAGTCGCAATGCGGTTGCAGAGGTGAAGATGCGCTACAGGCCGGAAATTGACGGATTGCGGGCGGTGGCCGTGGTGCCGGTCATTTTCTTCCACGCGCAGTTTTCAGGCTTTCCGGGCGGTTTCGTCGGCGTCGACGTCTTTTTCGTCATCAGCGGCTTCCTGATCACCACGATCATTCTCGACGATCTGGCGGCCGGCCGTTTTTCCATTATCGGCTTCTACGAGCGAAGGCTTCGTCGCATCGCGCCGGCGCTGCTGTTCGTCTGCCTCGCCTGCCTGCCCTTCGCGGCGATGTGGATGCTGCCGCCGGAGCTGAAGGCGTTCGGCAAGATGCTGTTCCACAGCCTGCTGATGGTCTCGAATTTCCTGCTCTGGGGCGAGGTCGACTATTTCGAGGCCAGCAACGAACTGAAGCCGCTGCTGCATACCTGGTCGCTGTCGGTCGAAGAGCAGTTCTACCTCGTGTTTCCGCCGCTCCTGTGGCTCCTCCACCGGTCGATGCCGCGCCGCATGCTGACGGTCGTGGCGGTGCTGGCGGTACTCAGTTTCGTCCTGACATGGCCGTTGTCGGCTGTCGATCCGGTGGGCAACTTCTATCTGCCGGTGACGCGTTTCTGGGAGCTTGCGGCGGGCGCCATGCTCGCTATCCACCGGCCGGAAAGCATTCGTCTGCCGGACAGGCTGAAATCGGTACTGGCACTCGCCGGGCTTTTCGCCATCGCCGCGAGCTGCGTGCTGCTGACGACGACATCGCATTATCCGGGGCCGGCGACGCTCGTTCCAGCAATCGGGACGTTGCTGGTCCTTGCCTTTGCCTCTCCGCAGAACCTCGCCGGGCGGCTGCTCGGCCTGCGTCCGCTCGTCTGGATCGGCCTGATCAGCTACAGCCTCTATCTCTGGCACCAGCCGGTCTTCGCCTTCGCCAGGCTGCGACTGATCGACGAAGTGCCGGCAGGTCTCTATCTCTGGCTGATCGCGCTGACATTCGCGCTATCCGTATTCACCTATGTCTTCGTGGAAACACCGTTCCGCCGCGGGCGGGTATCGGCCGGGAGGCGGATCTTCGGTCTCTCCGGCGCCATCAGCGCTGCGCTCATCATTGCCGGTATCGCGGTGTCGGAAGCGGACGGTTTTCCCGACCGCGCCGGCAATCTGACGGCGATCAGGGTGTCCAGCATCGGCCTCGGCAGGGCCTGCAACGGCACCGTCAACCCGGACTGCGAAACCGGACCGGCACCGGTCTTGGCCGTCTGGGGGGATTCCTTCGCCATGCATGTCGTCGACGGCATTGTCGCCTCGCAGCCCGCGGAGACCGGTGGGCTGATGCAGCTCAACATGAGCAACTGCGCGCCGCTGATGGACGTGGCGCCGGTCCTCGCCGACCAGGCCGCCCATTGGCCTGTGGATTGCCTCAGCCACAACAGGGACGTCCGCGCCCATATCGCCGCCACGCCATCGCTGCGCTACGTGATGCTGTCGTCGCAGTTCCGCACCTATCTGGAGAACCGCTATCTGATGGCGTTCGACGGGACGACGACGGAGACGCGATACGACGCGGTGCTGCGCGACCTGGAGGCCAATCTCGACTGGCTGCGATCGATCGGTCTGAAGCCGGTCGTATTCGCGCCGCCGCCGCGCACCGGACGCGATTCGGGGATCTGCGTCTCGCGCGTGCGGCTGCTCGGCATGTCCGACGACAGATGCCTGCTGCCGCGGGCGGACCAGCGGTCATTCGACGCCGATGTGGAACGGCTGATGACCGATGTCGCCCGGCGGTTTCCCGTCGTGTCGATCGAGGATTATCTCTGCGACGAGACGGTATGCCGGGTCATAGATCAGGGCGTGCCCTTCTATCGGGACGACGGGCATTTTTCCGTGCAGGGTTCGAAACATCTCGGCACGCGGCTCGATTTTTACGACCGCCTGGTGACCGCCGCCGAACACGGTTGCGCGGCGGGCGGCGATGGAGAGCCGAACGCCCCGCCGCACGGTATCTGCCAGATCATGCCGGATGGCGGCGCGGACCTGCCGAGGGGGGCAGGCCAGGACATCAAGGTCAGCGGGGCAAAAGCGACGGACTGATCAGCGCGCCGTGATGGCCGATGACGACGGAGGCGACCGCGGCACCGTGGGCCGCTGCGTCTTCGGGGCTCGCACCGCCGACAAGGCGCGAGAGGAAACCACCGTTGAAGCTGTCGCCGGCGCTCGTCGTGTCGACGACCTTTTCGACCCCGACCGAAGGCACATGGGCGACGGGGGATGTGCCGAAGGCGAGCGTGACGCCGTCGGGGCCGTTCTTGACCACGACGTTCTCGATGCCGAGCGCCTTGTAACGGGCGACGGTCGCGGCCACGTCGGCATCGCCGAAATGGCTGGCCTCGTCATCGAAGCTCGGCAGAACGAGATTGGCGGCGCGGGCGCCGTCCTCGATCGTCTTCAGCATGTAGTTCCTGTTCGGCCAGAGCCGCGGGCGGATGTTCGGATCGAAGGCGACCGTCTTGCCCATCGCCTTGGCGCGGCGCGCTTCCGACAGCAGCGTCTCGACCGCTTCGGAGGACAGGATGCCGAGGGTGATGCCGGAGAAATAGATGATGTCGGACGCCTCCATCGCGGCGCGCAGGTGGTCGGCATCGTCGGCGAGCTTCTTCGCCGCCGCCGCATCGCGCCAGTAGCTGAAGGTGCGCTCGCCGTCCTTCAGGGTGATCAGGTAGAGGCCGGGGGTCTTTCCGGGGATGCGGCGGATCAGGTCCGTGCCGATGCCGGCTTCCTGCATCATCGCCAGCATGTCGGTGGAGAGCGGATCATCGCCGAGGGCGGTGAAATAATCGACCGACCAGTCCTGCGGCAGGCAGGCGCGGGCATACCATGCGGTGTTGAAGGTATCACCGGCGAAGCCCTTGCGCAGGAGGCCTTCGCCCGCCTGCGACAGTTCCACCATGCATTCGCCGATCGAAAGCAGCCGTCCGCCCACCATGTCGTCCCTCCGGTATCTCCCCCGTCGCATAGGCCGAAGCGCCTGCCATGACAAGAGCGTGCAGGGGCTTGTTTCCACGTTGTCTTTTCATGCCATGGCTCTAGGTTGGGCGTGGAACAATTTGCAAAGGAGACGCGCGACATGGCGACGGAAGTGCAGAAGGCGTCCACGGGCGGGGCGGGAGCGGACTGGTGGCGCGGCGCGGTGATCTACCAGATCTATCCGCGTTCCTTCCAGGATACGACCGGCGACGGGGTAGGCGACATGAAGGGCATTACCGAGCGCCTGCCGCATGTCGCCTCGCTCGGTGTCGACGCCATCTGGCTGTCGCCCTTCTTCACCTCGCCGATGGCCGACATGGGCTATGACGTCTCCGACTACTGCAACGTCGATCCGATGTTCGGCACGCTCGCCGATTTCGACGAGATGATGACGGAGGCGCATCGTCTCGGTCTCAAGGTGATCATCGACCAGGTGATCTCCCATACGTCGGACCGGCACCCATGGTTCGTCGAGAGCCGCGCGAGCCGCACCAATCCCAAGGCGGACTGGTATGTCTGGGCCGATCCGAAACCGGACGGCACGGCGCCGACCAACTGGCTGTCGATCTTCGGCGGGCCGGGCTGGGAATGGGATGGCGTGCGCAAGCAATATTACATGCACAACTTCCTGATTTCGCAGCCGGACCTGAATTTCCACAATCCGGAAGTGCAGGATGCGATGCTGGACACGGTACGCTTCTGGCTCGACCGCGGCGTCGACGGATTCCGGCTCGACACGGTAAACTATTATTTCCACGACAAGCAGCTTCGCAACAATCCGCCGATGGTCTACGACACCGACGGCGCGGGCATGGAGACGGATACCAATCCGTATTCGATGCAGAACCACCTCTACGACAAGACCCAGCCGGAGAATATCGGTTTCCTGAAGCGTTTCCGCGCCTTGCTCGACAGCTACGATGACCGCGCATCGGTAGGCGAGGTGGGTGATGGGCCACGGTCGCTGAATACGCTGGCGCTCTATACGACCGGTAACGACAAGCTGCATATGTGCTATACGTTCGACCTGCTCGGACCCGCGTTTTCGGCCTCCTATATCCGCAAGGTGATGCAGACCGTGCTCGATACGGTCGTCAATGGCTGGGTGTGCTGGGCTTTTTCCAACCACGACGTCGTACGGCATGTCACCCGCTTCATCGAGAGCCCGGACGAACGGGAACGCGTGTCGAAACTCTCGGCCTCGCTGATCTGCAGCCTGCGCGGTTCGATCTGCCTCTATCAGGGCGAGGAACTGGGTCTGACGGAGGCGGAACTCGCCTTCGAGGATCTGCGCGACCCCTACGGCATCCGCTTCTGGCCGGCCTTCAAGGGGCGTGACGGATGCCGGACGCCGATGGTGTGGGAGGCCAAGGCCCCGCATGCCGGATTCACCGAGGGTTCCAAGACCTGGCTGCCGGTGCCGGCAGATCACGCGAGCCGCGCAGTCGATGCCCAGGAGAAGCTTGCGGATTCCGTGCTCGCCCACTACCGGCAGACGATCGGCTTCCGCAAGGCTCACCGACCGCTGATCGATGGCGACATGACGTTCATAGAGACCAATCAGGATCTGCTCGCCTTCGTTCGCGAGGGGGATGGCGAAAAGCTCCTCTTCGTCTTCAACCTGACGCGGGAGGCGCAGAATTTCACGTTGCCGAGGCGGTTCGGCAGCGTGCTTCCGGTATCCATGCCGGGCTTCACCTCCAAGCTGGAAAACGGAGCGGCCGTGCTCGATGCGCTGGATGTGTTCTGCGCCCGGGTGTGAGGCGGCGGCCGGATCTTTGCCCTCCGCCCCGACGAGGCGGAGGGCCTGGTGAAACCTAGGCCGGCAGGAGCCCTTCATATTCGTCCCTGAGACGCAGCCAGCCTTCCCAGAAAGGCGCCGGCTGTTCGCCGTTCGCCCGAGCCACCAGTATGTCGAGATGCATGTGCCAGCCGGCACCCACCATGGTCATATTGCGGCGATCGGAGATCCGCTTGTGCACGAGGGTCAGCAGCACGTCCTTGCCTACCGTCCTGAGTTCGATGGAGACCTCGCCGCGTGGCGGCCAGGAAAACGCCAGCCGGTGCGGTGCCTCGAAGACGATTATCTCGCTCTGCATCCGCTGTTCCTCGGGGAAGCCCTCCGGCCGGCCGGCGGGGGAGCCGGTAAGTTCGTCATTGCGCCAGACGAGTTCGAATGAACCTCCCGGCGTCTGCGGCATGATGCCGGACGCGAGCCATTGGCGGCGCAGGTCGCTGTCGGTCAGATAGGCCCATATCCTTTCGATCGGGCCGGGCAGCCGCCGTTGGATCGTGAGTTCGAAGGGCTCGGTCACGACGCCGTATTTGTTCAATGTTGTCATATCGTTCATCGATCTTCTCCCAGTTTTGATTCAGGTTCGGTATCGGGTGTTCGACTGGCCGGGGTCCCCTCCGGTTCCGCCCCGGCGGTGCGCGCATCCTCCTCGCGGAGCAGCTTTTCCAGCGCGTCGAGCCGGCCGCTCCAGAAGCGCTCGTAGAAGGCGAGCCATTCGTGGGCGTCGGCAAGCGGACCGGGATCGAGCCGGCAGATATGGGCGCGGCCCCGGATTTCGCGACGGACGAGACCGGCGCCTTCCAGAACCCTGATATGCTTGGAGGCGGCGGCGAGCGACATGGCATGGGGTTCCGCCAGCCGCCCGATGGTGCTTTCGCCATCTGCCAGCTGCCGCAACATCCGCCGCCGCGTCGCGTCGCTCAAAGCGTGGAAGACAGCGTCCATTTCGTGTGTATGAAATTCAACCATGTGGTTGAATATGCGCTCCCGTAAAACGATTGTCAACCGAATGGTTTAATAATGCGGCTTTCAGCCCTTTGTCCTAATTCCCAAACGCGATCGGCCGTCATATCGTGGCGCCGCTTCGGCCGGCCGGTATCGGTACCGGGCGGGGCTCCACCCAAGACATCGCATGCATTTTGCCAGATCAACCGAGGGAAAATCATGAGCAGCAGTTTCATCACGACCAAGGACGGCACGCAGATCTATTACAAGGACTGGGGTTCGAAGGACGCCCAGCCGATCGTCTTCCATCACGGCTGGCCGCTTTCGGCCGACGACTGGGATGCGCAGATGCTGTTCTTCCTGCATGAGGGATACCGGGTGATCGCCCATGACCGACGCGGCCACGGGCGTTCGAGCCAGACCGATACCGGCAACGAGATGGACACCTATGCCGCCGACATGGCGGAACTCGCCGCGCATCTCGACCTGAGACAAGCAATCCATGTCGGCCATTCGACCGGGGGCGGCGAGGTGACGCGCTATGTCGCCAAGTTCGGCCAGCCGCAGGGCCGGGTCGCCAAGGCCGTGCTGATCGGTGCGGTGCCGCCGGTCATGGTCAAGAGCGAGAAGAACCCGGGTGGCCTACCGCTCGAAGTCTTCGACGGTTTCCGCAAGGCGCAGGCCGCCAACCGGGCGCAGTTCTTCCTCGATATCCCGACCGGGCCGTTCTACGGCTATAACCGGCCTGGCGCGGAAATCTCCGAAGGGGTAATCCGCAACTGGTGGCGGCAGGGCATGAGGGGCGGCACGAAAGCCCATTACGACTGCATCAAGGCGTTTTCGGAAACGGATTTCACCGAGGACCTGAAGGTGATCGAGCTGCCGGTTCTCGTCATGCACGGAACCGACGACCAGATCGTGCCCTTCGAGGATTCGGCGCCGCTTTCGTCGAAGCTTCTGAAGAACGGGACGCTGAAGGTCTATGACGGACTGCCGCATGGCATGGCGACGACCCATGCGGATATCATCAACGCGGATCTGCTGGCGTTTTTCCGGTCTTGATCCTGGCTTGGCATTCGTGACTGCACCTCACCCTAACCCTCTCCCCGTATTGACGGGGAGAGGGAACTTGCCCCGCTTAAAGGCAGAGAGGGACGGAGACGTCGCGGCTCGTGTCCTTCTCCCCGCTTGCGGGGAGAAGGTGCCCGGCAGGGCGGATGAGGGGTTCTGCTCTTAGAGCCTTATCCTCAAATCAACTGAAATCTGTCCACATCCACCATTCCCTTGTCCGAGATCTTCAGATGCGGGATGACCGGCAACGGTAGGAATGCGACCTGCAGGAACGGTTCTTCGAGAGTCGTTCCAAGGGCATAGGCGTGTTTTCTCAAGTCGTGCAGCGTGTCGCGCACCCATTCATAGGGTTCAAGGCTCATCAGGCCGGCGATCGGAAGGGCGATCTCGCCGGTGACCTTGCCGTCTTCCACGACGACGAAGCCGCCCTTGATCTCGCCGAGCCGGTTGGCGGCGAGCGCCATGTCGTCCTCGGAAACGCCGACGACGCAGATATTGTGGCTGTCATGGCCGACGGTCGAGGCGATGGCGCCCTTCTTCAGCCCGAAACCCTGGACGAAACCGTTGGCATGGTTGCCGTTCTTGCCGTGGCGCTCGATGACGGCGACCTTGATGATGTCGCGGTCAAGGTCGACGCCGGCCGGGTTGCCGGCGGCAGGCAGGCGGTAACGGCGATGCTCGGTGATGATCTTGCCCGGCATGACGCCGATGACCGGCGTTTCGGCTTCCGAATAGGGGACGCCGAAATGCATGGCCTGAACGGGCCGGGCCCTGACGCTGTCGAGGCCGACGGGAGCGACCGGCCTGCGGGTGGCGAAGAGTTCGTCGGTAACCTTGCGGCCGGCGGAGAAGACCATGTCGGCCTTGCAGTTTTCGAGCGTGTCGATGACGACGAGATCGGCGCGCCAGCCTGGGGCGACGAGGCCGCGATCACGCAGGCCGAAGGCTTTCGCGGCGGAGATGGAGGCGGCGCGATAGATGGCGAGCGGCTCGACCCCGGCCGCGATCGCGGTGCGGATCATGTAGTCGAGATGGCCCTGTTCGGCGATGTCGAGCGGATTGCGGTCGTCGGTGCAGAGCGCGAGGAAAGGCGACAGGCGCTCGGTGATGATCGGCATCAGGGCGTGCAGGTCCTTCGACACGGAACCCTCGCGGACGAGGACATGCATGCCCTTGCGGATCTTTTCGAGCGCCTCTTCCGCGGTGGTGCTTTCGTGCTCGGTGCGGATGCCGGCGGCGAGATAACCGTTCAGGTCGTTGCCGCGCAGCAGCGGCGCATGGCCGTCGATGTGGTCGCCGTAGAAGGCGTCTAGCTTGGCGAGGCAGACGGGATCCTTGTGGATGACGCCCGGAAAATTCATGAATTCGGCGAGGCCGATGACCTTCGGGTGATCGCGGAAGGGCAGGAGCTTTTCGATCGGCAGGTCGGCGCCGGCAGTCTCCAGATGCGTGGCGGGCACGCAGGAGGAGAGCTGGACGCGGATATCCATGATCGTCTGCTCGGCCGAATCCAGGAAATACCGGATCCCTTCGGCGCCGATGACATTGGCGATCTCGTGCGGATCGCAGATCGCCGTGGTGACGCCATAGGGCAGGACGCAGCGGTCGAACTCATGCGGGGTGACCAGCGAGGATTCGATGTGCAGGTGGGTATCGATGAAGCCCGGAACGACGATCCTGCCGGCAATGTCGATCTCCGTCCTGCCGACATAATCGCCGCAGGTGCCGACGATACGGTCACCGCAGATGGCGATGTCGGAGGCGACCAGTTCGCCGGTGACGAGGTCGAAGAACTCCCCGCCCTTCAGGACGATATCGGCCGGCTCGCGGCCGGTGCCCTGATCGATAAGCGTTTCGAGGCGGCTGGTCATGACGGGCTCCTGGCATATTTCGATTCCTCCTACTTAGCCCGTCCATGTGAAAAGGGGAGGAGTGAAACGGGGCGGGCGAACAGGAATACCCCATCTTATGGAGCGATTGTTCTCACGTTGCCGCCGCAAAGGATCGTGGCGACGGTCTTGCCCTGCAGGCTGCTGCCGTTTCCGATCAGGCCCGCAAGCCCGGCGGATCCCGCTTCTTCGACGACGAGGCCGTAGTGGGTGAGGCAGAAATTCCGCGCCTGGCGGATTGCCTCTTCGCTCACCTCCCAGACCTGGTCGACGGTGGTCTTCATGCAATCGAGTGCATAGGGCACGCATTCGCGCACGGCGATACCGTCGGCAGTGGTATCCGCCGTGTCGGTGGAAACGAGTTCGCCGGCTTCCCAGGACTGCTTCATCGCCGGCGCATTGGCGGCGACGATGCCGATGATCCTGCAGCCGGGAGCCTTGGCCCGAACCCATGTGCCGACGCCGGTCAACAGCGCGCCGTTGCCGAGCGGTACGATGATGGTGTCGAGCGATATGCCGTCGCTCGACAGGCGCTCGGTGATTTCGAGCGCGATCGTGCCGGCCCCTTCGGCGATGGCGCGCAGGGCGCCGTCCTCCACGAAGGGGCAGCCGTGGGATTCGGCGTAGGCGCGGGCGGCGGCCTTGGCGGCGTCGAAATCATCGCCTTCGAGGCGAACCTCGGCACCGAGCCGGCGCATCGCCTCCACCTTGCCGGGATTGGCGGTCGTGGCGGAAAAGATCACCACCTTGCGGCCTCGCGCTCTGCCGGCATAGGCGAGGCCCTGGCCGAAATTGCCGGCCGAGGCGGAAACGACCGGATGATCACCCGGCGGTTCGTTCTGCATCCACCAGTCGGTGCCGCGGCCCTTGAAGGAGCGGATCGGGTTCAGCGTCTCGACCTTGGCGAAGAGCCTCATGCCGAGCGCGGCATTGGCTGTCTGCTGTTCGATCAGTGGGCTGCGTGTGAAGACCGGATCGATGGCGCTGAAGGCAGCCTGGATTCCGTCGGCGGAGGGAGGTGTCTGGATCTGAGTCATTTCAACAGAATGACAAGGAAAAACTCGTATAATTCCTGAAGATGTCCGACTATGCGGAAATATCTCCCGATTACGGATTTCGAATGGGAAAATTACCCATGGTGTTGACCAAGGCGGATCGCGACATCCTCAGGCTGATGCAGCAGGACGCGACCATCACGCTGAACGAGCTTGCCGAGCGGGTAGGACTGTCGCCCTCTTCGGCTCAACGGCGGCTGCAGAAACTGCGCGAGGAGAAGGTGATCCTGCGCGACGTTTCCGTCGTCGATCCGAAGAAGGTGGGCGGCGCGGTCTCGATGCTGGTCGAGGTGGAACTGGAGCGTGACCGGCCGGAGCTTCTGCCGCCCTTCCTGCGCTGGGTGGCGGAAACCCCGGAAGTGCAGGAGGCGTGGGGCACGTCGGGGCGAGGGGACTATACGCTGGTGATCCTGGCGCAATCGGTCGAGCATTTCGATGCGCTGGCCGACCGGATGATGGAGCTCAATCCGAACATCCGCAAATTCACCACCAGCGTGGTGCTGAAAACGCTGAAACGCGGACTGATCGTGCCGGTGGAGTGATCTGCATCGGCACCGGTCTCATGGCCGAAACGGCGTTGCCTGTTTGGCGGTCTGCGGCTTATGATCTTTCCATGGACGCCAATTCCTCATCCGGCCCGATCATCGTCTTCGATGCGGAATGCATTCTCTGCTCGGCCAATGCGCAGTTCGTGCTGCGCCACGACCGGGCGCTACGGTTTCGCCTGGCGTCGATGCAGGGAGAGACGGGCGCCGCGCTCTACCGGCGTTTCGGTATCGATCCGGCCGATCCCGAGACGATGATCGTGGTAAACGGCGACAGGGCCCTGCGCGACAGCGACGCGGTTCTGGCGATCTATGACGGACTTGGCTGGCCGTGGAAGGCCATCGGCGTGTTTCGTCTCGTGCCGCGTCTTGTGCGCGATCCGCTCTACCGCCTGATTGCCCGCAATCGTTACAGGATCTTCGGAAAGCGGGAAGCCTGCTGGGTGCCTTCCCGCGATTATGCAGACCGCATGCTGTAACGGCGATCGGCCGCCGCAGCGATAAAAGCAAAACGGGCGCCTGGAAGCGCCCGCTGCTAGGTCGTTTCCGATCCGATTACTCGGCCGCGACGATCTTTCCGCCTTCCCACTTGTAGAGCGAGAAGCTCTGCGAGGTGAGGTCGCCGGTTTCGCCATAGGTCAGCTGGCCGATGGCGGTCGGGATGGCGGTGCCATCCTTCAGGGCGGCGGCGACGGCTTCGGCGTCTTCGGCGCTCTTTGCCTTTTCGATACCGGCCTTGATGACCTGCACGGCGGCGTAGGCGTTCAGCGTGAAGGCTTCGGCCGGGATGTTCTTGGCCGAAAGCGCATCGGCGGCAGACTTGGAGTCGGGGCTCTTCAACGCGTCGGATGCGTTGGTGAAGAGCGTGCCGGCTGCCGCATCGCTGCCGATCGTCCAGAATTCGGTGTTTGACAGGCCGTCGCCGCCGATGATCTGAGCGTTGACCGCGAGATCACGCAGCTGGCGGGCCATCAGGCCGCCTTCCGGGTGATAACCGCCGAAATAGATCACGTCGACCTTCTCCGACTTCAGGCGCGCCGTCAGGGCGCTGAAATCCTTGTCGCCGGGCGTGATGGCGTCGTTGATGACCTCGGTAATGCCGCCGGCATTGAGAGTGGCCTTGAACGCGTCGGCCAGGCCCTTGCCGTAGGCGCCCTTGTCGTTGATGATCGCGACGCGCTTGTCCTTCAGCTTGTCGAGAACATACTTGGCGGCAACTTCGGCCTGCTGGTCGTCACGGCCGCAGGTACGCAGGATATTGGCGAGATCGCGCCTCGTGAGGTCCGGCGCGGTCGCCGTCGGGGTGACCATCAGCACGCCGTTTTCGGAAAGCACGTCCGACACCGGGATGGCGACACCCGAGGTGACCGGGCCGACGACGAAGCGGATGCCTGCGCCGACGATCTGGTTGGCGGCGGAGACGCCCTGCTTGGGTTCGCCGGCATCGTCCGCCAGCTGCAGCACGACCTTTTCACCGAGAATGCCGCCAGCCTTGTTGATTTCGTCGACGGCGGTCTGGGCGCCGTTCTTCACCTGGTCGCCATAGGCGGCAACCGGGCCCGTCAGCGGTGCGATGAGGCCGATCGTGATGTCGGCATGGGCGAGCGGCGCAAAGGCCAGCGTTGCGGCAAGCGCCGCAGTGATTGTCTTCATTGTCATATCCATCTCCTTGGAGCAGGCCTCCCAGCCTGCGGGTAAGACGCATCCGCGAGCTCCGCTCGTCGACGATGGCTCGTCGTGCCAAGGATCGGGGCGGATGCCGTCAACCTCCCCGGCGGCCATATTTGGCTCGAAGGGCAGGCGGTAATTTTTCTAGAAATCTTCTTCCTTTCGCGCAAGAAGATAACCGAAAAGTGCTCGCGTTCGATCGATAAAATCGGATCCCGCGGCGTCCGCGCATGCGGCATAATCGCCGGCCTCGCAAGCCTGTTCATGAGAATGGGCAGGATAAAGGGAAGGCGAACGCGTTCGCGTCCGGACCCGAGGCGTTGTCCGGCCGGTACGGCAAGAGGATGATGTTTCCGCAATTGCGGGCCAATGCCCGCCTTCAGCGCATGCGGGTGCCGTGTCGCACCCGCTTTCCCGTCGCAAGCCCGCCCCAGAATATGAGCGCGTCAATAAAAAACAGACGTGACGGGCCGGCGGTGTCTGCCGATCAGGCGGCGGCCGAGGTCTTCTGTTCGGCTTCGCAATAGATGTCCTCGAGGCTGTCGAGGATCTTCAAAACCGATTCCGACGAACTGGAATAATAGATCGTCTGGGCATCGCGGCGGGTCTTGACCAGCTTCTGGGCCCTGAGCTTGGAGAGATGCTGCGACAATGCGGACTGGCTGAGCCCGACACGGGTTGCCAGAGCGCCGACCGCCACTTCGCCCTTTACCAGGCAGCAGAGGATCATAAGTCTCTTCGGGTTGGCCATCGCAGACAGCAGTCCCGCTGCGGCGTTCGAATGTTCAGAAAGTGGCAACTTATCCATCAGTTCTATTCCCCTCGTCTCCAAGTGGCCGCACATTTACCAATATCTACTTCGGCAATGTTAGGCGGCGCAGGCAGAATTTGTATATCCCCTAAATTTCGGGTAGTTCCGGTAGCATTTTAGTCTATTCGCAGATATATTGCATGACGTCTTCCGGCAAGTCCTTTGCATGCACGAATTCGTGTCGGACGAGAACATCGCCCGAAACGAGGTCTATACCCGCGCGATCGACTGATCCGAAACGCCAGGTCCTTTCGCCGAGTCCCAGCCGACGGGCAAAGGCGTCGGCTTCGGCTTTCCGGCCCGCAAGATCATCCTGCAGGGCGAGCCAGGCCGATTCGTCGCCGGCCGGTGCGATCATCAGGTCGTCGGCCGACAGGGCGTAAGCCCGGCCGAAACCGCCGTTCAGGGATGCGGCCTGGGGCACCAGGCGGAAGAACAGGAAATCGGGGAAATCCACGTAAAGCTGGGCCTTGGCATGGCGCCTGAGAAAGCGCGAGCGGATACGCCGATTGGCGTCCGATCCGCGCTCCACCGCCTCCGCGAGACATTGAACCGTGATGCGGGCATGGGCGAGCGGATCACCCTTGCCCGGTTCCCCAGCCAGCAGCGAGCAGCGGGAATCCGAAAGAAGCCCCTTGGTGTGGCCCGAGAGGGAGGAGACCAGCACGACCGGTGCCCCATCGATATCCAGCCCTGTCAGGGCACGGCTGACGGAGGGGAACCCGGTAGCGGGATCGAGGACGGCGAGGGACATGTATCTGGCCCCGCGCACGAGCGCACGAGCGAGCTCGCGTGCTTCGTCATCGGTCGGGCGCAGTACCTGAGCCTGCTCGGCCATTTCTCGTCCTCAATGTGAGACCTATTATGTATTATTTGTATAGCATTTAATTCTGCGCTGCAAAAGATGGGAAAGCGCGTCATGATTGCGCAGGGCGCTAATTCTGCCGCTCGCTGCGCAACCGGTGGCGGGTGAGGCCGGCGACGACGTCATCCGCGGTAATCGAACCGATGATCCCGCCGTTTTCGACGATGGCGACGGTACCCCGCTGGCGGGCGAGCGCGTCCAGAATGTCGACGAGCGGCGTGTCGGGCAGGGCAGAGGCGGAGACGGGCACGCTTCCGCTCGCCGGCGATACGCCAACGGTCATCACGTCACGGGCGGTCAGCATGCTGATCGGGTTCATGTGCCGGACGAACTCGGCCACGTAATCATCTGCCGGAGAACGAACAATGTCCTGCGGCGTTCCGCACTGGATGATCCGCCCGCCTTCCATGATGGCGATGCGATTGCCGATGCGGAAGGCTTCGTCGAGATCGTGGCTGACGAACAGGATGGTCTTCTTCAGGCGGCGCTGGAATTCCAGAAGCTCATCCTGAAGCTTGGTGCGGATCAGCGGATCGAGCGCCGAAAACGGCTCGTCCATCAGGAGGATCGGTGCGCCGGTGGCAAAGGCGCGCGCAAGCCCGACACGCTGCTGCATGCCCCCGGAGAGTTCGCCGACGCGACGATTTGTCCAGCGGGTCAGGTTCACGAGTTCCAGCTGCTCGTCGATGCGACGCTTGCGCTCCGCTTCGGCCACGCCCGCCAGTTCAAGGCCGAAACCGACATTCTCGGCGACGGTCCGCCAGGGGAGCAGGCCGAACTGCTGGAAGACCATGGAGACAGTGTGCATGCGCAGATGGCGCAGGACCTTGGGGCTGGCGCGATAGGGATCGACCGGGCCGGACGAGGTTGCGACGCCGACGCTGCCGCGGACTACCGGCGCGAGGCCGTTGACGGCGCGCAGGAGCGTGGACTTGCCCGAACCGGACAATCCCATCAGCACCAGGATTTCGCCTTCGCGCACGGACAGGGTCGCATCCGAGACGCCTACGACGATGCCGGTCTCGGCGCTGATCTCGTCGCGGCTGCGGCCCTGATCGAGAAGCGGCAGGGCCCGGTCGGCGCGGTCACCGAAGACGATGTCGACATTGCTGAAGGTCACGCAGTTGCCGGTTTCCGTCGCGTTCATGCCGCATCTCCCTTTCCGCTCTTGAACAGCCGATCGAGGATGATGGCGAGGATGACGATACAGAGGCCGGCTTCGAAACCTCGGGCGATGTTGACCGTGTTGAGCGCCCGCACGACCGGGACGCCGAGGCCGTTGGCGCCGACCAGAGCGGCGATCACGACCATGGACAAAGACAGCATGATCGTCTGGGTGAGACCGGCCATGATCTGCGGCATGGCGTAGGGCAGTTCGACCTTGCGTAGCACCTGCGCCGGAGTGGCGCCGAAGGCGACGGCGGCTTCCGTCAATGCCTCGGGCGTCGAGATGATCCCGAGGCGGGTCAGGCGGATCGGCGCCGGGATGGCGAAGATGACCGTGGCTATGAGGCCGGGCACCATGCCGAGACCGAAGAGAATCAGGGCCGGAATGAGATAGACGAAGGTCGGGATGGTCTGCATCAGGTCGAGAACGGGGCGCATCACCTCGTAGACCCATTGCCGTCTCGCGGCGGCGATGCCGAGCGGGATGCCGACAGCCATGCTGACGACCGTGGAGGCCAGGACGAGGGCGAGCGTCTCCGTCGTCTCCTTCCAGTAGCCCTGATTGTAGATCAGCAGCAGACCGAGACAGGTGAAGAGCGTGATCGGCAGGGAACGGCGCAGGGCATAGGCGAAAACCGTGATGACCGCGACGAGCGCGAGCGGATGGGGCCACTGCAGCACGACGAGAAGGGCATCGATGACGGCCGACAACACGCCGGAAAGCCAGTCGAAAAACCAGCTCGCATCGGTCGTCAGCCAATCCACGACGTCCTTCGCCCAGTTGCCGAGGCGCAGCTTTCCGCTCGAATCCACGAGCCAGTCCGGGAGCCAGTTCACGTCAGATATCACCCCTCAATCCGTCCGGCAAAAGCAATGGGCCGGAAAACCGGCCCATCCTTCGCCCTAGAGCCCGAGTTCCGACTTGACGGCATCCAGCCCGGGTTTGCCGTCCTTGGTGGTGACGCCGGCGAGCCAGGGCTCGATGGCGGCGCCATTGGCCTTCAGCCAGTCGGTGGCCGCCGTTTCCGCTTCCTCGCCATCGTTGAGGATGCCGCCCATGATCTCGTTTTCCATCGGCAGCGAGAACTTGAGGTTCTTGATGAAGGTGCCGACATTGGGGCACTCCTCGGTGTAGCCGGCGCGGACATTGGTATAGACTTCCGCTCCGCCGAAATTCGGTCCGAAGACGTCGTCGCCGCCGGTCAGATAGGTCAGCTTGAAGTTGGCGTTCATCGGATGGGGTTCCCAGCCGAGGAAGACGACAGGCTCGCCGGCCTTGTCGGCGCGGGCGACCTGGGCGAGCATGCCCTGCTCGGAGGATTCGACCACTTCCAGCTTCTTCAGGCCGAACGTATCCTTCTCGATCATCCCGAGGATCAGGCGGTTGCCGTCATTGCCAGGCTCGATGCCGTAGATCTTGCCGCCGAGCGCGTCGGCATGGGCGGCGATGTCCTTGAAGTCCTTGATGCCGAGTTCGGCACCCTTGGCGTTCGTGGCGAGCGTGTATTTCGCGCCGACGAGATTGGGGCCGAAGGATTCGACGCTCTTTTCCGTCAGGTAGGGGCGGACGTCACCTTCCTGGGTGGGCATCCAGTTGCCGAGGAAAACGTCGATGTCCTTGTTCTTCAGCGACGAATAGGTGACCGGTACGGAAAGCACCTTGATGTCGGTCTCATAGCCCAGCGCCTTGAGGAGGACGGAGGCCGTGGCGGTGGTTGCGGTAATGTCCGTCCAGCCTACATCGGAGAACCGGACGGTGCCGCAGGCGGCAGGCTCCGCGGCGGCGGCATTGGTTGCCAGAGCCGCGAGGGATGCGGACAGGGCCATCGTGAAGGCCAGCGATTTATGGATGCGCATGATTTGCTCCCGCTCTTATTTGTTCCCCATCATTATCAATATCTTCTGACGGCAGGCAAGCGCGCGTTCGCGGCATGGCAGTGGTGGTATTTGCGACATGACGCGGATGGGTTGCGGTTTTTCGAGGGAGGCGGGAATGGCGAGGATGCCCGACTTGTGATTTGATCTGCCGGCTGCCGGGGCGGATAGAGGCTCATCGTCTTCGATTTCCGGAATCATCTGCATGCCATCTGCATTTTCTCTCTCGCGGCGAAGCTTCGTCCTCGGCTCCGTTTCCATGACGGCGGCACTTGCCGGCTGCAGCATGACGAACCAGCCGACGGTCGTTCCGCAGGTGGTGCGCCGGCCGATCGAGCCGCCCGGCGAGGCGGAACTGCAGGCCCGCTACGCACAGGTGGCGGACGGCGGGCATGTCATTCCCGCCATTCCCTACCAGAGGATCGATCCGAAATATTATCGCCAGCGCGTCCTCGATCCGACGGGAGAAAGAGCCGGGACGGTCGTCGTCGATACGCCGAACCGGTTCCTCTATGTCGTCGAACCCGGCGGCACGGCGATGCGTTACGGCGTCGGCATCGGCCGCGACGGCTTTGCCTGGGAAGGCGAAGGCATCGTCCACTGGCGCCAGCCCTGGCCGCGCTGGAAGGTTCCGGCGGACATGGTCGCCCGCCAGCCGAGCCTGGCCCGCTATTCCGTCGAGAATGGCGGCATGGATCCGGGCATCACCAACCCGCTCGGCGCCCGCGCGCTCTACATCTTCCAGAACGGCCAGGATACGCTCTATCGCCTGCATGGTTCGCCGGAATGGGAATCGATCGGCAAGGCGACCTCTTCCGGCTGCGTCCGGCTGGT
The DNA here is from genome assembly GCA_052038935.1 of Neorhizobium sp. Taxonomy (GTDB): domain Bacteria; phylum Pseudomonadota; class Alphaproteobacteria; order Rhizobiales; family Rhizobiaceae; genus Neorhizobium. The sequence continues at coordinate 4,170 of JBQGDG010000346.1, read as the reverse complement.
CAACCAGGACGTCCTCGATCTCTACACCCGCGTTCCCTATCATGCCCGGATCGTCGTGCATCAGGGTGCGTTGAGACCTGCTTCCACGGTCTGAGACGGCGTGCCCTGACGCGACCGGCGGCGCCATCAGTCGGTTTCGACGGCTGCGCAATGCCGCCCCTTCGTCCGGGCAGCGGAATTCTCCAAAACATGCTATTGTCCGGGGCGGAAGGAATCCGGTCATGGACCGCAAGCTCGTCGCCATCCTTTGTGCCGATGTCGTTGGCTACTCCACCATGATGGAGCAGGACGAGGAGGGGACATTTGAGCGACTGCGTTCGCGCCGAAAGGAAATTTTCGAGCCGGAAATCGTTCGCCACCACGGACGTGTCTTCAAACTGCTGGGCGACGGGCTTCTTGCGGAATTCGGAAGCGTCGTGGACGCCGTGGAATGTGCCGTCAGCCTGCAACGGGGCATGGCGGAACGGAATGTCGATGTCGACGAGGATCAGCGTATCGATGTCCGGATCGGCATCAATCTCGGCGAAGTCATCGTCGATGGAGAGGATCGCTACGGCGACGGCGTAAACATCGCCACACGGCTGGAGCACCTTGCCGATCCGGGCGACATCTACGTTTCCGGCAAGGTCATGCGCGAGGTCGAGAAAAAACTCGCCTTCCGATTCGAGCCGATCGGCGAGCAGAGGGTGAGGAATATCGTCGAGCCCGTCCAGGTCTTCCGGGTCCAGTTCGGCGAAACGGCTGCGCGGCGCGTGAGACCGCGCAGGAAATCGGACCATCGTCGGCTCGCGGCTACTCTCGCTCTGCTGGCACTGCTGGGCGGCGGCGTCCTTTGGTACGGTCTGCGGCCCGCGAGAACCCTCTCCGGCGAGCCATCCGTTGCGGTCCTCCCGTTCGCCAACATGAGCGGTGATCCGAGCCAGGATCATCTGGGCTCGGGCATCGCGGAGGACCTGATCACCATGCTCTCCTCCTTCCCGAGCATCCGTGTCGTTTCCCGGACGTCGAGCTTCGTCTACGACAAGCCGGTCAAGGTGCAGCAGGTCGGTCAGGACCTCAAGGTGAACTACGTCATCGAAGGCAGCGTGCGGCGGTCCGGAGAGAATGTTCGCGTCACCGCCCAGCTGATCGATGCAGCGACGGGGGACCATGTCTGGGCGAACCGCTACGAGGAGGAAGGTCGCGACGTCGCGGCCCTGCAGGACGACGTCGCCGACCGGATTTATTCCACTCTTGCTGGTCTGCGCGGGGAGATCCGGAAACGGGAGGAAACCGACGCCTGGACCAAGTCCGCCCCGAGCCTCGACGAGTACGACTACTATCTGCGCGGCCACCAGCTGTTTTTCCGGTTCACGAAGGAGGACAACGCCAAGGCCCGGGAAATCTGGCTGGAAGGGCTTGCGAAATATCCCGACTCGGCGCTTCTGCAGGCTAAGCTTGCCTTCAACTACGTCCTCGAACTTCAGACGTACGGTTCCGACGATCCCTGGCGAGATACGGAACTGGCCTGGAAATATGGGTCTGCGGCACTCCAGTCACCGCGCAAGTCACAGCTGGAAGCCTTCCTGTCTCACTGGATCATGGCCTTCCTCTATCAGTACCACGAGGGCGATTTCGAACGGTCGATAACCGAGGCCGAGATTGCGGTGAAACTCGTGCCCTTCGATCCATTCTCGCATGCCGACCTCGGACAGGCGATATCCGGGGCCGGAAAGGTCGATCGCGGGATCGAGTGGCTGGAGGAGGCGATCCGCCGTGACGCCAGTCCGCTGCAATGGTATTTTGCCGACCTCGCCTTAGCCTATTATCTTGCCGACCGCCCGGCCGATGCCGTGGACGTCGCGCTCAAGATGGAACATCCTCCCTACCTGACGCTCGCCGCCTCGTATGCGCGTCTCGGAAAGCCGGAAGAGGCGAGGGCCAGCATCGGGAAACTCCTGCAGCAGAAGCCGGGCTGGACCGTGGAGGACGAGGCAGTCTGGCCATCGACGAAGCAGCCGCAGCTCATCCCGTCGCTGTTGAAGCCGTATCTTGCCGATCTTGCAAAGGCCGGCCTGCCGACGAGACGGTGACGTGTCGCGAGCGCTCCCGATCGTCCGCCTGTCGCGCAAATTTCTGTGGTTATCGGAGCGCGCACCTTCCGCTGCCGGCGCCGGAAGACGAAAAGGCCAGACATGGCCAAGCTCTATTTCCATTACGCGACGATGAATGCCGGCAAGTCCACCATGCTGCTGCAGGCATCCTACAACTATCGCGAACGCGGCATGCGGACGGCGATATTCATCGCTGCGCTCGACGACCGTGCGGGCAAGGGGCGCGTCGCATCGCGCATCGGCCTGTCATCGGAGGCCATTCCGTTCGGCCCAGCGGACGATCTGTTCGCCGCGATCACCGGCATGCACGCCGAGGAGCCGATCGCCTGCGTGTTCATCGACGAGGCGCAGTTCCTCTCCGCCGATCAGGTCTGGCAGCTGGCGCGCATCTGCGACCGCGCCGGCATTCCGGTGATGGCCTACGGGCTGCGGACGGACTTCCAGGGCAAGCTCTTTCCCGGCTCGCTCGAACTGCTCGCCGTCGCGGACGAACTGCGTGAGGTCCGGACCATCTGCCATTGCGGCCGCAAGGCGACGATGGTCGTCAGGGTCGGCGAAACCGGCGAAGTGATCCGCCAGGGCGCCCAGGTCGACGTGGGCGGCAACGAGAAATACGTCTCGCTCTGCCGGCGGCACTGGGAAGACAAAATGCGTTGCGATTGAAAGAAACAATCGCATCCCTTTCCGGGCGCTTTCTCCAATTGACCAAAGTCAAAGCACGCTAGTCCTGCCGCGGTAAACACCTGTCGTCGCGATTTGACGCGACCCTTCCAGGAGAATTCCGATGAGCAAGACGATTTTGAAAACCCTCGTTCTGGCTGCGGGCACCGCATTGCTGGCGATGCCGGCGCTTTCCGCCGAGATCGAGATCAAGATGATGAACAAGGGAAGCGACGGCCAGGCCATGGTATTCGAGCCGGCCGCGGTCAAGGCCGCTCCCGGAGATACGATCAAGTTCGTACCGGTCGACAAGGGGCACGATGCCGCGTCGCTGCCGGGCCTGGTCCCCGACGGCGTTGCCGACGTCAAGGGCAAGATCAGCCAGGAACTCAGCGTCACCGTCGATGCGCCGGGCGCCTACGTCTTCAAGTGCACGCCGCATTTCGGCATGGGCATGGTCGCTCTGGTGGTCGTCGGTGACGCGCCTGCCAATATCGACGCCGTCAAGGGCGCCAAGATCCCCAAGAAGGCCAAGGACCGCCTCGACGCGGAGATCGCCAAGCTCGGCCTCTGATACCCCGCATTTTATGCCGATCCTGCCGTCGCCAAAGACTGGCGGCGGCCCTATCTTCCTCTTCCAGTCTCGGGGAGGGAGGGTGGCTTTGACCCATTCGTTCGAAGATTCGATCGCGCAGGCCATTTCGGATCTCAAACCGCTTTTCGATGAGCGCGAGGCGCTCGTCGCCACGATCGTCGAAGCCGCGGCCTCGGCGGACAGTCCCGGCGGCGATGCCATGGCGTCGCTGGAGGGAAGGGGCGAAACGCTCCTCGCCAGGCAGCGGGCGGTCCATGGGGATCTGGCGGATGCGGTGGCGCAGATCGCCACCGTCGTCGATGCCGAACGCGCGCTGTTCGACAGCAAGGAAACGCCGCTGCGCGCCGACGTCCTTGTCGGATATTTTTCCAAGACGCTGATGCGGCGCAGAATGGAGCGGCGTTCCGCCCGATCGGGCAGTACGGACAGGCTACGCCTGGCGCTCGGCCGTGCCGATCGCCTCGCCGGACTGATCGAAGGCGAGCGCCAGGCGGCGCTCGGACACCGCTCCGCTGCCGAGGACGCCTTTGCCGAATGGCGGGCAGGTTTGGCCGGCGTGCCTCCAGCGGATGAAGCCGGGGGCGGGAACGACGAAGAGCTCAGGCCCATGCCGCCCGGCATCCCCGGCGGAACGACTGCCGTCTTCGCCGCACTGGTCGATGTGATGGGCAGCGCCGTGCGCGACCATACGATCATGCTGCAGAAGCTGAATTTCGACATCGAGCACCTTCTCGACCTCTACAGCGTCCTGTCGCAGACGATGCCCGGTCCGCGGGCGCAGGAACTTTCTCCGGAAGCCTATCCGCATTTCTCGTCGTCGGT
>JBQGDG010000345.1:0-6370 GCA_052038935.1 Neorhizobium sp. | reverse complement strand
GGCCACCGCGGCAACCCGCATACCCTCCTTCAGCCACAGCCGCGCCTGATGCATCCGCACCCTGGCGACGTAACGGGCCGGCGTCTCGCCGACGACACGGGCGAACCGCTCGGCGAAACCGGAACGCGAGGCGCCCATCAGGCGCGCCAGTTCACCGACCGTCCAGTCGCGGTCCGGTTCCAGATGAATGGCCGCCAGCACCCGCCCGACCTCGGGATTGCGGACCGCCGCGATCCAGCCGCTGGTGTTGCCACAGCCATGCTCGACCCAGGTGCGGATGATCGTCGCCGTCAGCACGTCTGCCAGCCGCGCCAGAATGCCACCGGCACCGACCCGGTCCATGTCCACCTCGCGGGCCATGGCGTCGAGCAGGTGCGGAATCGCAGGCTCGCTGGTGGCGAGATCGCTGGTCAGCATGATGTCGGGCATGAGCTGCAGAAGCGGATGCAGCTTGTCGATGTTGAAGCGCATCGAGGCCGTCAGCGCCACCGTGCCGCCACGAGCGTTCGCACATTGCATGTCGAACACGCCCTGGCACACCTCCTTCTTGCCGTATCGGTCGAAGGGCAGAGGCGCCACGTCGGTGCCGCTCGCCAGCAGATGCGCATCGCCGCGCGGCAGCAGTGCCGCGTCGCCGGCATTCAGTCGAAGCCATTCACCGGACGGCGTGCGCAGCAGCGCCGAACCCGAGGAGATGAAATGGAAACGCGCCGCTTCCTGAGCGGGAAAGGCCGTGGCCCAAGGCTCGGCGAGCCGGCAGCGGCCGTATTCGACGCCGTCGAGGCGAAGGCCTCGCAGCATTTCGGACAAGGGATCGACGGTTACCGTCGCATAGGATTTGGACGATCGGTCAAGCATATCGGATTTTCTAACATGGAAACGCCAGAACGTCACGCCTATTCCTGACGCATCACAAATCAGGAGAATCCCATGCTCGGTCAAACCCTATCATCCGAGGACGACGTTCCGACGACAGGATCGGTGGCGCGATGGGGCGCCGTCACATCGCTGACATTGGGCGTCTTCGGTCTCGTCACCGCGGAATTCCTGCCCGTCAGCCTGCTGACGCCGCTCTCGGCCGATCTCGGCGTCGGCACCGGCGTCGCCGGCCAGTCGATCACGACGACGGCGGTGATTGCCGCCATTGCGGGACCGGGCGTCGTCATCGGTACCCGAAACATCGACCGGCGCTGGACCGTCCTGGCGCTGACGGTGCTGCTGATCGTCTCGAGCCTGATCGCCGCCGTCGCCACGCATATTGCGACACTGCTCGCCGCCCGCGTGCTGCTCGGCATCGGGCTCGGCGGGTTCTGGGCCATGTCGGGAGCGCTCGCCATGCGGCTCGTGCCACCGGCGCTGATGCCGCGGGCCATGGCGATCATCATGGCCGGCGTTTCGCTCGCCACCGTCTGCGCCGCGCCGCTCGGCGCCTGGATCGGCGCCACGCTCGACTGGCGGGCGGCTTTCTACCTGTCGGCCGCCGTCGGCGTCGTCGCGCTCGCCGTGCAGGCCGCCACCCTGCCCGCCCTGCCGCCGACCGGCCATGCCGGCCTCGGCACGCTCGCGGCGGTGATGCGCCGTCCGGCGATCCGCACGGCGCTCTTCACCATCCTGCTCTTCGTCGCGGGGCACTTCGCCGGCTTCACCTATATAAGGCCGTTCCTCGAACGGGTACCGCAGCTCGGGGTGGAGACGATCTCGCTCATCCTGCTCGCCTACGGCATTGCCGGCTTCTTCGGCAACATGCTCGGCGGCGCCGTATCGGAGCGCAGCCCCCGCCTGTCGATCGTGCTGTTCGCCAGTCTGGTCGCAGCCGCGGCCCTGATGCTCGCGGTCGGTGGCGCATCGACCCTCGTCGCCGCAGCGGCGGTCACTCTCTGGGGACTTGCCTTCGGCGCCTTCCCGGTCAGCGTCCAGAGCTTCGTCGCCCGCAATGCCCCGGACGAGGCCGAAAGCGCCGGTTCGCTGGTCGTCACCGTCTTCCAGGTCGCGATTTCCAGCGGCGCAGTGCTCGGCGGGGTGCTGATCGAAACCCAGGGCCCGGTCGCCGTCGTCACCTTCCTTGCGGCAGCCAGCCTGCTCGGTGCCTCCGTCATGGCCGCCCGCGGCGAACGCCGCCGGCTGTCGCTCGGGTAAGCAAACGATCTGCCCGGCCCGGACCTCCAGCCGGACCTGCCGGACGCAGACGACCCGCCGCCCGCGACCCGACCGTCGCGGGCGGTTTTTCCGTGGCGGATCGCCACGGCCCGGCTGTCGGAACATTTCGGATACTGGATTGTCGGCCGGAACGGGCTCGGCCGTCGTCACCTCAGCTGCGCAGCCGGTATCCCGTGCGGAACATCCAGCCGAGAACGAGAAGGCAAAGTGCGAGGAAGACACCGATCATCGCCAGGCTGATCAGCGGGTTGACGTCGGCGATCTCGTAGAAGCTCCAGCGGAAACCGCTGACCAGATAGAGAACCGGATTGAGGTGGCTGACCGCCTGCCAGAAGGGCGGCAGCATGTCGATCGAATAGAAGCTGCCGCCAAGAAACGTCAGGGGCGGCACAACGAGCATCGGCACGATGTTCAGTTGCTCGAAGTTTTTCGCCCAGATGCCGACGATGAACCCGAACAGGCTGAAGGTGATCGCCGTCAGCACGAGGAACAGCACCATCATGAACGGATGGGCGATGCGGATGTCGACGAAGAAGGCGGCCGTGGCCAGAATGATCAGGCCGATGATCAGCCCCTTGCTGGCGGCGGCGCCGACATAACCGATGAGGATCTCCGTCATGGCGACGGGCGCCGACAGGATCTCGTAGATCGTTCCGGTGAATTTCGGGAAATAGATGCCGATCGAACCGTTGGCGATACATTGCGTCAGGAGCGTCAGCATGATCAGGCCCGGCGTAATGAACGAACCGTAGGACACGCCTTCGACCGACTGGATGCGCGAACCGATCGCGGTGCCGAACACGATGAAATAGAGCGACGTGGTGATGACGGGGGAAATCACGCTCTGCAGCAGGGTGCGCCGCATGCGCGCCATCTCGAAGGTATAGATCGACCTGATCGCCTCGAAATTCATGCCTTTTCCTCCACCAGCGCGACGAAGATGTCTTCCAGAGAACTCTGTCGCGTCGAAAGGTCCTTGAAATGGATATCGGCGGCCGAGAGGGCTGCGAGAAGCGAGGCGATCGCATCCTGGCTTTCGTCATGTCTGTATTCGTGCACGATCGACATTCCGTCTTCGGAGAGCGTCAGTTCGAAAGGCGCGAGGCTCGGCGGCAGCACGGCGAGGCGTTCGGTCAGTTCCAGCCTGAGCTGCTTGCGACCGAGCTGGTTCATCAGCGCCGTCTTTTCCTCGAGCAGCAGGAGCCGCCCGCCGTTGATGACGCCGACGCGGTCGGCGATTTCCTCGGCCTCCTCGATATAATGGGTGGTAAGGATGATGGTCACGCCGCTCTCGCGCAGCCGTTCCACCACCTGCCACATGTCGCGGCGCAGGCTGACGTCGACGCCGGCGGTCGGCTCGTCGAGAAACAGGATTTCCGGTTCGTGCGAGAGAGCCTTGGCGATCAGCACCCGGCGTTTCATGCCGCCTGAAAGCTCGCGCAGCATGTTGTCCTTCTTCTTCCAGAGCGAGAGATCGCGGAGGATCTTCTCGATCAGCGCCGGATCGGCCTTCTTGCCGTAGACGCCTCGGGAAAACGTCACCGTATTCCAGACCGTCTCGAACTGATCGGTGGTCAGTTCCTGCGGCACGAGCCCGATCATCGAGCGGGTCCGGCGGAAGTCCTTCACCACGTCGTGTCCGCCGACGAGTACCTTGCCGCCGCTCGGATTGACGATGCCGCAGATGATCGAGATGAGGGTCGTCTTGCCGGCGCCGTTCGGCCCGAGAAGAGCCAAGATCTCCCCTTGCCTGATATCGAGATCGATGCCCTTGAGGGCGTCGAAACCGTTGCCATAGGTTTTGGTCAGGTTCTGGACGGAAATGATCGGGGACATGGTGTGGGGCGCTACTTAGAAGGCTTTTGCATAAGTCGCCGGCAATATAGAGGGCGCATCCTGCGAAACCATCCCCTGCAGGAAGAATATTGCGTTCCGGATTTCAGGCCAATCGTCAGGAATTGTAGACGCTGGCGAAGAATTGCAGTGAGACGGCGATCAGGAACAGGGCAAAGCCGATCTCGAGCTGCCGCCTGGACAGGGCATGGGCGATCCGGGCGCCGTAGGGCGCGGCGAGAAGCGTGACCGGGATCAGCAGGGCGACCGCCAGCCAGTTGATATAGCCGGTCGAAAAAGGCGGCAGGCCCGGTTCGCCCCAGCCGCCGCAGACATAACCGACCAGTCCCGGTATCGAGATCAGCACGCCGACGCCCGCCGAGGTTGCCACCGCCTGGTGGATCGAGCGGCCGTAGAGCGTCATGAACGTGTTGTTGAGAACGCCGCCGCCGATTCCCATCAGGCCCGACAGGACGCCTATGGCGGTGCCGACGAGGAACTTCGCCGGATTGCCGGGCAGGTCCTCGCCAAGTCGCCAGGTGGCGCGGTTGAGGATCATACGAAGGGCCAGCGCCAGGGCGATGACGGCGAAGATCAGCCGGAGCTCCCGGCTGGAGGCCCAGGCCGCGACGACCGTGGCGATGAGCGTTCCGAGCGGCACCGCGACGATCCAGCTCCGCAGCAGATCGAGATCCACCGCTCCCCTCTGCCGGTGGGCGGCGAACGATCGGATCGAGGTCGGCACGATGATGGCGAGCGACGTGCCGAGCGCGAGATGCATGCGCACCGCATCCGGCACGCCGAGCAGGCCGAAGACGTGGAAGAAGATGGGCACGAGGATCGCGCCGCCGCCGATGCCGAAAAGCCCGGCAAGCAGCCCGGCCAGCACGCCTGCGAGCAGCAGTGCGGCAACGAAGGGCAGAAGGTTGGGAAGGTCGGCCATCATCATATCCGGCAGGGGTCACATATCGGCCGGATCGCGGGCATGGAATCGGCTGCGATCGGAAGCGGTACGGGGTCTGTCATCTTGTCGTGACCTAATGACAGCATTGTCATCTGCAGGCAAGCGACGGTCCCGCAACCGCCGCCGCACCCTGCGCGACCGTGACAAGATTCGTCCGCCAGGCCATCAACGATGGCTTGCCTGCCTGCCATGAGGACGACCGGAGCACAGACGGCCCTCCGCGAGGCCGCCGCTCATCTCGCCGGCCCCCTGTCTCTTCGAGACCGGGCCGGCTTTTCTTTTCAGATCGCTAGTATTTTCGCGATTCGACCACCCGAATGGCGGCGACATCATGCAATGGAAGAGGTCATCTACTCCTACAATCCAGGGGTTCTGCAGTATCTTCCGGATCGACGGCTTCGTTGTTTCCCGCTATTCTTTCCGCAACGCCGCTGCGCGTTGCCGGGAACTCGTCGATTGCCTTGCATCCCGGGCGCGGACTGCCGCGAGCCCGCCCTTCGATCCCGGTTAGCGGCAGACGGCACCGGGGCGGCGCTTGTCATCAACGGCACCGGTCTTGCCGCGAGTTGGGGCTATCGTCCAGCGTCTGGCCGCGGCGGCAGGGATCAGGATCTCTCCTGCCACAGTAAAACCCGACAGGCGATTGCATTTGCAAGCAAACCACCGGCCCACGTCATGCAGTTTGACGTAAATCGCAAGCATTGTTACTAGGCCCGAAGACGGTGCTGGAATACCGGACGAGGATTTGAGCCTGCCGGGAAAAGCAGCATGATCGCAAGCCTGCCAGCAGAAAGACGACAGCAATGCCGAACGCCGCAAAGAAAGACCTGCCTCAGGAGGACACCGACGACGATTTCGACTTCGGTTCGTTCGACGAGCTGGCGGCCGTCATGGTCGATGCGCTGACCATTCCGGTCGCGGCCGATCCGGTGCCCGCCTCGGCCGACGATCCCCCGGCCGCCGGCGGGTCGACGGCAGCCAGAAAGCACTAGCTCATCCGCGCGCGCCGCTCCTTCAGCTGCAGTAGCGACGGCCGCCCTTGCGGGAACGCAGGTCGAAGTGGAAATGGTTCCAGTGCTCGGCATTGCTGCCGGGGCCAAGCACGGTGTTGAAATATTTGCAGCTGTCGCCGCGCACCGATTTCAGCAGTCCGCCCTCGCGGAAGGAGAACAGGCCCTTCTTTCGGACATCGATCTCCTGACCGCTCTTCAGCACGATCTGGCCGATGTCGATGGCGTTGCCGCGGGCGTGTTCCGACATCGGATTGTAGCGCTGGCGGCTGTTGTTCATCTTGCGGCAGGAATAGCCGCCCATCGGCACGATCTTGCGGATGCCGGTGAAATAGCGGGTGCGCGCCGAGACGGCGAGTTCGTTCTTCACCCATTTGGCGAAGGCGAGCGTGACCTGGCAGTTGAG
>JBQGDG010000344.1:0-21365 GCA_052038935.1 Neorhizobium sp. | reverse complement strand
CCCGAAACTGCAGAAGCGAATGGCGCCCGGTTCCAGATATGCTACGTCTCCATCGATAGTTCCGGAGAAGTCACGCATCATGTCCAAGCCGCTCACCATCGCCGATCTGAAGACCATGGCCCGCCGCCGCGTGCCGAAAATGTTCTTCGATTACGCCGATAGCGGCGCCTGGACGGAGAGTACCTACCGGGCCAACGAGGACGACTTTTCCGCAATCAAGCTGCGCCAGCGGGTGCTAGTCGACATGACCGACCGCTCGCTGGAGACCACCATGGTCGGCCAGAAGACGGCCATGCCCGTGGCGCTTGCGCCGACCGGGCTCACCGGCATGCAGCATGCCGATGGCGAGATGCTCGCCGCCAAGGCGGCGGAGGAATTCGGCGTGCCCTTCACCCTGTCGACGATGAGCATCTGCTCGATCGAGGACGTCCGTTCGGTCACCAGCAAGCCGTTCTGGTTCCAGCTCTACGTGATGAAGGATCGCGGCTTCATCGAGCGGCTGATCGGCCGCGCCAAGGCGGCCGGCTGCTCGGCGCTCGTCGTGACCGCCGACCTGCAGATCCTGGGCCAGCGCCACAAGGACCTGCGCAACGGCCTGTCGGCCCCGCCGAAATGGACGCTGAACTCGGCGATGCAGCTCGCCACCAGGCCGCGGTGGTGCCTGGACATGCTGCGGACCCGCCGTCACGGCTTCGGCAACATCGTCGGTCATGCCAGCAACGTCTCGGACCTGTCGTCGCTCGGCGCCTGGACCGCGGAACAGTTCGACCCTCGGCTCTCCTGGGAAGATATCCGCTGGATCAAGGATCTGTGGGGCGGCAAGCTGATCATCAAGGGCATTCTCGACGAAGAGGACGCCCGCGCGGCGGCCGATACCGGCGCCGATGCGATCATCGTCTCCAATCACGGCGGAAGGCAGCTCGACGGCGCTCCGTCCTCGATCAGCATGCTGCCGCGGATCGTCGATGCGGTCGGCGATCGCATCGAGATACACATGGATGGCGGCATCCGTTCGGGTCAGGACGTGCTGAAGGCCGTCGCGCTCGGCGCCAGGGGAACCTATATCGGCCGGCCGTTCCTCTACGGCCTCGGCGCCATGGGCAAACCGGGCGTGACGGCGGCCCTCGAAATCATCCGCAAGGAAATGGATATAACCATGGCGCTTTGCGGCAAGCGCGCCATCGGCGATTGCGGCAGGAACATCATAGCAAACTCCCCCTTCTGATTTGGGTCGCCGGGCGAAAGCGGTTACCATCGCCGTTCAGCGGAGCACGGGGCAGATGGGCGGCATGGGGAAGTCTTTCGGCGCGGCGGCGATCGGTATCCTGCTGACGGCGACCGGCGTCGCGGCGGAACAGCGACCGGTCGCGGCCGGCCCGGACCGGAACGAGCCGGAATGTCTCTACGAGCGTTCGGACGGCATCCACGCGATCTGCCTGCGCCGGGAAAGCTTCAACGCCGATCTCTGCCGCACGATCGAAACCTTCGCCGACGCTCATTCCGTCCCGCCGGCCTTCTTCGCCCGCCTGATCTGGCGCGAGAGCCTGTTCAGGCCCGAAGCGGTCAGCCACAAGGGCGCCGAAGGAATAGCCCAGTTCATCCCGTCGACGGCGAGACGGCGGGGGCTCGGCAACAGCTTCCATGTCATCGATGCGCTCGACGCCTCGGCCGGCTATCTGAAGGAATTGCGCGACCGGTTCGGCAATTTCGGCTTTGCCGCCGCGGCCTACAATGCCGGAGAGAACGGCCTCTCCCGCTTCCTCTCCACCGGCCGGCTGCCGATAGAAACGAGAGACTACGTCTTCGCGATCACCGGTGCTCTCGTCGAGACCTGGCGCGATGACCCGCCCGAGATGGCGGCACCCGCGCTATCCGAAGCCGCCTCCTTCCAGGAGGCCTGCACGACCCTGGCCGACACGCGCCAGATGAACGAGCCGGTGCTGACCGGCTCGGCCGACTGGGCACCCTGGGGCGTCCAGCTGGCCGCCCACTACCGCCCCGCCGTCGTCGACCGTCTCTTCACCCGTGCGGTCACCGCCCTGCCGGCGCCGCTGAACGACGAGCGCGCCCTCATCGTCCGGCAACGCGGCGGCAATTTCGGGTATCGCCCGCGCTATGCTGCGAGGATTGGACGAGAAACGCGCGAGGAAGCCTCGAAACTCTGCTCCGCCATCAGGGCTTCGGGAGTGCCCTGCACCGTCTTTCGCAATCGGTGAGGCGCGCGCGAGACGATCGCAAGCCGGCCTCTATCCGGGTCGTCTTCAGGAACACCAGCCGCCCTTGGCCTGGCCGGGGCGCTTGGCGAGCCCTTCATTGACCAGCACCTCGGCAAGCGAGCGCCCGTTGCGGGTAACGTCGCGCAGCTTGTGGCCGTCCACCTCGGACGTGTTGCCCTGCCAGCTGACCAGCTCGAACGGGCCGGAATCGAGAAAGGCGCGCACCCGCAGTTTGGCATCGCTCGCCTTGATCCGCTCGGCCTCGCAGCGGGGCTTCTTGATGTCCGGCACCTCGATGCCGACGAGACGGATCTTCTGGCCATGGAAGACGAAGCGGTCGGCCGTCACCACGCAGTCGTCCTGCTTGGCCGTACCGCAGAGGAAGAACTTGCCCTGATAGGCTCCCGCGAGCGCCTCGTTGGACTTCGGCGGTTCCATCGCGCGCGAAGCGGCATCGAGGCCGGGCTTGCCGACCGGTGCCGGCGGAATGATCGCGGCTGTGCGGGTCTGGTCCGGCGCCCCGACCGGGCGCGGCGGAACCGGAACTTCCTTGCGCGCGGTCACAGACGCCTGTCTCTCGGTCTGTCCGGACCTCGGCGAGGCCGGCTTTTCGCGTGAAGGCTCCCGCGCGGCCGTCCGCACCGGCTTTTCGCCGGTCAGTCCGGCGACGAGACGTTTCGCCGGGGCGAAGTTGTCGTAGAGCGCGATGCCGCCGGCCACCGCCAGCAGCGCTGCCATCCACGGCCAGAGCGACGATCGCGAACGCGCCGGTGCGCGCCTGCTGCCGCTCTTCCGTTTTTGACCCGATCTTCCCCGCGTCGATCTTGCCTGAGATTGGGCCATGAAACATCTCCTGTCGAATCGGACAGAAGTATCGGAGGCAAGCCTTGCGGAATGGTTTCCGTATGCCGTTTTCATCTCGATCGAATGATCGGGGACGGTATCGCCGGATCGTCGCCCCTCCGGAACCTCTGGCCAGTCTAGGCGACCCTTCCCGTCGCGAGCGCATTCGCCCAGTCGGCGCGACCGTTCTCCACCGCGAGCCGCGACATCGCCATGTGATCGTAGGCGACGGTGCAGAATTGCGGAGCCCAGCCCTTCTCCGTTTTCTCGATGACGGCATACGAGGCGAGCGGATGACCGGTCTCGACCTTGTGCGGCACCGGTTCGTCGTCGACATAGGCCGGGCAGCCGACGCTGCCGGGATTGACGATCAGCCGGCCGTCCGACAACTGCACGACGCGGGGCAAATGACTGTGGCCGCAAAGGATCAGCGGCTGGTCGATCTCCGCCGCCAATGCCTCGATCTCGGCCGGCGGCCTGAGCACGACGTGTCCCTGGGGCGAAACCGTATCCAGCCAGTAGCGGCTGTCGTCCTTCGGCGTCGCGTGGCACAGGAAGACTTCGTCGCGCCAGACGATGCGGGACGGCAGCCTGCGCAGCCAGTCGAGATGGCGCGGCGCAAGCTGGCCGTAAGCGTGAGCGTCCGAGGCGCCCATCGCCGCGACGGAAGTTTCGACGAGGTAACGGTCGTGGTTGCCGCGCACCGTCTGCACCGCTTCCATGTCGAGCAGCAGGAGCAGGTCGCCGGTCCGCCCGGCTTCCAGCGGGCCGCTGAAACAATCGCCGAGGTTGACGATGTCGCGGATGCCGCGCGCAGCGATATCCGCCAGCACCGCCTCCAGTGCCGCGCAATTGCCATGGATATCCGCGATGGCGGCAAATCGCATCAGCTGCCCCTGTAGGTGGAATAGCCGTAGGGCGAGACGAGCAGCGGCACATGGTAGTGGGCCGTGACGTCAGAAAGGCCGAAACGGATCGGGATGACGTCGAGGAATGCCGGCTCGGTCAACGTGACGCCGCGACGCCGCAGATAGTCCCCGGCGTGGAAGACGAGTTCGTAGGTGCCGGCCACGAAGCTTTCGCCGGCCAGGATCGGCCCGCCGTCGATACGGCCGTCGGCATTGGTCACGACGGTCGTAACCTTCTCCCTCGCCTCGCCGTCGAGGCGATAGAGATCGATCGAAAGTCCTTCGGCAGGTGTGCCGCTCGCCGTATCGAGAACGTGGGTGGTAAGGCCGGTCACTGGCTGGGCTCCATGATCATGTAGGGCGTTTCGAAGAAGAATTCTTCCAGATTGGCGGCCGTGTTGTCGCGGTCCACGACGAGAAAATCGCTGACGGCGCCGAGAGCCATCAGCGGGTGATGCCATGTATTGGCAAAATAGTTCACGCCCTGATGCGCGGCCGCGAGAAATATCCTCGGATGGCCGGGCTTGCCTCCATCGTCATCGGAAACGCCGACGAGGAACGGCCGCCCGGAGAGCGGCACGAAGCTCTGGCTGCCGAAAGGGTGGCGCTCCATCATCCCGACGGCATAGGGAAACCGACGCGGCTGGCCGCGAAAGATGTTGAAGATCAGCCGTTCCGGCGCGCCGACGACGACCGGCTCGGCCAGCGCGTGAAACCGTTGCGTCGTGCCGTTGTTGATCAGCCGCATCGTCGAGGGATCGGCCTCGATGACGTCGCCGTAGGGCGAGAAGGCTTCTCTGGTGAGAGGAAGGATTTCGAGGGTTGGTGTATGGGGCAATGTCATTCGCCTTGGGCGCGCCAGTTGCGGAGGGAATCCAGCGCCACGATCAGATCGGGAAGTGATGCACGTACAGTCTCCCATACGACCGGCAATTCCGGATCGAAATAGTCGTGAACGACGATGTCCCGCATGCCGAGGATTTTCGACCACGGAATTTCGGGATGATCGACAGGAAATCCAGGATAGTGGGTCATGATCCGGGCAGATGCTTCACCGAGCAAGACTATCGCCATGCCGACGGCCATCTGTGTCCGCTCGTCACCGAGAAATTCGTCCTGCGGCATATCGGCTAGAAAGGCGCACGCCTTCTCCGCGGCGTCATGCATTCGGCGCAGATATTCACGAAGCCTTGCTTCCGTCATATCGGCTTCGCTTCCGACAATACGCGCTTGCGCATTGTCTCGCGGAGTCCGCTCGCGGTGACGAGGCCGGCTTTCACCTTGAGAAGGTCCTGAAGCTCGTATTGAGACGGTCTCATGACGGCATCGCTCCTGATGCGGGCACTATAGGCGACGGCTGCGGGAGAAGAAAGCGGCCTGCCGTCCCTACCCCTCGGGAAGCAGCGTCAGCAGCCTGAGGAGCGCGATCCGCTCCACCTGCGCCGCCGCCGTCGCGAACTCGTCCTCGACGCTGTTGTCGATGCGTGCCTCGAAGGCCGAAAGGATGCCGTCCTTGTTCAGCCCCTTGACCGCGATGATGAAGGGAAAACCGAATTTCTGCGTGTAGGCGGAATTCAGCGCGGTAAAGCGCGCGTGTTCCTGCGGGCTCAGCCGGTCGAGGCCGGCGCCGGCCTGTTCGAGCCTGCTGTCCTCGGTCAGTTCGCCGGCGATGGCGAGCTTGCCGGCGAGATCCGGATGCGCCCTCAGCACGCCGAGCCTTTCGTCGCGGCTCGCCCTGCGGAATTCCCTCACCATCGCGGCATGCACGCCGTTGGCCGTCAGCGGCACGAAGATCAGGCCGCCGTCATATGCCCGCTCGGCGACGAAGGGAGAGTGTTCGAACACGCCGCCGAACTTGGCGATGAAATCGTCGCGCGCGCTCACAGGTCACCTCCCGGAGACCCGGCCGGTTTGTGGTGTTCGTGCCAGTGCCGTGCGATCTCGATCCTCTGCGGGATCCACACCCTCTCGTGCGACAGCACATATTCCATGAACCGACGCAGGGCCGCGGCCCGTCCGGGCCGTCCGGCGAGACGGCAGTGCAGGCCGACCGACATCATCTTCGGACTGCCCTCGCGGCCTTCCCGGTAGAGCGTGTCGAACGCATCCCTGAGGTAGGTGAAGAACTGGTCGCCCGCGTTGAATCCCTGCGGCGTGGCAAACCGCATGTCGTTCGTGTCGAGCGTATAGGGAACGATGAGAAACGGCCGATCCGCCGGGCCGGTCACCCAGTAGGGCAGGTCGTCGGCATAGCTGTCGGAGGAATAGAGAAAGCCGCCCTCCTCCATCACCAGGCGCAGCGTGTTGTTCGAAGGCTTGCCCTGATACATGCCGTAGGGACGCTCGCCGGTCAGTTCGGTATGCAGCCGCACCGCCTCGAGGATATGCTCGCGCTCGCGCTCCTCTGAGAAGTCCTTGTACTCCAGCCAGCGGTAGCCGTGGCTGGCGATCTCCCAGCCCGCTTCCTTCATGGCTGCGACCGCTTCCGGATTGCGCGCCATGGCAAGCGTCACGCCGTAGACGGTAGCCTGAACCCCGAGTTCGGTGAAGAGACGCCACAGCCGCCAGAAGCCGGCGCGCGCACCGTATTCGTAGATCGATTCCATGTTGAGGTTGCGCTGGCCCGGCCAGGGTACCGCACCGACGATTTCCGACAGCAGGTTCTCCGAGGCGGGATCGTCGTCGAGAATGCAGCTCTCGCCGCCCTCCTCGTAGTTGATGACGAACTGCACGGCGACATGTGCATCGCCCGGCCATTTCGGATCCGGACCGGTGCGGCCGTAACCGATGAGATCGCGCGGATAATTGCTGGAATACATCATGTCCCTCGACCATTTTCGGCGACGGTAGCTTACCCTTTCAGCCGATGTCGAGATGGAAACGTGAACTGTGGGGCCGCCGGCCGCAAAACCGCCGGCCTTCTTCCCGCGCGGACCACGATCGAGAAGGCTCGCGTGGTCCGCCTTCCGCGAGCCTTCCGGCCTACGCAACACATTTGACGGTTCGCAATGCCAAGCCTCCGTCCGTTTGGCAAATCACATTTGTCGTCGTGTCCCCCGTCCTGACCCCGCCGCGTCAGTCGTCGACGGGATTATGGCGGCGATGGTAGATCCCGTCGGCGAGGCCGATGTCGCGCAGCATGTGCTCGTCGAACATCAGCGCGGAGGCGGTCTCGAGCGGCACCATGGTCACGTCGGGACTTGGCACGTCATCGTCGTGCGTGCGGTGCCAGCGGAGCGCGAGAGCTTCGAGGGCGGTCGAGAAAGGCGATATATGCATCTCACCCTCCTATTCGGCCGCGAGATCCGGCATGCAGGCTTCGCAGATTGCCTCCAGATGCCGGTGATCGGTGCCGCAGCACCCGCCGAGCACCCGCATCGCCGGATATTCTGCCTGCAGGTTGCGGTAGCGCCGCCCGAGATCCAGCGGATCGCCGATGTCGAGCTCGGTCGATTCGTCCAGTTCCGCATGGCTTTTGGTCGAGGCATTGGCGCGCAGTCCGCCGATCCGCCGCACCCAGGCCTCGCCGCGCTGGAGCACCTGCTCGAAATGGAGCGGATGGGCGCAGTTCACCATGTAGTAGGCCGGTGCCGCGTCCGTTTCCCTGTCGGTCGTCTCGATCGCCTCCTTGAGCGAGGTGCCGTCGGCCAGCCTGCCGTCGGTCTCGACGGTGAAGGATATCACGCATGGCAGTCCCGCCGCCTCGGCGGCGCGGGCGATGCCGATCGCCTCCGCGGTCGAGTTCAGGGTCAGCCCCGTCACCATGTCGGCCTCCGTTTCCGTAAAGGCCCCGATCTGGAGGGCGTGATAGCGCTGCGCCTCTGCAGCATCCATTCGGCCCGCCTGATAGGCGTCCCCGCGCGGTCCGATCACGCCGTTGAGAACGATCGGCGCATCCGGCCGCTCCCATTTCCGGCGCAGCCCCGCGACATAGTCGACCGCGCGGATGTTGAGCGCCCGCAGCGCCTCGCGATCATAGCCGAGCTTCTCGCCCCAATCCGGGTTTGCCCGCCAGGTCGGGGTGTCGAGGATGAAGCCCCGAGCGTGGCGGCGCGCGATGGCAAGGTAGGCCTCGTAGTATTGCGTCAGTTCCGACCGGCCCTTCTCATAGTCCAGAAGAGGGAAGGATGCGAAATGCGGCAGCTCGATGCCGCGGTCGAATATCAGCGTGGTTTCCATCCCGCCGTCGGTCAGGAATGTCCCGTCCTTGAGCTGCGGCAGGCTCTGGCGATATTTTGTCATCGTCATCTCCTGTGTTAGAATGCTGCAGTCACAAGGCGGGCGCGCCCGTGGGTTGTGGCTGATGAGCATGTTTTGCCGCAAGCGACGGCTTCGATCTAGAAAGCTTGCGGTACAGCTCTGGAAGTTTCCAAAAAGACGAGATCTATCGGGGGGATAACATGTCCCGAAAGACAGAAGCGTGGGTCGGGCAAGCCCCTGCCGGCCCGGAAACCGGACTCCCGGTACAGTTTTCGCACGCCCGTGGGCCCAGCAAGGGCGAGGCCACCCGCGAGCGTATCCTGGAAATCGCCCAGGTATCGGTGCTCTCCAAGGGTTTCGGCGCCACCTCGATCGAGGAAGTGATCGCCGAGGCCGGCATCACCAAGAGCGGCTTCTTCTATCATTTCCGGGACAAGAACGAGCTGGCGCGCGAGATGCTGCGCCGCTACGTCGCCGAGAACGATCGGATCTTCGACGAGATATTCGGCCGGGCGCGCGAACTGGCGGAGGATCCGCTGCAGGCATTCCTGATCGGTCTCAAGTTTCTGGCCGAGCTGTCTCGCGACCTGCCGGGCGGCCATCCCGGCTGCGTGATCGCCTCCATCTGCTATCAGGAGCGGCTGTTCGATCGGGAAATCCACGCGCTGAACGCAAGTTCCGTATCCTCCTGGAACCGGCGTTTCCTCGGCTATCTCGAGGAGATCTCCGCGCGTTATCCGCCTCGCGAACCGGTCGAGCTTGCCGATCTCGCCAACATGCTCTCCTGCACCTTCGACGGTGCGATCATCATGTCCAAGGTGCTGAACGATCCGAGCCACCTGGAACGTCAGGTGATGGGCTATCGGACCTACATCAAGCTGCTCTTCGCCAGCCGGCCGCAGCGCCGTGCGGCCTGAAGTCCCGGCGGGGACGACGGCCCGCGGGTCGGACGATCAGGCGATCTTGCGTGCGGCGACCCGTCCCATCGGATGCAGCGAATGTACCTGCAGCGGCGCGCCGGGCTCCTCCTCGACGAACAGCGCGAGGTTCGCCACCTCGACCGGCTTCACCAGGAAGGGTGTGAAATATTCTCGCAGGGCCGGCTCGAAACGGCAGACGTCCTGCGGCATCAGCGGCCCGGTCAGGGTCATGTGAAAGCGGAACTCGTCCATCACATAGGGGTGTCCCCAGCGATAGAGATTGGCGAATTGCGGCGCCGAGAGGTCGCCCGGATCGCTCCGTTCGATCTCAGCCTCGGAAAGCGGCGCGCGGAACGGATCGAATTCCTGCACGGCGGCGCAGGCGAACAGCCGCATCCGCTCGCAGGGCGTGACCGGAACCAGACCGAAGAAATTGCCGAGGCGGGCGACTTCCAGCGGCGGCAGATCGAACGGCTCATGGGCGCCGGCAAACCGCATCAGGTGGCGCAGCAGCATCGATTCGGTGATCTCCGGTGCGAGCCGGAAGGGTGCCTTGAGCGTCGCATGGAAACCGCTCCGGCGCGGGATCGCCGTGTGGAAGGAGATGTCGTGGAGACCTATCCCGCGGATCGCGGGCGGCTCGACCATTTCGCCGGAGAAGGCGCTGCGTCCCAGCCACTGCGACGCGGCAAGCGTCAGCGGGTCATGAGCCGGAGGCGTAAAGTATAAAGCATAGCGCATGCGTCACCTTCCCTGCACCTTTCCACCGCCCTGTCCGTTACGCATTGCTCAAACAATCCCCGCTAATGGGGTTAAGTGATTTGCGTGACAGATTGACGACGAGAATTGTTGGAAACTCGCGTTTAGCGCGAGGCGACAGAGAGGTGATTTTCGAGGGAAAAGGTTGCCGGAAGCCCTGTGTTTCCAAGGAAAATGCCGTCGACCGCCGCCTCCGCCAGCCTGTGTGCGAGACCGAAGCTGACCTTGAAACCTCCGGTAAGCGCGATCACGTGCGGGTGATCCGGATGGGGACCGACCATGGGGTCGCGATCGATCGCCTTCGGCCGCAGTCCCGCCCAGCGCTCGACCACCTCCGCCGACCTCAGCTCCGGCACCAGTGCCCGCGCCCGTCCGACGAGATCGTCGAGCAGCGCATCCGTCGAGGACGGTTCGTCGAACACGTCCTCGCTGGTGCTGCCGATCGCCACATGGCCATCCTCATGCGGCACGATATAGAGGCCATTGAGGAAGATCAGCGGCCGTTCGGGATCGATGGCCCCCGCCAGCAGGGCGGCCTGGCCCTTGACCGGCTGGCCGAGCGCCTTCGGCAGCGGCGCGGAAAGCGCTTCGAGCAGCGCGAACGAACGATGGCCGGCCGCGACGATACAGGAGCCGAAGGCGATGCCGGAACCGTCTGCGAGCACGATCCTGCCGGCGGCGGCGTCGATCCGCTCCACCCCGAGGTCGCCCGCCACCGTGACGCGGCCCGTAGCCCGCAGGCCGGCGAGAAGCGCGGCTGTCAGCTTGCGCGGCGATACTTTCGCAGCGAACGTGTCGTGGACGAAGCCGCATTCGCCGAAACCGGCATCCGGCCATCCCTCGTGCTGCGGCCGGTCCATGAGATGCCAGTGAAAGCGGCGGCCGCCCTGATGCCAGTTGGTCTGCGCTTCCTGCGAATGACGCTGGGCGATCGTCCGCAGATGCGGCTTCGGCAGCGGAATGATGCGCCCCGAGCGGCGATAGCCGCAGGACAGGCCGGTCTCCGCCTCCAGCCGCGCGATCTCGTCCTCCAACGACAGGAGCGCCTCGAATTGGAATTGTTTCTTGTCGTTCCATTTGTCGGGCATGTGCGGCATCAGCGCGCCGAGAAGCCCGCCGCTCGCGCCCTGCCCCGGTTCGCCCGCATCGACGAGCACCGTGTGGATGCCGCGCCGGGCAGCCTTGAGTGCCGCCCAGAGCCCCATGATGCCGCCGCCGACGATCACGAGATCGGCGGATGCCGGAAGTGTCGCGCCGCGTTGCGATTGACCGACGGTGCCGGCCGGATTATCCGCTTGTCCCATGAGCGAGCACGATCCCAATTCTTTCAAGCGACAGGGCGATATGCCGGCACCCGGAAACCTGGACTGGCATGACGGCGATATGCCGTATTCGCAGGAATTTGGCGATCATTTTTATTGCCGCACCGATGGCCGGCTGGAATGCGGCCATGTCTTTCTTGCCGGAAACCGGCTTCCGGAACGCTGGCGGGAGACGCAGTCACCGGCCGGCGACTTCCGTATCGGCGAACTGGGCTTCGGCACCGGCCTGAACCTCTGCGAGACCTGGCGGCAGTGGAAGCTTGCGGCGCAGCCGGGGCGAAGGCTGCATTTCACGTCGTTCGAACTCTATCCGATGAAACGCGACGAAATCGGCCGCGCCCTTTCCCGCTGGCCGGAGATCGACACGGAACGGACCGCTTTGATGGCCGCATGGCCTGACGATCCGGCCGGACATGTCACCATCGATATCGACGCGCAAACGAGGCTCACCGTAGTCTGCGGAGCAGCGTTCGACGGCGTCGACGCCGCGGCGGCCGATTTCGATGCCTGGTTCCTCGATGGTTTCGCACCGTCCCGCAATCCGGCCATGTGGTCCGCGGAACTCATGCAGGCCCTCTTCGACAAAACGAAGCCCGGCGGCACTTTCGCCACCTATGCCGCAGCCGGTTTCGTGCGCCGCAATCTGGCGGCCGCCGGCTTTACCGTCGAGCGGCGTGCGGGCTTCGCCGGCAAGCGGGAAATGCTCTGCGGCGTGAAGCTGATATAGCCGGGCGCCGTCCGGCGGGCTGCGTCGATCGAAAGGCCCGTGACCGGTTCGACAATCCTTGCGCGACGCGCCCGACCTATGCTCAATCGGCACCCGTATTCCGGCGAGGCCGGAAGGCGCAGCAACGTGGGAAACGCAACATGACCTTGAAACTGAACGTCATCATCGGCAGCACCCGGCCCGGCCGCGGCGGCCCGACCATTGCAAAATGGGTGGCCGAACATGCGGGCAATCACGGCAGGTTCGAAGTCGAACTGGTCGACCTCGCCGATTTCAACCTCCCGCTCCTCGACGAGCCGGCGCATCCCCGTGCACGGAAATACGAGCATGAGCACACGAAGCGCTGGAGCGCCAGCGTCGCCACCGCCGATGCCTATCTTTTCGTTGCGCCCGAATACGATTTCTTTCCGAATGCCGCCCTCGTCAACGCCCTGCAGGCGCTTTCGCTCGAATGGTCCTACAAGGCGGCGGGCGTCGTCAGTTACGGCGGCATTTCAGGCGGGCTGCGCTCGGCTCAGGAATTGCGGCTGCTGATCGGCAATCTCAACATGATGGCGATCACCAACACCGTGCCCATCCCGTTCTACGCCAAGTTCATCAACGACGAGCAGGTGTTCACGCCCACCGAACAGATGGGCGACAGCCTCACCGCCGCACTTGACGAGCTGGCCAGATGGGCGGGCGCATTGCAGCCGATCCGCCAGAACTGATTTCCCTCGCCACGCCGCGGGAGACGTGCGGTCGATCCGCGCGTCACCCGCCTGAAAGTCACCGGCCGGTGATGCGCAACGTCCTCAGCGCGACCGAGACGCCATCCGGGCGCCGCCGATCCAGGTTCGAATCTTGTCTTCCAGCGCCTCCGGGCTGATCGGCTTCGACAGGTAGTCGTCCATGCCCACCTGGAAGCAGAGATCCCGGTCGCTTTCCAGCGCATGCGCCGTCACGCCGATGATCGGCGTTCGGGTTCCCGTCTTCTCCTCCAGCTCGCGGATGCGCTGGGTCGCCTGATGGCCGTTCATCACGGGCATGGAGACGTCCATGATGATGACGGCCGGATCATGTGCCTGCCAGGCCTCCACCGCCTCGGCACCGTTCTTGACGATCTGGAACAGCCAGTCGGTCGTCTGCAGGATCTGGGTGAAGACGATCTGGTTGACCTCGTTGTCTTCGGCAACCAGGACGTCGAGCGAAGCCCGCGCCTGCACCGGCGGGGTCGAGACCGCGGGCGCCGCGGACGCGGTCTCGGGGACCGCCGGGCCGGGATCGCGGGCGATGACGGTTTCCATGCGGCGTTTTCCGCGAACCGATCTCACCACCTCGATCACCGTGCTGCGCAGAAGATTTGCCCGCGCCGGCTTCATCAGATGTGCATGGATCTGCAACTGGGCGAACATGCTGTCGTCGCTCGCCATGTCCATCGACGTCAGGAAGATGATGCCCGTGCCGTCGAAGCGATGGTCGCTGCGGAGCGCCTTGGCGAAGTCCAGCCCGTTCATCTCCGGCATGTGGTAGTCGAGCACGATCGCATCGACCGTGACGCCGACGCGCGACGCCTCGCCGAGGATCGCCAACCCCTCGGCGCCGCTTTCGGCCGCGACCGCATCGAAACCCCACATGCCGAGCTGTTCGGTCAGGATGCGGCGGTTGACGATATTGTCGTCGACGATCAGCACGCGCGCGCCGGTCGTGTTGATCGGCAGCACCGTCTCGATCTTCCGTTCGGCGACGATCGGGAAAGGCAGCCTGACGGTGAAGACCGAGCCGCGCCCGAGCGTGCTTTCCACCGCAACCGAGCCGCCGAAGAGATCGACGAGGCCGGACGTGATCGCGAGCCCGAGACCGGTGCCCTCGTGCCGCCGGGTCGATGACGTGTCGACCTGCGAGAACTTCTCGAACACCGATGCGAGCTTCTCTTCCGGAATGCCGAGCCCGGTATCCTCGATGCGGATGGACAGCATCAGCTGGTCGGTGCTGACCGGTTCCGACTTGAGATCGATGAAGACATGTCCCTTCTCGGTGAACTTGACCGCGTTGCCGACGAGATTGGTGACGATCTGCCGGAAGCGTCCGGCATCGCCGAGCACCGTTTCGCGCACCGAGGCGTCGCCGCGCACGATGAGTTCGATATCCTTTTCGGCCGCCGCCGAGGACAGGAGCGTCGCCACGTCCTCGATCGCCTCGACGGGATCGAAGGGCGCCTTGCGCAGCTTCATCTGGCCGGCGTCGATCTTGGAGAAGTCGAGGATGTCGTTGATGATCGTCAGCAGCGCGTTGCCGGACTTGACGATGATGTCGATGAAGGTCTTCTGCCGGGTGTCGAGGCTGGATTTCGCCAGCAGTTCCGCCATGCCGAGCACGCCGTTCATCGGCGTGCGGATTTCGTGGCTCATGTTGGCGAGGAATTCCGATTTGGCGCGGTCGGCCGCCTCGGCGCGCTGCAGCAGGCGCGTCAGGTCCTGCTCGCGAACCTTGGCCTCCGTCACGTCGGTGAACACCGCCAGCCAGTGATCGCTGCCGGTCTGCCGTGCCTCTACCTGCACCCACTTGCGGTCCTCGATCTTGAAGGACGCGAAGAACGGCGCACCGGAACCGATGTTCTCCTCCAGCGACCGCAGCAGACGGACCGCCTCCTCGGGGCTGCCGAGATCGCCGCGGCGGACCGCATGACGGAAGATTTCCCGCCACTGCGCGCCCGGTGCCGCCATCTCGGCCGGGATCTCCAGCATGGCCGGCAGCGCGTCGTTCGAAAGTTCGACTTCACCTTCGCGCAGGATGAGCAGGCCCTGCGACATGGCGCCCGTCGCGTCGCGCATCAGCGCTCCGTGGCGCTCCAGCGCCGCCCTGGCCTCCTGTATCTCGGCATCGCGCCGGCGCATTGCCGTGACGTCGGTATGGCTCAGCAGCAGCTTGCCGTCGCTCAGCCGCCGCCCCGAGATGAGGAGCTGGCGTCCGAGCCGGGTGCGCACCTCTATCGGCGTGCCGTCGTCCCCTTCTCCGAGCCTCGCGATGCGTTCGCGGTAGATCGCCTCCAGCCCCCGTTCGGCATCGCCATAGATGCCGTCGTCGAAATTGGCGGAGAGGAAGTCTCGATAGGATCGCCCCGGCAGGTCGAAAGGTCTGGCTGTATCCCAGAACTCGTAGAAGGACGGACTGGCATATTCGAACACGAACTGTTCGCTCAGGATGCCGATGCCGACCGGTACGGAATTAAGGATCGTCTGCAGGTCGCGGCTGACCTTTTCCGCCTTGGCCTGCGCCTCCTTGATCAGCGACACGTCGGTGCGCGAACCGACCAGATAGGTGCTGCCGTCCTCGGTCTCGATCGCCCTCAGACGCGTCAGCACCGGCACGACCGAGCCGTCGGGAAACGTCACGTCCTCCGACTTGTCGATCTTCTCGCCGTGAAGGACCCGGACATTCTCCTCGCGGAACTGCTGCGCCGCCCAGGGAAACATCTCCGCCTCGGTCTTGCCGAGATACCGGTCTCGCGTGCCGCCCAGCATCTGCTCGTAGGCATGGTTGGCATAGGTGAGCTCGTGCCTGTCGTTGCGCACGAAGACCGGCGCCGGCAGATCCTCCAGGATGGAGCGGAACAGGTCCGTCTCAGCCACCTGGCTGCGGAGCAGCATTTCCTGGTCCTTGAAGTCCGTGACGTCCTGGCGGATGGCGATCAGGATGCCGTTTTCCAGCCGCTTGTTGACCGTGCGCAGCCAGCGCCCGTCGGAAAGATGGTCGATGCTTTCGAAATAGGGCTGCCGGAACGGCCTCATCCGCTGCTCGACCCAGCTCTCCCGGTCCTGCTCCGCCGCGCCGCCCCGCTCGCGCGATGCCTGCCGCTTGCGGCGATCGAAGGCGTGGCCGAGAATGGCCGGCAGCGTGATGCCCGGCCGGATGTCGATGTCCATCGTCTCGAAATAGTCGATGAGCTGCGAATTGCAGTAGAGCAGCGCGTCGTGGCGATCATAGATGCCGATGCCCATTTCCAGCATGTCGAGCGCATCGTCGAGCAAGCTGTTGTTGAAGATCGACGTCCTCGCGGCCGGCATGGCGATGACCTGTGCGCCGTGGGGCTGTGCTGGATGGGAACCCGGCGCCTGCGACGGCCGGCGTCCCGCAACGGCATCGACCGTCCCGAACAGATAGGTGTGGTCCCGTTCGGTCAGGAAACGCTCGATACGGATGTCGTAGAGAAGAGCCCCGTCGACGTCGAACAGCATCGCGGTCTCGTCGCTGCCGAAGACGATGGCACGGCTTTCCTTTTCCTTGCGCTCGCCCGCGTCGATCGTCCCGGCCGGCGTCCGGCTCGAGCCGTCGACATAGTCCTCCGGTTGCCCGCCGAACAGCTGCGCATAGGCGGCGTTGACCGCTACGTAACAGAGCGCGCTGTCCTTGATATAGGCCGGGCGCGCGATATCGTGGATCCGCGCACAGGCTTTGTCGAGCAAGTCGCTGTGCATGTCCACGCGCTGCCGTCCCCTTGTTTTACGGGCCGACTCTCGCGACCTCCTGGCTAACGATAACACCATAGCGAGTGTTAACAACGCCTTTTTGCCGGCGTTCCACCCCCAATTTTAGGGCGATCGGGCTCCGGTTCCAGCCATGTGCCGTGGCGATGTTCTGGGAGAGGCAGCCGGTGGTCGCAAATGACGAGGGCGGCGGGCGCGGGAATTTGACACATTCAGCGGAAATCGACGCAGACGGGACAATCATGAGCAAGATTACGACACCAGCACGCGACGAAACCGAAATGCCGCCGGCCGGCGCGGAGCGTCGCCGGAGGACCGGCGGACGGGGCGCCGAACGGGTCCGCGGCGGTGCGGGCAATACCAGATACCGCAATCTGATCAACAACATCGCCAGGACGGAAATCCTTTCCGCCGAGGCGCTGGAGGATATCCACGACGCGTCGCTGACGGTGCTGGAAGAAGTCGGCATGGACGTCATCCTGCCGGAGGCGCGCGAGAGGATGCGGGCGGCCGGCGCCAATGTGACGCCCGGCACCGAGCGGGTGCGCTTCGACCGCTCGATGATCGAGGAACTGATCGCCTCCGTGCCTTCGAGCTTCACCATGCATGCCCGCAATCCCGCCCGCAACGTCGTGATCGGCGGCCGGAACCTGGTATTCGCGCAGGTTGCGAGCGCGCCTTTCGTCGCCGACCGCGAGGGCGGCCGGCGCGCCGGCAACCAGGAGGATTTCCGCAAGCTCATCAAGCTCGCGCAGCATTACGACATCATCCACACGACGGGCGGCTATCCCGTCGAGCCGATCGACATCCATGCCTCTGTCCGCCACCTCGACTGCCTCTCTGACCTGGTGAAACTGACCGACAAGGTCTTCCACTGCTATTCGCTCGGTCGCGACCGCAACCTCGACGCGCTGGAAATCGCCCGGATCGGCCGCGGCATCACTGCCGAGCAGATGGAGACGGAACCGTCTCTCTTCACCGTCATCAACTCCTCCTCGCCGCTACGCCTCGACGGGCCGATGCTGCAGGGCATCATCGAGATGTCCTCGCGCAACCAGGTCGTCATCATGACGCCGTTCACGCTGGCCGGCGCCATGGCGCCGGTGACGATCGCCGGCGCCCTCGTGCAGCAGAATGCCGAGGCGCTGGCCGGCATCGCCTTCACCCAGATGGTGAGGAAGGGTGCGCCCGTCATGTATGGCGGCTTCACCTCCAACGTCGACATGAAGACGGGAGCCCCCGCCTTCGGTACCCCGGAATACATGAAGGCGGTCATGGCCGGCGGCCAGCTCGCCCGCCGCTACGGCATCCCCTACCGTACCTCCAACACCAACGCCGCCAACACGCTCGACGCTCAAGCAGCTTATGAGAGCGCCATGTCGCTCTGGGCCCTGACGCAGGGGGGCGGCAACTTCGTCCTCCACTCCGCCGGCTGGACCGAAGGCGGGCTGACGGCCTCCTTCGAGAAATTCATCCTCGACGTCGACATGCTGCAGATGGTGGCGGAATTCCTGACGCCGCTCGACGTCAGCGCCGACGCGCTCGCCCTCGATGCCGTCCGCGACGTCGGCCCCGGCGGCCATTATTTCGGTACCGCCCACACGCTGGCGCGTTACGAGAACGCCTTCTATTCGCCGATCCTTTCCGACTGGCGCAATTTCGAGACCTGGACGGAAGCCGGCCGCCCGACCACCTACGACCACGCCAACCGGGTTTTCAAGGAGGCGCTCGCAGCCTACCGGCAGCCGCCGCTGGACCCGGCGATCGAAGAGGAACTCGATGCCTTCGTATCCCGGCGCAAGGAGGAAGGCGGCGTGGCGACGGATTTCTGAGTGCCGCATAAAAGCCTGAGATACGCCACGATTCCGCCACAAGGCGGGACACAGGTTGCGCAGACGATCGATAAATCAACCCTGGGACGATCCAGTCTGAACGCCCGTTCAGACTGGCGACGAATTCCCTCCATCAATCCGCCGCCATTGAATGTCAGTCTGACCCCGTACCCTTGGGAAGAGCCAGAGGGAAAGGAACTCCGTCATGTCGTTCATGAAGAAAACAGTTTCCGCAGGCCTCGTCGCCGTGTCCGTCGCGGGTGCGCTTGCCGCCACCGCCCCGGCCGCCGAGGCGCGTGACCGCTATTATCGTCACCATCACAACGATGTCTGGCCGGGCGTGGCCGCGGGTCTCGCCGGGGGTATCATCGGCGGCGCGATCGTCGCCGGTTCGCAGAGGCCCGTCTATGTCGAGCCGCGTTACGAATACGCTCCGCCGCCCCCGCCGGTCGTCTATCGCCGTGCCTATTACGAACCCGCACCACGTTGCCATTTCGAATGGGTCGAGAACGAATACGGCGAAGCCTATCGCGCCCGGGTCTGCTACTGATCCAGGCAGCCGAAATCGGTGAGAAGGCGGCAGTGCCCGGCACTGCCGCCTTTTTTGCGTCCGCATCTCACCGGCCGTCGCCACTCGTATCGTGAGCTTTCTCCGGGCGGGAAGTCGCAAGGCGCGTCAGTCGCCGTCGATCCAGACCTGCTCACCGGTCTGCGGATGGAAATGGATCTCGACCTTGCGGCCGTCCTTGTTGCGCGCCTCGACCTCGTAGCAGCCGTCGTCGATGTCGATCTCACGGATTTCGAGGCCGACCGGCGCGATCTTGCCGCGGAGATCCGCCTCGCTCATCCAGTCGGCGATCGGCACGTTGCCGCAGCGGCGGCGATCGTCGTCATCGGCATGTGCGGCGGAGGCAAAAGCGGCGGAAGCAAAGGCGGCAGCGAGAAAAATGCTCTTCATGACGGGGTCCTTTCGAAACGGGTCAGACGCGGCCGGGGCACCATTGCCCGACCGATGGACAGAGGTTACGAAAGCGCTGCTGAGCGATAACTGACGCCCGTTGTCAGCTAAATTTCAGGAAGACCGTGTTAGTCAGGCATGATGTGGAAAAGACATCTCCCCTCGTTGCTTCTCATCGGCGTCCTGACGTTGGCGGCACCCCTCGTCCGCGCCGATGACGACGATCTCGACCGCCTGCGCGACGCCGTCGGCCGCGGCGAGGTCATGGCGCTTTCCGATCTCCAGGCAGAAGTCCGCCGCGCCTTTCCCGGCGAGATCATCAGGGTCGAACTGGACGAGGACGACGGCCGCTTCATCTACGAATTCAAGGTGCTGAAACCGAACGGCCGGCTCGTGGAGATCGAGATGGATGCGAAGGACGGCCGCGTCCTCGATATCGACGACGACGAAGGCGATTGAGAAACATGCGTATCCTTCTCGTTGAAGACGACCCGCTGATCGCCCGCGACATCACCCGCCATCTCGAACATGCCGGTTACGTGGTGGAACACGAGCGCGGCGGAGAAAGCGGCTGGTTCCGTGGCGACGGCGAGGAATTCGCCGCCGTCGTCCTCGATCTCGGTCTGCCCGAACTCGACGGACTGAGTGCATTGAAGCGCTGGCGCGGGGCCGGCCGCGAGCTTCCCGTGCTGATCCTGACGGCGCGCGGCAACTGGGAGGAGCGCGTGGAAGGCATCGATGCAGGCGCCGACGACTATCTGGCGAAACCGTTTCAGATGCCGGAACTGCTTGCCCGGCTGCGCGCCATCATCCGCCGTTCGCAGGGCAAGGCCGCACCCGTGATGCAGGCCGGACGGCTGAAGCTCGATCCGCGGACCAGAAGCGCAACTGTCGACGGTCTTCCGGTCGAGCTGACGCCGCTCGAATACCGCTGCCTGCTTCATCTGATGGCCAATGCCGAACGCCACGTCTCGCAGATGGAGCTGACCGAACAGCTCTACGCCCAGGATTTCGAACGGGAGAGCAATTCCGTCGAGGTTCTGGTCGGCCGGCTGCGCAGGAAGTTCGGCAGGGAGATCATCGCCACCCGGCGTGGCTATGGCTACCGGATCGGTTGCGCATGACCGGCGAAGCCCCCAGCCGAAGCCGGATCAGGCGACCGATGTCGATCCGGAACCGTTTCCTCCTCGTGTCGCTCGTCACCGTGCCCCTGGCGCTCGGGCTTGCCGCACTTTTCATGGTTTCGGTCTTTTCCGCCAATCTGGAACGGCGGCTCGACGCCGAACTGACCGGCCATATCAACAACATCGCCGCTGCCCTGCGTTTTGCCGCCGACGGCAGTCCGGAACGGCCGGCCGGCTTTTTCGACAAGCGGTTCGCCGAAGCCTATGGCGGTCTGTACTGGCAGATCGGCGACGACACGTCGCCGGCCCGGCTGCGGTCCCAGTCCCTGTGGGACTACACCTTGCCCTCGCCCGATGATCTGCCTGCAGATGGCGCGGTCCACCGTTACGACGTGCCGGGACCGGACGGCACGACGCTCACCGCGCAGCAGCGGCAGATCATGGTGCCGACGCCCGCGGGCCTGAAGACGCTGCAGGTCACCGTCGCCGCCGACCGCCGTCCCCTGCAGCAGGCGAGCCGCCGTTTTGCCCTCGACATCCTGCCCTATCTTGCCGGCCTGGCGTTGTTCCTCATCGCTGCCTCGGTGGTGCAGATGGTGTTCGGCCTGCGACCGCTCGCGGCGCTGACGGCCGGCCTCGACCAGGTGCGCGAGCGCCGCGGCGGCCGGCTTACCGGCGTCCTCCCGATGGAATTCGAGCCGGTCGAGACCTCCGTCAACCGCTTGCTCGATGCCCAGGCGCAGACGCTCACCAAGGCCCGCTCCCGCGCCGGCGACCTTGCCCACGGGCTGAAGACGCCGCTCACCATATTGTCCAACGACGCCCTGACGTTACGGCATAAAGGCGAGGCGGACATGGCCGACGAGATCGACCGGCTCGTCGCGCTGATGCGCGGCCATGTCGAGGCCGAGCTCGCCCGCAGCCGTATCGTCGCCAATGCCGAGATGCGCCAGTCGGATGCCGATATGGACAAGATCGTCGGCCAGATCGTCCGCACGCTGAAGCGCACCCCTGAGGGCGAGGCGCTGGCGTGGCGCGTCGAGATCGGCGCACCCGCGCAGGTGCCGCTCGATCCGCACGACCTGCGAGA
>JBQGDG010000343.1:0-7858 GCA_052038935.1 Neorhizobium sp. | reverse complement strand
CAGTCATGGTCGCCTCCCATCTTCTCGATGGATCATAGTCGCGGGGCGAAGGGCTGCCTTGCGTTTGATCAAGACCGCGTTGACGCGTTGACGGGCGTCAATGGCATCGGAAGATCCCGTCCTCCACTTTGGCAACGCTCTCGAGGAGCAAGTCGGAGGCAAGGAGCCTCGCCCGGGAATGCCCATGTCACCGTCCGACGCTCAGGATCTGATCAGACTGGCGCGGCTGCCAAGACGCTGCATCACCTGCTCGAAGCACGCGGCGTATCATTCGGTAAGCGAAAAGGACGTCGCAAGCACTACGGGATCAGGATAAGGACGCGAGACCTTGCTCTGCCAGACCATCTGTCACCACGGGAAAATCGAAATAACGACGTTGTTGGTTCAGATCCCTCAAGAGCCTAGTCGAACAGCCATCCTGTGTCGCAGAGCGATCCACAAACCGACCTCGCCGGTTATACGGAATTTTGGTGTAATCCGCTTTTCATGGCTTCGTTCATGAATTTGACGAACACCGACAGCTTTGGCGGCGGGGTCTTGCTTCGCGGCCACAGCAGACGGAAGGCACGTGTCTTCTTCTGAGAGCCGGGAAGCACCTCCTGAAGAAGGCCGGCCCTGATACGGCCTGCTACCGCGAAATCCGGAAGCCAGGCTATGCCATGGCCCGCTTCCGCCAGCCGGATCAATGGCTCGAGCGATGTCGCCGCCAAAGCAACCGGCAGCACCATTCCTTCCGGAACGATCGGGTCCCAGCTGCCGACCTTGCCGGTCTCGTAGAAGCGATGGTGCAAGAGACGGTGGTTGATCAGATCCGAAGCTGTACGCGGCTCTCCCGCCCTTGCGATGTAACTTGGAGCGGCCACCAAAAGGTTCGAAAATTCACCGAGCTTCGTGTGCATGAGGCGACTATCCGTGACCTCGCCGGAACGGATTACCGCATCAAAGCCGTCGTCGATCACATCGACCATGCGATCATTGAAATCGAGATCGAGTTCGATCTCGGGATATTTCTCCGCAAATGCGCCCAGCAGCGGTGTCAGAAGATCGAGAGAAAAGGGAACCGCAACGCGGAGCCTCCCCCGCGGCGCCGCCGTCGTGTGTGCCAGCTCTGCTTCCGCTGCCTCCATTTCCGACAGGATGTAGTGACAGCGACCGAGAAACATCTCACCTTCGGCGGTCAACCTGATCGCGCGCGTCGAGCGATGGAAGAGCCTGACGCCAAGCTGCTCCTCCAGCTTTGCAATAGTCTTTCCGATTGCCGAGGAGGAAAGACCAAACTGCTGCCCCGCCAGCTTGAAACTGCGTAACTCCGCCGCCTGAACGAAGGCCGACATCGCACTTACGCTTTCGATCCTGAACTTCATGGCATCCATTTTGTCCGTAATGATCGGAAATGCGGCTTGTTTATCGATCGTATCGACTTCGGTAGTCAAGGGACATTCCGTCGCCATCGTTGCCGCTGCGACGAACGACACCGCTACCGGAGATGTTTTCGATGTCCATTTCACGCTTGTTCGAGCCGCTCACATTTCTGCACGGTCCGCCGATGCGCAATCGCTTCATGCTTGCGCCGCTTACCAATCAGCAAAGCGAGCATGACGGCACCGCGACCGAGTTCGACCTGGACTGGATCCGGCAAGTCGCCCGGTCCGGCTACGGGCTGGTGCATACCGGGGCCGCCTATGTCGAGGGGGGCGGCATTGCCTACGAAAGGCAGCTCGGCATCCAGGACGATGCGGAACTATCGGGCCTAACTCAGATGGCGTCCGCGATCCGCGGTGGCGGAGGATTGTCGTCGGTGCAGCTTCACCATGCCGGTCATCGTGCCAATCCGCGGCTCGGTGGCACTCCGTCGCCGGCATCCGGCCAGACACTGCCCGGGATTTCGGCATTGACGACGGAAGCGGTCGAGCGGATTCGGGACAGTTTCATCGAAGCTGCGCTGAGAGCCCAGCGGGCGGGCTTCGACGGTGTCGCACCGCATGGTGCTTTCGGCTGGATCCTTTCTGAATTCCTGTCGCCGCTGATGAACGATCGAAAAGACAGATATGGCGGCAGCATCGAAAATCGTGCCCGACTAACGATCGAAGTTATCGAAGGCATCCGTCACGCCTGCGGACGGGATTTCCAGATCGGATGGCGCCTGTCGGTCGAGCGCTATGGCCTCCTGTTGGAGGAGCTTCGCGAGATCGTCTGGGAAATCCTCGACCGCGAGCTCATCGACTATCTCGATCTGGCGCTATGGGATTCCGCACAGATCGTTGGGACGGGAACGTTCCGCGGCAAGAGGATGCTCAGTGTCTTCACAGAGATCCCCCGTCACGGTGTCCGCGTCGGCACGGCGGGCAAGATCATGAGTGCACGGCGTTGCGTCGAGCTGATCGAGGAGGGATGCGACTTCGTGCTGATCGGCCGTGCCGGCATTCTCGAACGCGACTTTCCCCTGCTCGTCAAAGCAAACCCTTTGCATGAGAGCCCGAAACTGCCGGTGACCGCGCAATTCCTGCGCGACGGCGGCTTGAGCGAGCGTTTTATCAATCACATGCGCGGATGGGAGAGTTTCGTCCGGCCAGGCAGCGTGTGACGACCTCGGCGATCCTGTCGCGAGCTGCTCGCGCCTCCACCTCATCATCGATCTGAAACCCATCAGAGCGCCTGGGTCATTGCGGGCGCAAGGAGACTGTCATGAACGATCCTCGGGAAAACCTGCCGGCCGGCTATGTGCCACCGAAAGTCTGGTCCCGGAAACAGGCCTATGGCGGTGCTTTCGGCACCAGCAACCGCCCGGTTTCCGGCGCCACGCACGAGAAGGCACTGCCCGTTGGCGAGCATCCCTTGCAGCTTTATTCGCAAGGCACTCCCAACGGGCAGAAGATCACAATCATGCTCGAGGAGTTGTTGGCCGCTGGGCATGCCGGCGCCGAGTATGATGCCTGGCTGATCGACATTTTCAAGGGTGACCAGTTTGGTAGCGGGTTCACCGCGATCAATCCCAATTCCAAAATTCCGGCGCTTGTCGATCGTTCGACGGATCCAGCCACCCCGGTTTTCGAGAGCGGCTCGATCCTCGTTTATCTCGCGGAAAAATTCGGGGCATTTCTGCCGACCGAGCATCGTGCCCGCACTGAAACTTTCAACTGGCTGATGTGGCAGGTAGGAACGGCGCCCTTCGTCGGTGGCGGGCTCGGCCACTTCTATGCCTATGCGCCGTTCAGGATCGAATATGCGATCGATCGGTACGCGATGGAGGTAAAGCGCCAACTCCACGTCCTGGATACGCATCTGTCGCATCACGAGTTCCTCGCAGGTGATCGATACACCATCGCGGACATGGCCGTCTGGCCCTGGCATCCGGGCAGCCTCTACGGTGTCTACAACACCCATGAGTTCCTCCATGTCGAAGAGTATCCCCACCTCCTGCGCTGGTACCGCGCGATCGCGGCGCGACCGGCCGTCGCGAGAGGAAGGGTTGTCAACCGGACCTCAGGCGAGCCCGGCGAATTCCTGCGTGAACGCCACGTCGCTGCCGATCTGGACGCACTGTTCGCATAGCGCCAGCTCTGCCGCACAGAGGTTTTGTCTTTCCCATCCGACCAAAGCGCGGGCAATCCCGCCGGCGCAAACTTAAATCTATGGAGTGAACATGAAACTGTATTACGCCACCGGCTCCTGTGGGCTTGCGCCGCAGATCGCTCTGCGGGAGGCCGGCCAGACATTCGATCTCGTCAAGGTCGACTTCAAGACGAAGACGACCGTCGAGGGAGATTATTTCGAGGTCACGCCGAAGGGTTTCGTACCGGCACTCAAGCTGGATGATGGCGAGGTGATCACCGAAGGCACCGTTGTCCTGCAATGGATCGCCGACCACAATCCTGATCGCGGGCTGATGCCGGCTCAAGGTACCGCTGAGCGCTACCGGGCCCTGGAATGGCTGAATTACATCGCAACCGACATGCACAAGGGCTATGCCAACCTTTTCTACCCCTATTTGGATGACGCCTCGAAGGCGAGGTTTATCGCCGGCAATCTCGCAACCCGCTTCGATTTTCTGGACGACCACTTGTCCCGCAACGACTATCTGCTGCAGAACGGCTTCTCGATTGCCGACGCCTATCTCTACAACATCCTGACCTGGTCGCCCCGCGTGAATGTCGATCTGTCGGCCTATGCCGCGATCCGGAAGTTCATGGCGCGCATGGGCGAGCGACCTACGGTTCGGGCGTCGCTCGAAGCAGAGGGGATAATGCTCGACTGACCGCAGATCGCATTCACATCCTCGCTTCCAGGGGCACAGCGGTGGCGATGACCGACCAGAAAGGAAACCTCCAATGGACCGGAATGACAATGGCATGAATCTCCTAGGCGAGTGCCGTTGAGTTGCAAAAAACTGTCACCCGACACTGTGAAGGCTATTTTGCAGTGTCGGGCGCTGGCCGCAAGACGGCCATCATAGCCCTTGTCCCCTCGAACGATGGTGCTGTCGGTCATGTTGATCTGAACCCTTCAAACTGGACCACTTTTGGCTAGAGTTTTCCGATGCATTTTTCCTGGCTGGGAAAGGAACGGAAACGATGAAGGCATCTCAATTTCGGACGCTCAGAAGGCGTTCATTCTGAACCAGCGTGATGGAGGTGCTGCGGGGGCGGAGATCTGCCTGAAGGCGGGGATCAGCCAGGCGACCTATTTCAACTGGAAAAAGAAATACGCCGGCATGCTGCCGCCGGAGATGAAGAAGTTGAAGCAGCTCGAGGACGAGAATGTGCGATTGAAAAAGATCGTCGCAGATCTGACGCGGGACCGCGAGATGTTGCAGGACGTTCGTCGGCGAAAGCTCTAAGGCCTGCTCGCAAGCGGGAGATGGTGAAGGGCATATGCCAGGATTGGGCAATCCGATCCGGCGTGCCTGTAGGGCACTGAACTTCGATCGGTCGACCCACCACTACCCCTCCCGTCGCACCGATCAGGCCAGTCTTGAGCGTCGTATCCGTGAGATCTGCGAGACCCGTATCCGTTACGGTTGTCGGCGCGTGCATGTGCCGCTGGAGCGGGAGGGTTGGGGCATCAACATCAAGCGGGCCTACCGCATTTACAGGAACTTGGGCTTGCAATTGCGTAACAAGACACCGAAACGCCGGGTGAAAGACAAGCTGCGGGAGGATCAGAAAATGGCCGTCAGACCGAACGATGTTTGAGCAATGGACTTCGTGCGCGCCCAGCTTGCTGTCGCGCTCAGGCCGAAATCATCGACCTCATGCGCTCTCCAGATTTGTCGAAAAATCCATGAGAAGAGATTGGCTGGGGAACCTGGATTCGAACCAAGATTAACGGAGTCAGAGTCCGTCGTTCTACCGTTGAACTATTCCCCAGCAGGATCAGCCGTCGCGGCTCATCGGTGAGCGCGCTTATAACCAAACGGTCGCGACTTGCAAATACTTTTTTGCGAAAATTTCACCGGCTGCCTTCCGGGGCCGCTTTTGCCGGCTTGTCGGAAAAAGGCGTTGGCGAATGGCCCCGGCGCTGTTATCTTCGGGACAACGAAACAATCAGATGCCGCAGCCTGCCCAGTGCGATGCGCGGCCAAATGGATAGAACGACCCATGGACCCCGATAGCGGCCGCGAGCCGCCAGATGGCGGGCCGTCGGCGGCAGAGCGCGGGAGTGGCAAGCCATCCCGCCGCAGAAAAGGGAAGCGCAGCGGCAAGAACCGCAATGCGACGCCCGTTTCGCATGCGTCATCGACCCCCGCGGCCGAGCAGGCCGCCCGTCCCGACACCCGGCAGGATCAGCCTGCCCGCAAGCGCAAGCGCCGCCGGTCTCGCGACCGTGGCGCCGACAAGCCCGCGCAGGAGACGCCTGCCGTTTCCGCCGCAAGGCAATCCGGCGACGGCCGCGCCGCTTCGCAACCGTCCTCCTCCGCCGCGGGTCAATCCCGTCGGGCCGAAGGCGCCGCCAAGGGGCGTGACCGCCGCAAGAAGAGCCGCGCCGGGCGCGGCCTGCAGGGTCGTCCGCTCGCCCAGGTCAAGGGGGCGCTCGCCAATGGCGGGCTCGATGGCGTGTCGCAGCCGGCGCTCGCCCGTGCCATGTCGTCGCAACCGATCGACAGGCACGCCGCCCATTCGTCGGCGCGGGCCCAGTCGGTCGAAGCCGTCCTGCCGTTCCAGGACGATCTCTATGCCGCCCTCGATCTCGGCACCAACAATTGCCGCCTGCTGATCGCCCAGCCGACGAGGCCGGGCCATTTCCGCGTCGTGGACGCCTTCTCGCGCATCGTCCGCCTCGGCGAAGGACTGGCTGCCACCCGCAGGCTTTCCGAGGATGCCATGGACCGGGCCGTCGAGGCGCTGCGCATCTGTGCCGCGAAACTCGCCAACAGGCCGATCAGGCGCATGCGCCTGATCGCCACCGAGGCCTGCCGGGCGGCGGAGAACGGCGAGGAATTCCTCGCCCGCGTCACCGCCGAGACGGGTCTCAAGCTCGAGATCATCGATCGGGAGACCGAAGCGCGGCTCGCCGTTTCCGGCTGCTCGTCGCTCGTCGGCCGCGAGGCGCGCTCGATCGTGCTGTTCGATATCGGCGGCGGCTCTTCGGAAATCGCGGTGATCCGCATCGGCGACAACCGTTCCTCGCGGCTCGCCAACCATATCACCCACTGGACCTCGCTGCCGGTCGGCGTCGTGACGTTGTCTGAACGTTACGGCGGCCGCGACGTGACGCCCGATATTTTCGAGGCGATGGTCAGCGAGGTCGCCGGCATGCTCGGCGATTTCGATTGCCCGCCGGTCGTACCGTCGCGGCGCAGCGGCGATTATGATTTCCACCTGATCGGCACGTCGGGCACGGTGACGACGCTTGCCGGCGTCCATCTCGATCTGCCGCGCTACGATCGTCGCCGGGTCGACGGGCTCTGGCTGTCGGATGCGGAAGTCTCCGCCATGCAGGCGAAGCTCCTCTCCTGGGATTTCGCCGGCCGCGCCGCCAATCCCTGCATCGGTCCGGACCGGGCCGATCTGGTTCTCGCCGGCTGCGCGATCCTGGAGGCGATCCGCCGCCGCTGGCCGAGCCCGCGCATGCGGGTCGCCGATCGCGGCCTGCGCGAGGGTCTGTTGACCGACATGATGGCCGATGACGGGGTCTGGCGGCGCGCGCGTCCGCGCCGGCCCGGCACCACGGGTTCCGAAGAGGTTTTGAGGCGGCGATGACTAAACCACCGGTCGGCATCAATCGTACGGGCCGCAAGCTCGGGCAGAAGGTCAAGAAGGGCAAGCTGAAGGCCTCCTCCCGCCGCTGGCTCGAACGCCATATCAACGATCCCTATGTCCAGCGGGCGAAGCTCGAGGGATATCGCGCGCGCGCGGCCTTCAAGCTGCTCGAGATCGACGAGAAACACCAGATCCTGAAGGGCGCCCGGCGCATCATCGATCTGGGCGCCGCGCCGGGCAGCTGGTCGCAGATCGCCGCCAAGGTCACCAACTCGACCGACGAGGATGTCCGCGTCGCCGCCATCGACTTCCTCGAAATGGATCCGCTGCCGGGCGTGAAGATCCTGCAGCTCGACTTCCTCGACGACGATGCGCCGCGCCAGCTGATCGAGGCGATCGGCGGCACGCCCAATCTCGTCATCTCCGACATGGCGGCGCCGACCACCGGCCACCACCGGACCGATCACCTGCGCACCATGCATCTCTGCGAGGTCGCGGCCCATTTCGCGGTCGAGGTTCTGGGCGAGGGCGGCCATTTCCTGGCCAAGACCTTCCAGGGCGGCACGGAGCGTGACCTGCTCGATCTCCTGAAGAAGAATTTCCGGCAGGTCATCCATGTGAAGCCGGCCTCGTCCCGTTCCGAATCGGTCGAGATGTTC
>JBQGDG010000342.1:0-9354 GCA_052038935.1 Neorhizobium sp. | reverse complement strand
GGCCCCATCTCCAAACCGTGACCGTCCTTCCAAGGCCGGTCCTTTCATCGACGACCACTTCTTTCGACACGACGATCATCCCCACCGCCAAGGCTTCGCCCGGGCGCTGCAAGACAAGGAATTTCAGATGACTGCCATCTTCACCGTGACCGACATGACCTGCGGCCATTGCGAAAAGACCGTCCGGGCCGCGCTCGCTGAGGCGCTGCCGGGCGCCGCCGTGACGGTCGATCTCCCGTCTCACACGGTCACGGTCGAGGGTGACCGCGAAACGGCCGCGGAAGCCATCCGCGAGGCCGGTTATTCGCCCGAGCCGGTAGCGGCCTGAGCCGCCTCAACCACCAGGTCATCGCGCTTGCATCGATTGCGTTCCGAAAAGCGGGATGATATTCAATCCCCGTGCTCCGAGAGGAAGGAGGGTCACATGCACAATTTCTATTTCCGGTTCTACCGGACACGTGGCCCCGTCAACGCCCTGCAAATGCGTTTGCAGGGCTGACCGGAACGTCTTCCCGGATATCCTTATCCCTGGTCTGCCCTTCGTGATGCGCAGCGCCGAGCTACCGCTCCGCCCGTCTGCGATTTCCGAAACGCCGCATAGGACGCACCGCATCGACGATGGCCGAGTGCTCGCGATGTCCTGTGCCTGCGGCCTCAAGACCAGAGAAACGATATGAGCATCATCAACCTTCGCAACCTTTGCGTAACCCTTGCCGGCCCGCTGTTTTCGGGGCTGAGCCTCGCGGTCAATGCCGGCGACCGGATCGGCATCGTCGCCGCCAACGGTCGTGGCAAATCCACCCTGATGAAATGCATCGCCGGCACGTTCGAGCCTACCGAGGGTGAGATCACCCGCGCCCGCGGCCTGACGATCGGCCTGGTGGAGCAGAACGTGCGGCCCGCGTTGCTGGATACGAGTTTCCGCGACGCCGTGCTTCAGGCGCTCCCCGCCGAACAGATCGACAGCGAAAGCTGGCGCGCGGATGTCGTTCTCGAAGACCTCTGCGTGCCGGAGGCCTTGCGCGAGCGGCCGCTGAAGGCATTGAGCGGCGGCTGGCAGCGGCTGGCGTTGATCGCCCGTGCCTGGGTGAGCGAGCCGGATATGCTTCTGCTTGACGAGCCTACCAACCATCTCGACCTCGCCAAGATCGGCCTTCTGGAGAGTTGGCTGAACGCCCTGCCGCGTGACATGCCGGTGATCCTCGCCAGCCACGATCGCGCCTTCCTCGATGCGGTCAGCAACCGCACGCTGTTTCTACGACCCGAGAATTCTCAGGTCTTCGCCTTGCCCTTCAGTCCTGCGCGGCTGGCGCTCGACGAGGCGGATGCCGCCGATGCGAAGCGCTTCGAGCGCGACACCAGGGCCGCCGAGCAGCTGCGGCGGCAGGCAGCCAAGCTCAAGAATATAGGGATCAATTCCGGCAGCGATCTGCTGGTGCAAAAGACGAGGCAACTGAAGGACCGGGCCGACAGGCTGGAGGATGCCGCAAGGCCGGCGCATCTCGAACGATCGGCCGGCGTCATCCGTCTCGCCAGCCGCGGCACCCATGCCAAGGTGCTGGTGACGCTGGAGGACACGGCGGTGACCACGCCGGATGGCGCGCTCCTGTTTCGGACGGGCAAACAGTTCATCTGCCAGGGAGACAGGATCGTGCTTCTCGGCCACAACGGCGCGGGCAAGACCCGACTGGTGTCGAGGTTGCGGCAGGCGATTGCCGACCCGTCCGTGCCGGTGGAAGGTATCAAGGCAACGCCATCGCTGATGCTGGGTTACGGCGATCAGGCGCTCGCCGATCTCGACGACCTGCGCAGTCCGCACGAAACCATAATCCATCGTTTCGATATCGGCGACCAGCGCGCCCGTTCGCTTCTTGCGGGTGCGGGTATGACGATCGAGATGCAGGGCCGGCCGGTTGCCGAGCTTTCCGGTGGGCAGAAAGCCCGGCTCGGCCTGCTCGTCCTGCGGCTTCTGGAGCCGAATTTCTACCTGCTCGACGAACCGACCAACCATCTCGATATCGACGGGCAGGAAGCACTCGAGGGCGAGCTCATGGCCAATCAGGCCAGCTGCCTGCTCGTCTCCCACGACCGCAGCTTCGTGCGTGCCGTCGGCAACCGGTTCTGGCTGATCGAGGGCCGTAAGATGATCGAGATCGAAAGTCCCGAGCTGTTTTTCGACGCTGCCCGGATGTGAAGCCGAAGGCGAAAGCCTTTCCCGTGTCGCGGCGCAACCGGCGTCTGGATCAGGAAAGGCCGAGCGGGAACAGAATTCGCCCCTGCATCGCTCGGCGCGCCAATATGGGACCGGTGGAAGAGATGGCCGATGCAGGCATCTGGAATCATCCGCCGGTCCGATCAGCGCCGTGCCGCCGTCTCCAAATAGAATTGGACGAACCGTCTTCGATCTGTCACAAGCCGGTCAGGGACGCGACCGCCGTTATCTTTAGAACGGGGTCGGGCGACCGATTGACGTCACGTTGCTGCCGCGAGATCACGCCGGCCGTCCTTATTCTTCCTGCACATCTTACCCCTCCCGCCCGAAATCCGCGCAGCCATGCCGCGACGGGGGCCCGGGCCGCCTTGGCGCCGTCCCGTCCGGCCCGGCCGTGTTGCGGCCTGCGCCGGGCTTGGTTATGCATGGCGCAAACCACGCGGGGGATATCGCCATGAGCGACGAAAGACGACGGTATGACGCGGCCTGCCATTGCGGTGCGGTCAGATTCCGGGTCCGGCTGGCCGATGAATTCAACACGATCCGCCGCTGCAACTGCTCCTATTGCCGGATGCGCGGCGCGATCGCCGTCTCGGCGCAGGGCGCGGATATCGAATTCGTCGAGGGGCAGGAGAACCTGACGCTCTATCAGTTCAATACCGGCACGGCGAAACACTATTTCTGCCGCACCTGCGGCATCTACACCCACCACCAGCGCCGCTCGAATCCGGGCCAGATCGGCGTCAACGTCGCCTGTATCGAGAATGTCAGCCCCTTCGATTTCCGGGTGGTCGAGGTCGTGGACGGCGTTTCCCACCCGTCCGATACCGGTGCCGGGTCGCGGGTCGCCGGCATTCTCCGGTTCGAGCCGTCGGACTGAGTTCCGCCGGGCCGGCCCCCGTCGGGAGCTCGGCAGGCCGGTTGAGGGAAACCGGTCGGGGAAGGCCGGTCGTGAAAAGGGTCTGCCGCAGCAAGGGCCTCGAGCTTTCCCGTCCGGAGCGAAACCGTCACCGTCCCGGCCCATTGCCGACGCATTCGCATGGCACGAGGCGGACCGAGCTTACCGTGGATACGAGTGGAGACATCCGATGAACGACAGCTGCCCCGTCCCGACGCCCGTCCAGCGGCAATATCTCGACATCCAGGACAAGGCCCAGAAGGCCATGCTGGAGACGATCTACAAGGCGATCGGGGATGCCGCCGCCCGGGCCGCCGAGGAGCTCAGGTCGACCGACTGGCCGGACGGGCCGCCGGCCTACGAGTATTTCGCCGCCGTCGCCCATCAGAAACTGTTCCTGCTTCTCTGCGGCGCCGATCTCGACACCATGCGCGGCGGAGACCGGAAGCTGGCCGGTCATATCCTCGAAAATGGCCGCAACATCGCCAAGCACTATTTTACCGACAGGACCGAGACGCCGGCTTCCGGCGGCACCGCCGGCTGAACGCACCGGTCGGGCGCGCCCCGGCGCGCGCGACGGCCGGCCGGGGAGGACAAATGCAGGATCTGGCGGAATTCTATGCGCGTTACATCGCCTGCCTCGACGGGCGGGAAGTCGAAGCGCTCGGCCGCTTCGTCCATGACGACGTGACATATAACGGCGAGCCTCTCGGCCTCGCCGGATACAAGGCGCAGCGGCAGGCCGAATTCCGCGACATCCCCGATCTGCGTTTCGATGTCCGGCTCGTCGTCTGCGACGGCGCGACGATCGCAAGCCGCATCCGGTTCGACATCACGCCGCAGGGCACGCTTTTCGGCCTGCCGGTCGGCGGTCGCCGGGTGCAGTTCTGGGAACACGCCTTCTACGAAGTCGAGGACGGCAGGATCGCCCGTGTCTGGTCCGTCGTCGACAGGGCCGCCATTGCCGCCCAGCTCACCTGACCGTTGGTTTCGCGGGCTGAGCCGCCTCGAAGGTCTTGACGGCGATCCGGGCCCACCCCTCATGCCGAGGGCCCAGATAGGAGGACTGCGGCCGGGGAGGAAGACACGCCGCAGGTCTGCGCCTCAGCGGCCCTGCATGATCCGGATGAGATTGGGCGTCGGGGTACCCCAGACCGAGCGGACATCCTCATAGGTGAGGCGGCCGCTTGCCAGCGCACCGTGCAGCCTGTTGCAGAAGACCGGCTTCACGTTCCGCTCCGGCACGTTCATCAGTGCCGCGAGGCTTTCGATCTGTTCGCGGGAGAAGCCGTCCTTCTTGCATTCGGCGATCACTCTCGCCCGTATCGCCGGGCTTCCTTCGAGCGTCGTGTGCATCATGTCGTATTCCGCCCGCGTCGGCGCGCAGGCGCTGAGCGCACCGGCCAGAAGGAGCGGCGTCAAGAGCTTGATCGTTTTCATGTCTACCCCCAGAATGGAGCCTTCGCGATAGCTGCTTGCCCGGTCCTCCGCAACCCGCCGTAAGGGGCGAAGGTGGAGCCGAGACGAATATCGGCATGCGATGTTGCAGGCCGGCTGTCATGCGTGAAGCAAAGGGAGCAACGCAATGCAGAAGAACACCGTCTGGCTGTGGTACGACAAGGACGCCGAAGCGGCGGCTCGGTTTTATGCGCAAACCTTTCCCGACAGTTCGGTCGGTGCCGTCACCCGCGTGCCGGGGGACTACCCGCAGGGCCAGCAGGGCGAGGTCATGGTCGTCGAATTCACCGTCATCGGCATTCCCTGCTACGGCCTGAACGGCGGGCCGCACGTCAGTCACAACGAGGCATTTTCCTTCCAGATCTCCACGGAGGACCAGGCGGAAACGGACCGCTACTGGAACGCCATAGTCGGCAATGGCGGCAAGGAACATGACTGCGGCTGGTGCAGCGACCGATGGGGCATCCGCTGGCAGATCACCCCGCGCGTCCTGATGGAGGCGCTCGTCGGCGGTGGCGCCCCGGCCAAGCGCGCCTTCGAGGCCATGATGACGATGCAGAAGATCGAC
This sequence comes from Neorhizobium sp., assembly GCA_052038935.1. GTDB lineage: Bacteria > Pseudomonadota > Alphaproteobacteria > Rhizobiales > Rhizobiaceae > Neorhizobium. The sequence goes on along the minus strand of JBQGDG010000342.1, from coordinate 4,218 downwards.
GTCGCCGCGATCGAGGCCGCCCGCCGCGGTTGAGCGGCGGGGCGCGGGACGAAGGGTCGGTCGCGTCCGGCGGCAGGCGTCCCGCTCTCAGGAAGCGGCGGCGCCCCTCTTGCACAAGCACCTGCTTGGAGAGTAAGCAGCTGCCATTCTGACAGGCATCGACACGATTCCGGTTCGGCCCGATGCGCTTCTGCCTCTCGGAACGACTTCGGCTCGTACCGAAAATTGGCGTCGCGGAGCGCCCTATCTCATGACGAAGAAGGCGGCTTATGCCGTGGGCGGCAACGCCGTTCTGGCCGGCATCCTGCTGATGCTGGTCGGCGATTTCATGTTCGCGCTGAACGATGCCATGGGCAAATGGCTGGTGGCGAGCTTCTCCGTCGGCCAGGTCCTGCTGATCCGCTCGCTCGGCGCCTTCGTCATTCTCGGTCCGATGCTGGCGAAGAGCTCGGTGACGGCGCTCTACAGGGTGGAGAAACCGCGATGGCAGGTCGCCCGCGTCGTGCTCGCGACCGCCGATACCGGCCTCTTCTACGCCGCCGTCGCCTATCTGCCGCTCGCCGACGTGATGACCTTCTACATGGCCGGACCGATCTATGTCGCGGCGCTGTCGCATTTCCTGCTGGGCGAAAGGATCGGCTGGCGGCGCTGGCTGGCCGTGATGATCGGCTTCGTCGGCGTCGTCATCGCGTTGCGGCCGTCGACCGCCATGCTGTCATGGCCGTCGCTGTTCGGCCTGATCGGCAGCCTGTCCTTCGCGCTCTCGCTGGTTCTCGGCCGCATCCTGCGCTCGACGCCGGACGTGACGCTCGTCACCTGGCAGACGCTCGGCTGCCTCGTCACCGGCATGCTGCTCAGCATCGGCGCCTGGAGCCCGTTCAACACCGGAGAACTGCTCGCCCTGCTCTTGCTCGGCGTGGTTTCCTGCACGGCGCACCTGATGATCACCCGCTCGCTCAAACTCGCGCCCGCCTCGGTGCTCGCGCCGTTGCAATATACCCTTCTCCTCTGGGCGATCGTCCTCGGCTGGCTGTTCTTCGGCGATTTCCCCGATGCGCAGACGCTCGCGGGGGCGGCGATCATCGTCGTGGCCGGCCTGTTCATCTTCCACCGCGCCAAGGTGAAGGACGAGGAACCGCTGGTGCCGAACGATTCCACCCACGGATGAGGGATGGCGCGAGCCGGCGGATCTGTCCGTGAAGGCTCCGTTCGCCGCTTGCCTTGGCCGCGCCCATGCGCTTCACTGCGGGGCCTGTCCCGCTCGACAGGTCAACGGGCATGGAGGCGGAATGCCGCAAACGATCCGCTCATCGTTCCGACGCCTCGCGCGGGCATCACTGTCGCCGGTTCAGGCCGTCTCGCTTCTGACTGTCGCGATCCTGGCGCTGACCCTCTTCATGGAGCCGGCAATGGCGGAAACGAAAGACAGGCAGCTTTTGGCTGCCGCAGCGAGCGGCGACAGCCGGGCCGTGGCCTCCCTGATCGCCGATGGCGTCGCGCTCGACATGCGGGACGAGCGCTGCCGCACCGCGCTCCTCCTCGCCACCCATGCCAACGATATTGAAACGGCGCGGCTTCTCATCGAGGCGGGGGCGGATGTCAACGCCCAGGACGCCATGAAGGACAGCGCCTATCTCTATGCCGGTGCCAGGGGCCATCTCGAAATCCTGCGTCTCACCCTGTCCCACGGCGCGGATCTGGAAAGCACCAACCGATATGGCGGCACGGCGCTGATACCGGCCGCAGAGCGCGGCCATGTCGAGACCGTCCGCACCCTGGTCACGGCGGGCGTCGACGTCAACCACGTCAACAATCTGGGCTGGACGGCGCTTCTCGAGGCGATCATCCTGAGCGACGGTGGTCCGCGTCACCGGGCGATCGTGAAGATCCTCCTCGATGGCGGGGCGAAGACCGGCATCGCCGACAATGACGGTGTCACGCCGCTGCAGCATGCGCGCCGGCGCGGCTATGACGAGATCGCGGCACTGATCGAGGCGGCGGGGCGCTAGCGCCGATGGTCCGGTGCCGAAGGTCCCCGGCGGGCCGTCGTCGCGCGGTCCGAGCCGGTCGTTCAGACGGCAGTAGCCGGCGCTCACGAGGCCTGCGGCAGGAGCGGCGTGAACGATCTGCGGATCATTTCCGCCATGCCGTCGATCACCGGGCCGTTGCGCTGCGGATTGCGTTTCAGGACGACACGGGAGGAATCGACCGGCGGAAAACCGTCGGCGGCCGTCAGTTCGCGGGCGCCCGGGGGAATGTTGCTGCGGCAGAGCGGCGCGATGGCCAGTCCGCTGGTGACCGCCGAGCGCAGGCCGCCGCTCGTGTCGCAGCTATAGGCGATACGATAGGGCAGCACATGCTGTTCCAGCGATCGCAGGGCGAAATCGCGGCACCAGTTCGAGCGCCAGTAGACCGCGATCGGGATCGGCCGTTCCAGATGGCGCTGATGCGAGACCGATGTCACCCAGACGGTGGGATCGACCGCGAGAACCTCGCCGGCAATACCGTCCCGCCAGTCGAAGATCACCGCGATATCCAGTTCGTCGGCATCGAGCGCCGAAAGCTGCTGGGACGTATAACCGCACAGGACGGTGACCTCGGTATCCGGGTGCATTTCGGCGAAGGCGGCAAGCGCATCGGGCAGGATCGTCTGGCTGTATTCCTCCGGAATGCCCACCCGGACGCGCCCGTCGAGAGGGGCTGCCCGCATGGCCGTCGACGTCTCGTCGATCAGCCCGACGATGCGCCTGGCATAGGGCAGCAGCCGCTGGCCTTCGCCGCTGAGCGCCACGCCGCGGGGATGGCGTTCGAAGAGAAGCGAACCGAAACTGTCCTCCAGCCTGCGGATCTGCATGCTGATCGCCGATTGCGTCCGGCCCAGCCTGTCGGCCGCATGCGTGACGTTGCCGGCCTCGGCAACGGCGAGAAAGGTTCGCAGAAGGTCGCTTTCGAGTGGCGGATACATGGCGACATCACTTTATCTGATGTCAGGCATCATCGCTATTCGTTTCTAAAATGTCCATCCGGCTGATCAGATCCTCGCAACCGAAGGTGACGATCATGGGATTTCTTCAGGTATCGGCAGGATGGCTCTCGGGGATACTGGCGCACCGGCGCCGCAGACAGGCCGAACGGGAGGCGTTGCGGACGATCCTCGCCCGCAACGACGAACATCTGCTGCGTGACGTCGGGCTCGCCCCGCCCGTCGAACGCCAGCCGCCGTCAGCCTTCCGGGTATAGGGGCAGCGAGAAGCTGAGGGTCGCGCCGACATCCGTGTTCCTCGCCGACATCCGCCCCCCGTGGGAGGTGATGATCGTGCGGCAGATGGACAGACCGATGCCCATGCCGGTCGCCTTCGTGCTGAAGAACGGCACGAAGATGCGGTCGACATCCTCTATCCCGCCGCCGGTGTCGCTGACTTCCACCAGGATCTCCTTCTCCCTGGCGCGGGTAGTGACGGAGACCAGCCCTGCGGCCGCGTTGTCTTCGCCGATCGCCTCGAACGCGTTGCGAATGAGATTGACGAGCACCTGCTGGATCTGGACGGCATCGACGAGCGCCCGCGGCAGGGAATTGTCGAGATCGAGTTCCAGCCGGACGCCGCTGCTGACGAGTTCTTCGACGACGAGATCCCTGGCGGTGCGGACGAGATGATTGACGTCCTGCAGCCTGCGGTCCTCGAAGTCGTGCTGAAACAGCGCGCGCACATGCCTGACGACGTCCGAGGCGCTGTTGGCATCTCTCAGCACGGCGTCGGCGCTCAGCTTGGCCCGCTCGATATTGGGCGCGTCCATCTCCAGCCACCGCCTGCAGGCCGCGGCGCTGGCGACGACCGAGGCGAGGGGCTGGCTGACCTCGTGGGCGATGGAGGCGGTCAGTTCGGCCATGCCGGCGAATTGAGCCGCACGCGCGAGCCTCTCCTGGGCGATCCGCAGCGATTCCTGGGCGTGCATCTCGTTGTCGATATCGACCTGCAGGCCGAACCACTGGACGATCGCGCCCTGGGCGTCGCGCAGGGGCTGCATCCGGCCTTCCATCCAGCGCCATGCGCCATCGCCGCGCAACTGCCGGAAACGGAGGAACCATTTCTCGCCGGAGACCATGCATCTCTTGATCGACGACTTGACCGCCACCCGGTCGTCCGGATGGATGGTGGCTTCGATGATGGCGGTGAGGAGATCCTGGTTCGACTTCAGCAGGTTGTCGAGCTTCACGCC
>JBQGDG010000341.1:0-1935 GCA_052038935.1 Neorhizobium sp. | reverse complement strand
TCACAGATTGGGGAGACCCGGACGGCGAAACGGGAGATTCCTTGCGGACCTGCTCCAAAAAAGCCATTCTGTTGTGAATCACTCGGCCGACCCCTGCGGCGACGCTTCGCCGCAACGCCTGTTTTCATGAAAGGCCCGTTAATGCGGCAGACATCGCGTCATATCCTGCTTTCCAGCGTCGCACTTGCGGCATGCCTCGTGTTCGGCGCTGCCGGCGCGGCGACCCCGGAAGCCAAGCCCGCAACCGACAAGGTCGTGACATTCACCCCGGGCAACGTGAAGTCCTTTTCCGGCGCGTTTCTCGCAGCCCGTACCGCCGACGTGGATCACGACTATCCGACCGCGATCGAGCTTTATCGCAAGGCGCTCGATTTCGAGCCCGCCAATGTCGAAATCCGCGAACGGCTGATGATCTCGCTGCTCCTCAACGGCGATTTCCCCGAGGGGCTGAAGGAAGCAGAGGCGCTGAAGGACGACACGGCCGTCGAGCGCGTCACAAAGATCGTGCGCGGGCTGGAAGCCGTGCGTACCGGCAAGTTCGACAGCGCCCGCAAGATCCTCGCCTATGAAGGCCCCAACGATCTCGACCGCCTGACCCACAACCTGCTGGCCGCCTGGGCCGAGGTCGGTGCAGGACGGGGCAAGAAGGCGATCGCCTCGATCGGCGGCCTCAAGGGACCGGCCTGGTTCAAGGTGTTCACCGACTACCATCTCGGCGCCATGGCCATCGTCAACGGCGATATTTCCAGCGCGCGTCAGTATCTCAACAAGGCCGTGACCAACAACGACGCCGTCGCCACGGCGCCGGACACGTTCATGCGCTCGGTCATGGCGCTGGCCCGGCTGGAGGCCGCGGCCGGCAACAAGCAGAAGGCGCTCGACGCCATCTCGGTCGGCGACGGCCTGATTTCCAACTACGCGCCGCTCAAGGCGCTGCGCCAGAGCATCGAGAAGGGCGACAAGCCCGCCCAGCAGATCTCCACGGCGGCCGAGGGCGCGGCCGGCGTGCTGTTCTCGATCGGCGGCGCGCTGAACCGCCAGGGCGCCGAAGACATGGTGGCGCTCTACCTGCAGATTTCCCACGCCCTCGACGCAAAGAGCGCCGATACGCTGATCCTTCTCGGCGGCATCGCCGAGAAGCTGGAACAGCCGGAGCGCGCCATCTCCTTCTACGAGCAGGTTCCGGCCGATTCGCCGATGCGGCGCATCTCGGAACTGCAGCTCGGCATCACGCTTTCCGATACCGGCAAGGTCGAAGAGGCGAAAACGCATCTGAAGGAACTGATCGCATCCGATCCGTCCGACATCCGCAGCTACATTGCCTATGGCAGCGTCCTTTCCGAAGCGAAGGACTACAAGGCGATGGCCGACAATTACGACAAGGCGATCGAGGTGATCGGCCCGGTGCCGAAACAAGGCGACTGGTCGGTCTTCTTCCAGCGCGGCATCGCCTATGAGCGCCTGAAGATCTGGGACAAGGCCGAACCGAACTTCCGCAAGGCTCTGGAACTCAATCCCGAACAGCCGCAGGTGCTCAACTATCTCGGCTATTCGCTCGTCGACATGAACATCAATCTCGACGAAGGCCTGAAGATGATCCAGCGGGCCGTCGACGCACGCCCCGACGACGGCTATATCGTCGATTCGCTCGGCTGGGCCTATTACCGCATGGGCAAGTTCGACGAGGCGGTGACGGAACTGGAAAGGGCGATCCAGCTGCGCGCCGGCGACGCGACGATCAACGATCATCTCGGCGATGCCTATTGGCGGGTCGGCCGCAAGCTCGAAGCCGTCTATCAGTGGAACCGCACGCTGGTTTCCGAAGGCGAGGACGTCAATCGCGAGCATGTGAAGGAGAAGATCGAGAAAGGCCTGCCGCCGATCGATCCGAACGCCACGACCGCCGATCGCAGCCAGATCGAGCAGCCGGCGCCG
>JBQGDG010000340.1:0-33401 GCA_052038935.1 Neorhizobium sp. | reverse complement strand
ATCTTCGTGCGGGAACAGATGCTGAAGAAGAGCCAGCAGGATCGTCCGCTCGACGTGCCGTGAACCGCTCACGCGCAAGACCTGACCTTCACGGGGGTCGCATCCGAAGGATGCGGCCCCTTTTTCCGGCCTGGGGACGGGACAATCGCGGCAGCAAAAAGCCCACGGCCTTTCGACCGTGGGCTTGCGTTTCAGGCGAGGCCGCTTGCGGCCTGTCGCGATATTACTTGCGGACTTCCTGGATCTTGGCGAGGATCCCGTCGATCACGTCGGCGCCGATCTGGGCCTTGTGCTTCTCGTAGACGACCATGGACTTTTCGCGGATACGAGCCTGCTCTTCCGGGGAGAGCTGGTTCACTTCGAGGCCGGCTTCCTTGATCTTTTCCAGCGACTTCTTGTTCAGTTCGCCGATGACCTTGCGCTCTTCGTCACGGCCGACGATCGCGCATTCGCGAAGGGCGGCCTGCTCTTCGGCCGTGTAGGTGTTGAAGATCGCCTTGGAGAAGAGGAAGAGGAACGGCGTGTAGGCGTGGTTCGTCTCGGTGATGTACTTCTGCACTTCGAAGAACTTCGAGGTGTCGATCGTCACATAGGGGTTTTCCTGGGCGTCGATCGCGTTGGTTTCGAGAGCCGAGTAGATTTCACCGAAAGCCATCGGCGTCGCATTGGCACCGAGGTTCTGGAAGGTGTCGAGGAAGATGTTGTTCTGCATGACGCGAACCTTCATCCCCGAGAAGTCTTCCCACTTGGTGACCGGGCGCTTCGAGTTCGACAGGTTGCGGAAACCGTTTTCCCAGTAGGCGAGGTTGACGAGGCCTGCGGCATCGAGCTTCTCGTTCATCATCGTGCCGAAGTCGCCGTCGAGAACCTTGTAGGCCTCCTCGGCATTCTGGAACAGGAACGGCAGGTCGAATACGCCGAGTGCCGGAACGATGCCGACGAGCGGCGAGGACGAGGTGACGACGGCTTCCTGAACGCCCGAACGGAGCGCCTGGGTCGCCTGAAGGTCGCCGCCGAGCGCGCCGCCCCAGAAGGCGGTCAGCTTCAGCTTGCCGCCGGACTTCTCGTCGAGGCAGGCCTGCATGGCCTTGATGCCGTTGCCGACCGGGTGATCGGCATTGATGCCGTTGGAGACGCGGATGTTGCGGCTGTTGAACTCGGCGGAAGCCGGAGCGGCGGCGCCGAAGCCGAATGCGATTGCGGTCGTGGCAAGAAGCAGTTTTCTCATAATATCCTCCCTAGGATGAGACGGTGAAGATTGAACGGTAATCAGTACAGCCAGCGTGCGGGCACGAGGACCAGATCCGGGAACAGTACCAGCAGGAACAGCACGATCGTCTGTGCGAGCAGGAATGGCCACACACCTACGGTCACTTTTCCGAGCGGGATGCGTCCGACGCCGCTGACGACGTTGAGGACGATACCCACCGGCGGCGTGATGAGGCCGATCGAGTTGTTGATGATGAACAGCACGCCGAAATAGACCGGGTCGATACCTGCCTGCTTGATGATCGGCATCAGGACAGGCGTCAGGATCAGGATGGTCGGCGTCAGGTCGAGTGCGGTGCCGACGACGAGAACCAGAAGCATGATGACGAACATCAGGAGCATCGGGCGGTCGATCAGCGGCTCGATATAACCTGCGACCTCTGCCGGGATGTTGGCGGCAGTGATGAGCCAGGCCGAGACGAGCGCTGCACAGACGAGGAACATGATGACCGACGTGGTCTTGGCTGCCTGCAGGATGACACGCGGCAGGTCCGACGGCTTCAGTTCGCGATAGATGAACATGCCGACGAAGAGCGCATAAGCGGCTGCGATGACGGCGGCTTCGGTCGGAGTCACCACGCCGGCCTTGATGCCGCCGAGGATGATGACCGGCATGCCGAGCGCCCAGAGCGCGCGGCCGGTCGCCTTCATGCGATCGGCCATCGGAGCGCGCGGCAGTGGCTGGACGTTGTCCTTGCGGGCGACGATCAGCCAGGTGATCACCAGAGAAAGACCCATCAGGATGCCCGGAAAGATGCCGGCCATGAACAGTTGGGTGATCGACACGTTGGCGGCGACGCCGAAGACGATGAAGGCCATCGACGGCGGGATGACCGGCGCGATGATGCCGCCGGCGGCGATCAGGCCGCCCGAACGGGGGATGTTGTAGCCGGCCTTGGCCATCATCGGGATGAGGATCGCGGCGAGCGCTGCCGTGTCGGCGGCGGCGGAGCCCGAGATCGAGGCCATGATAAGGGCGGCGACGATCGCAACGATGCCGAGACCGCCCCGGATGTGACCGACGCAGGATACGGCAAATTCGATGATGCGCTTCGACAGGCCGCCGGAATTCATCAGTTCACCGGCGAGGATGAAGAAGGGGATGGCGAGAAGCGTGAACGTGTCGGCGCCCGCGATCATGTTTTGCGCGATGATCTGCGAGTTGAACATGCCCATGTACCACATGAGCACGACGCCGCAGAACATCAGCGAGAAGGCGACCGGAACGCCGATCGCCATGGCGCCCAGAAGGGAGCCGACAAAGACGAGAAGGGTCATATCAGGTGCGCTCCGCCATCTGTTCGATCGTCAGGTTCTCGCCGGCGAAGGCGGCGATTTCGTCATCGGTCACGCGACCGGTCACAAGGCGGAAGAGGCGTTCCAGCGCGATGATCACGCAGCCGGCGCCGGTGAAGAAGCCCACGCCGTAGACCCAGGCCATCGAGATTTCGGTCACCGGGGCAGTCATGCTGGAATTGATCGGCAGCTGGATCCAGGTTCCCCAAAAGAAGATCGCCGAACAGACGATGATGATGACGTTGGACAGCGCCATGCAGATGATCCGGCCCTTGCGACCGAAGAGCATGACCAGCGTCTCCACGCCGAGATGGGAATGTTCGCGGAACGTCACGACGGCGCCGATGAAGGTGAGCCAGACGAAGAAATAACGCGACATCTCGTCGGAAACGTTGAGGCCGGAATTGAAGCCGTAACGCAGCACGACGTTCAGGAACACCATGATGGCCATCCCGCCGAGAAGCAGGATCAGCAGGATCTCGAGGACCCTGTAAAACAATTCTATCGCCTTTTGCATTTGCTCCTCCCTGCTTGCCTACAGAAGACCGCGCCCGGCAAGATTCTTCATGAGCGCGGCCAGGCCGAACGTCCATTCGGGGCAGTCGCTGCTGTATTTCACACGGTTGACCAGCCGGCCGAGCTTCGGGCTCGAAATCTCGACGATATCGCCGATCTCATGGGTAAAGCCCAGGCCCGCGCCGCGCCTGTCCTTGACCGGCGCAAACATCGTGCCGAGGAAGAACAACGCGCCGTCCGGATATTGGTGATTGCGGTTCAGAAGCTGGGAAGCGAGGTTTTCCGGCGAGCGGCTGATGGCCCGCATCGGGCTGACGCCGGTCATCTCGAAACCATCCTCGCCCTTCACCGAAAGGCCGATCTCGGCGGCCTTTACGTCATCGAGGGTGAACTTGCCGTCGAACAGGCGGATGAAGGGGCCGATCGAGCAGGAGGCGTTGTTGTCCTTCGCCTTGCTCAGCAGCAGGGCCGAACGGCCTTCGAAATCGCGCAGGTTGACGTCGTTGCCGAGCGTGGCGCCGACGATCTCGCCCTTCGAATTGACCGCGAGGACGACTTCGGGTTCCGGGTTGTTCCAGTCCGATTTCGGATGGATGCCGACATCGTCGCCACAGCCGACCGAGGACATGGGTTGCGCCTTGGTGAAGATTTCGGCGTCCGGACCGATACCGACTTCGAGATACTGGGACCACAGTCCCATGTCCTGCAGCAGCGCCTTCACGTCTGCGGCCTTCTGCGAGCCGGCCTCGAGGCCCTTGAGATTGTCGCCGAGAACCGGTGCCAGGCGGCCCCGGATTTCCTGGGCGCGCAGCGGGTCGCCCTTGGCCTGTTCCTCGATCACACGCTCGAGCATGCTGTCGGCGAAGGTCACGCCTGCTGCCTTGATCGCCTGCAGATCGGCCGGGGCGAGCAGGCTGCCGCCCTTGTTGTCCAGAATGTCGTCCAGGCTGCCGAGATCGGCGAAGGACGAGGTGTCGGAGAGTGTCCGGGCGAGGCTGTCGATCTCGAGAAGCGCCGACAGGGTCGGTGCGAGGGAGGAAAGATCGAGCAGCCGACCGTTCGAGAGGAGGACCGGGCAGGGGCCACCTGCGGCGTCCGACCAGATGCGACCGACCAGGAGCGCCTCGGGCGCGTCTACCGGCAGAATGATGTCCGACGAAAGGGCATGTCTATGTGCCACGAAAATCCTCCCATGTTGAGGAGGGGGCCTCCACCTCCTCCGCTATTGTCAGATGTCTGACAACGTTACCAGTCTTTTAGTCCGACTTTTCCCGCCTGTCCAGCAGGGCCGGAAAGCTGTTGTTGAAAACGTTAACTGCGCGCGTTCCTACATTTCGAGCTCAAGGTTCAAGCGGCGCGCGGCGCCCTCCAGATGATGCCGCATCGCTGCCTTCGCCGTCGATGGGTCGCGGGTCGCTATGGCGTCCCTGACACTAGCATGTTCCGCAATCGTTATCTCGACAATCTCCTCCAGGATGGCCGTCGCCCGGGCGGCGTTGATCGCGATGTGAATGCGCTCGGCGATGAAGCCGATGAACTGCAGGAAATACTCGTTGTGGGTCGCGGCGGCGACGCTCTTGTGGAACGCGAGATCGGCGACGATGCCCTGTTCGGTCCACTTTTCGGCGCCCGTCATCTGCTCCAGCACCTCGTCGAGCCTCGCGATATCCGCGGGTGTATGATGGAGGGCGGCAAGGCCTGCCGCCTCGATCTCCAGGGCAAATCTCACCTGGAAAAGACTGCGGAAGGTTTCCCGGTCGCCCAGATGGCCGGCCTCGATCCTGATCGACTGGCGGGTTTCGAGCTCGGTCGCAAACGCGCCGACGCCCTGGCGGGTTTCCACCAGGCCTTCGTTGCGCAGATGGGCGATCGCCTCGCGCACGACCGAGCGGCTGACCCCGAATGTCCGGGCCAGGAGATGTTCGGTCGGCAGCTTCTGTCCCGGCTGGATGCGGCCATCGGCGATCTCGCGGCCGATCTCCGCCGCGATGCGCGTCGGCAGGTGTTCGCTTCTCTTGATCTGAGTAAAATCGGCCATTCAGCCCCCGTCCTCGAATATGCCCGTTTCAGGCCGGCTGTGCGACGGAGTCGAGATCGATCTGGCAATGAGGGTTGAGGAGGAGGTCCGGATCGACCGCCTTCTTGATCGCGACGAGCAGGCCGCGCTTGGTGTCCGACAGCCGTTCCTCGAAATCGTCCCGCTTCAATCGACCTATGCCGTGTTCGGCGCTGATGCTTCCCTGATAGCGGTCGACCACGATGTTGACGACCTTCTTGGCCTTGTAGATGCGATCGTGACGTTCCTCAAGCGTCGCACCGTTCGGCGGCAGGACGTTGAGATGGACGTTGCCGTCGCCGACATGGCCGTAGGAGACGCTGATGCAATCCGGCAGCGCTTCGCTGACGGCGGCCTCCGCATCCGCCACGAAGGAGGCGAGACGCGAGAGCGATACGGAAATATCGGTACGCATATGGGCGCCGCGCTTGGCCTGGCCCTCGTTCATGCCTTCGCGAATGAGCCAGAGGTTGCGGGCCTGGGCCTGGGATGCGGCGATCGTGCCGTCGACGACGAGACCGTCGGTCATGACGCCTTCGAGGAAGCGCTGCATCAGGTCGTCGATATCGACGAGGCCGGAGCCGGAGATTTCCATCAGCACATAGGCGGGGTAGTCGCCGGCAAGCGGGATCGGCAGATCGGGCATCGCTTCGCGCGCCAGCGTGAAGGCGAGCGGCGGCATGAACTCGAAGGCGGACATCAGGTCGCAGCAGTCGCGGCGGGCGCGCCTGTAGAGCGTGATCGCGTCGTCCAGCGAATCGAGCGCCAGAAGTGCGGTCGCAACATTGTCGGGATAGGGGGTCAGCTTGACCGATACGGCCGTGATGATGCCGAGCGTTCCCTCGGCGCCGATGAACAGCTGCTTGAGGTCGATGCCGCGGTTGTCCTTGCGCAGCGTCGAAAGGCCGTCGAAGAGGCTGCCGTCCGGCAGGACCACTTCGAGGCCGAGCACGAGTTCGCGGGTCATGCCATAACGCAGGACGTTGATGCCGCCGGCATTGGTCGAGACGTTGCCGCCGATACGGCAGCTGCCCTGCGCGCCGAGCGCCAGCGGAAAGAACATGCCCTTTTCGGCAATCGCGTCCTTCAGTTCGGCGAGGATGCAGCCGGCCTCGACAACGGCGGAAAAATCGTCGGAATCGATATTGCGGATCCGGTTCATCCGCTCCAGGGTAAGGACGACCTGGAGATCCGGTTCATCCGGCGTGCCGCCGAGGACGAGGCCGGTATTGCCGCCCTGCGGCACGATCTTGAGGCCGAGGTCGCGGCAGGCCCTGACGGCTGCCTGTACGTCCTGCGTCGAGCGCGGACGAATGACGGCGACGGCGCCGCTGGTGACGTCACCGTGCCAGTCCATGCAGTAACGCAGCATGTCTTCGGATTTCGTCAGGACGAGATCTTCGCCCAGAACGGCGCATAGGGAAAGCCGCTGCTCGGCGATGGAGCTCTGTACGTCGGTCATGTGTTCCTCTCCTCCCCGGGGCCCGCGACGGAATTCATCCGGAGGGCCCAGGGACACATTCAGTTTTTTGCCCGTCGGCAAACAATCCTATTTTCAACGGGAGCATACAGGGTTATCAGACAACCTTACAAGGAGAATTCGTGGCCCGGCCACAAGTTTGTATGGGAGGAAAAAACATGCATGTCCTTATCATCGGTGCTGCCGGCATGGTCGGCCGCAAACTGACGCAGCGCCTTGTCGCGGAGGGCGGGTTGAACGGCAAGCCGATCAAGGCGATGACGCTGGTCGACGTCGTCAAGCCTGAGGCGCCGGCCGGTTTTACCGGCAGCCTTGTCGCGCGGGAATGCGACTTCAGCTGCCCGGGCGAGGCCGACGTGCTGGTCGCGTCGCGGCCGGACGTCATCTTCCACCTCGCCGCGATCGTATCGGGAGAGGCGGAACTCGATTTCGACAAGGGCTACCGGATCAATCTCGACGGTACGCGCCTCCTGTTCGATGCCATCCGCGTCGCACATATGAAGGACGGCTATTTCCCGCGTGTCGTCTTCACCTCGTCGATCGCCGTCGTCGGTGCGCCGCTGCCCTTCCCGATCCCCGACGAATTCCACCTCACGCCGCTGACGAGCTACGGCACCCAGAAGGCGATCAGCGAACTGCTGCTGGCCGACTACAGCCGGCGCGGCTTCTTCGACGGTATCGGCATTCGCCTTCCGACGGTCTGCATCCGGCCCGGAAAGCCGAACAAGGCCGCTTCCGGCTTCTTCTCCGGCATCCTTCGCGAGCCGCTCGTCGGTCAGGAGGCGATCCTGCCGGTCTCCGACGACGTTCGCCACTGGCACACATCGCCGCGTTCGGCCGTCGGCTTCCTCGTCCATGCCGCCGGGCTCGACCTGTCGAAACTCGGATGGCGCCGCAGCCTGTCCATGCCGGGCGTGAGCGCCACGGTAGGCGAGCAGATCGACGCATTGCGTCGCGTGGCCGGCGAAAAGGCGGTAAAGCTCATTCGCCGCCAGCCGGACGAGATGATCATGAAGATGGTCGCCGGCTGGGCCCCGGGTTTCGAGGCAAAGCGGGCAACCGCGCTCGGCTTCACCTCGGAGAAGAACTTCGACGAAATCATTCAGGTCCATATCGAGGATGAACTCGGAGGCAAGCTATGACCCCCGGTTCGGCATCCAGACGTGTCGCCTTCCTGGGCCTGGGGCTGATGGGAGCGCCGATGGCGCGCCGTCTCGCCCGGGCGGGGTACCCGCTGTCGGTATGGAACCGTGATCGCGCCAAGGCCGAACCGCTCGCCGCCGATGGCGCCGTGGTCGCGGCCTCCGCGGCAGAAGCGGTTCGCGGCGCCGACATCGTCTTCACCATGCTGACCGACGGCAATGTCGTGGGCGAGGTCCTGTTTTCCGCCGGCGTCGCCGACGAACTGAAGGCCGGTGCCGTCGTCGTCGATACCAGTTCGATCGCGCCACCGATCGCTCGGGATCATGCGGCGAAACTGCAGGAACGCGGCATCCGGCATCTCGATGCTCCGGTTTCCGGCGGTGTCGTCGGCGCCGAGGCCGGTACGCTGGCGATCATGGCCGGCGGCGATGCCGATGTGGTCGAAGCGTTGAGCGACATATTCGCCGTGCTCGGCCGCGTCACGTATGTCGGTCCGAGCGGCGCCGGACAGGTCTGCAAGCTCGCCAACCAGCAGATCGTCGCCGTTACGATCGGCGCGGTGGCAGAGGCGATGATCCTCGTCGAGGCCGGCGGGGCGTCGCGCGAGGCCTTCCGCAATGCCATCCGCGGCGGCTTTGCCGAAAGCCGGATCCTCGAACTGCACGGCGCCCGCATGGTCGAACGCAATTTCCAGCCGGGCGGGTCTTCCCGAAACCAGCTGAAGGATCTGAATGCCGTGATGGCGCTCGCCGAGGCGCTGGCACTGCAGCTGCCGCTCACCACCACGGTGCGGCAGGAATATTCCGATTTCGTCTCGGGTGGAGGAGGGGAGAAGGACCACAGCGGCCTCCTTCTTCATCTGGAGGGCATCAATCCGAAGGCCTGAGCGCCGGCGGATTTCAATGCAGGCATCGTAAGGGAGGAAACATGAGCCAGCAGCTTTTCAATCTCGAGGGGCGCACGGCGCTGGTCACCGGTTCGTCGCGTGGTCTCGGCCGTGCGATCGCCGTGGGGCTCGGGGAAGCCGGTGCATCGCTCGTCATCAACGGCGTCGATGCGGCGCGTTGCGAGCAGACCGCGGCAGAGCTGCGGGCGCAGGGCCTCGAAGCTCGCGCCCTGGCTTTCGACGTGACGGACGAAGCTTCCGTCGTCGCCGCCGTCGAGGCGCTCGACGCGGCCGGTGTCGAGATCGATATTCTGGTCAACAATGCCGGCATCCAGCTGCGCAAGCCGCTGGTCGAGCTGACCAGTGCGGAATGGCACAGGGTTATCGACGCGAACCTCACCAGCGCGTTTCTCGTCGCCCGCGAGATCGCCAAGCGCATGCTGCCGCGTGGCCGTGGCAAGATCATCAATATCGGTTCGCTGATGAGCGGTCTCGCACGGCCGACGGTTGCTCCCTATACGGCAGCAAAAGGTGGCATCAAGCTTCTCACCCAGTCGATGACGGCCGAATGGGCGCCGTACGGCATCCAGGCCAATGCCATCGGCCCGGGCTACATGCTGACCGACATGAACCAGGCGCTGATCGACAACAAGGAATTCAACGACTGGGTGGTGGGCCGCACGCCGGCGCGCCGCTGGGGCGATGCGAAGGACCTTGTCGGCGCCGCGGTATTCCTGTCGTCATCGGCGTCGGATTATGTCAGTGGTCAGATCATCTATATCGATGGCGGCATGAGCGCCGTCATCTGAGGCGAGGAGATGACATGAGCTTCAGCACGGAATCCAAGGGCGTCTATGCGATTGCCGCCACGCCGTTCCTCGAAGACGGTTCGATCGATTTCGATTCCGTCGACAGGCTGACGGATTTCTATCAGGACAGCGGCTGCACGGGGATCACAATTCTCGGCATCATGGGCGAAGCGCCGAAACTCGAAGCCGACGAAAGCCGCGCCATCATCAAGCGCGTCGTCTCGCGCGCCAGAGTGCCGATTATCGTCGGCGTTTCGGCGCCGGGATTCGCCGCCATGCGCTCGCTTGCCAGAAGCTCGATGGATATGGGTGCGGCGGGTGTCATGATCGCACCGACGCCGGCGCTTCGCACCGACGACCAGATCGTCAACTACTTCGCAGGCGCCGTGGAAGCGGTCGGCGACGACGTGCCCTGGGTTCTGCAGGACTATCCGCTGACGCTGAGCGTCGTGATTTCGCCGGGCGTCATCGCCAGGGTAATATCGAACCACCCGTCCTGCCTGATGCTCAAGCACGAAGACTGGCCGGGGCTGGAAAAGATCTCCAGGCTGCGCGCCATGCAGAAATCGGGAGAGCTGCGGCCCTTCTCGATCCTTTGCGGCAATGGTGGCATGTTCCTCGATTTCGAACCGGAGCGCGGCGCCGACGGGGCGATGACCGGCTACGGGTTCCCGGACATGCTGACGGAACTCGTCGGTCTGTTCGCCGCGGGCAAACGTGACGAGGCGCACGACCTCTTCGACGCGCATCTGCCGCTCATCCGCTACGAACAGCAGCTCGGTATTGGTCTTGCGGTGCGCAAGCATGTGCTGAAACGGCGCGGAGTCATCGCTTCCGATGCACAGCGCAAGCCGGCACAGATGCTGACGCCTGCCGCCCGCGCGGAAGTCGACTACCTGCTGCAGCGTCTGGCGAGGCGCGACGGTCGAGCCGCCGTCTGAGGGCGCCAGCCGGGCCGCCGGTATCGTGCCGGCGGCGCTCGTCTCATTTCCCTGCTCTCTGCGCCGGGCGGCGTTGACGCCCGGCTTTTTCGTGTCGCGCGCCTGCTTCCCGTGATCGTTTGCCGGCAGCCGGAAAGGTCCGCGCAAGCCTCGGGTCAGTCTGGGCGCTTATCTTCGCAAATGCTGCATCAAGGCCCGATCGCCAAGCGGCATTCGTTACCGCCCGTTCCGATCCGAACGCTCCTGTTAACCATTTGTTAACCATGTCATCGCTACACATGGTCAATGATTTCTTAACGTAGATGACCAAAGTGCTAACAGACGCTCGCTCCATTCGCATCAAGGGCCGTTCGTTCCTGGCGGTCGTACTTTCGCCGGATCTCCCGCTGGATCAATGGCTCGTCCGACTGGACGATCTTGCCTCGCGTTCCGCCGGTTTCTTTCTGGACCGTCCGGTCGTGCTCGACGTTTCCGAGCTTTCGCTCAAGAAGGCGGAGCTGAAGCAGCTCATCGACGATCTGGCGGACCGCAATGTCCGCGTCATGGGTGTCGAGGGCGCACGTCCGTCCATGCTCGGTTCGGGCATGCCGCCGGCGATGAAGGGCGGCAAGCCGGCCTCCGATATCGAGGTCACGGCCCGGGAGCCCGAGCCCGAAACCGAGGCGGTTTCGGTGGCGCACAAGGCGGAAGCGCCGCAGGTCAGGGCGATCCCGCAGTCGCTCGTCATCGACGAGCCGGTCCGTTCCGGGCAGTCGATCATCTTCCCGGAAGGCGACATCACGATCGTCGGCTCGGTTGCCTCCGGCGCCGAAGTCATCGCCGGAGGATCTATTCATATTTACGGCGCGTTGCGCGGCCGGGCGATGGCCGGCTCGATCGGCAATACCAGCGCTCGCATATTCTGCCGTCGTCTGGAGGCGGAACTCATCGCCATCGACGGTATCTACAAGATGGCGGAAGACATGGATCCGAGCCTTCGCGGGCGGGCCGTACAGCTGTCGCTGGAAGGCGACGTCATCATGGCGGACACACTTTTCTGAACCGGCACAAGGTCAGACACAGGAGATCAAGATGGGGAAAGTCATCGTAGTCACGTCGGGCAAGGGCGGTGTCGGCAAAACGACATCGACAGCGGCGCTCGGCGCAGCGCTCGCCCAGCGCAATGAGAAGGTCGTCGTCGTCGATTTCGACGTCGGGCTGCGCAATCTCGACCTGGTGATGGGCGCAGAACGCCGCGTCGTCTACGATCTCGTCAACGTCATTGCCGGCGACGCCAAGCTGCCGCAGGCGCTGATCCGCGACAAGCGGCTCGAAACGCTGTTCCTGCTGCCGGCGTCGCAGACGCGCGACAAGGACGCGCTGACGGAAGAAGGCGTCGAGCGGGTCATCGGCGAGCTGAAGAAGTATTTCGACTGGGTGATCTGCGACAGCCCGGCCGGCATCGAGAAGGGCGCGACGCTTGCAATGCGCCATGCCGATATCGCCGTCGTCGTCACCAATCCGGAAGTTTCGTCGGTGCGCGACTCCGATCGCATCATCGGCCTGCTCGATTCCAAGACGCTCAAGGCGGAAAACGGCGAGCGGATGGAGAAACACCTGCTTCTCACCCGCTACGATTCCAACCGCGCCGAGCGCGGCGACATGCTGAAGGTCGACGACGTTCTGGAAATCCTGTCCATCCCGCTTCTCGGCATCATTCCGGAAAGCATGGATGTCCTCAAGGCGTCGAATGTCGGCGCTCCGGTCACGCTCGCCGATGCCCGCAGCGCCCCGGCGATGGCCTATTTCGAAGCCTCCCGCCGGCTTGCCGGCGAAGTCGTGCCCGTCACGGTGCCGGGCGAAAAGCGCGGCATCTTCGGGAAACTGTTCGGAAGGAAGGCAGCATGAGCATACTGCGTCTTTTCACACGCTCGCGCTCCGCGCCCGCAGCGCGTGAACGCCTGCAGGTCCTGCTCGCCCATGAGCGTGCATCTGCCGGCTCGGATCTCACCGCGATCCTGCGCGAGGAAATCCTCGCCGTCATCGCCAAGCATGTCGAACTCGACGGCGACCGGGTGACGGTCAAGCTCGATCGCGACGAAAACGTCTCGATCCTCGAGATTGACGTCGAGATCCCGCTGGATGCCGCAAGGGCGGCGTGATCCGCAGGAATCGCGCGACGCATATTGTCAGACCGCACGGGCGGCCGGAGCAATCCGGCCGCCCGCTTGCATTCGATCCCTGTGCAATCTCGTCGACCGGAGGCGGCCGTCGGATGATCCATCCGGCAAAGCGGCCGCGGATCACCTCGCTGGGCGTCGAACCGGAAACCGCCAGAGCCCGGAGCGCTTCCCCTTGAGGAGGAAATGCATCGGACGCTCGAAACATTCGTAGCCGGCGATGCCGACCGCGATGCCCAGCATCGTCGCGGCGAGCAGAAGAACCACCGGCGAAAGCGACAGGGCGAGACCGACCTGTACGACGACGGAGACGGCGAAGGTGTGCCAGAGATAGATCGAGTAGGAGCTGTCGCCGAGATAGGTCAGTGCCGGCAGATCCGGCAGCTTGCCGCTCGCCTCCATGGCGAGGGCGCCGGTCACCAGCATGACCGCCAGCGGTCCGCAGGTCCATGCATCGAATTCCATCTTGAAAAACTGGATTGCAGCGAAGCCGGCGAGCCCCAGCAGCACCAGGCCGAGACCCATCGCGGCGGACGGGAGGCGGCCGCGTTTCCACAGCTTCGCCAAAGCGGCGCCGGTAACGAATTCGAGGATCAGCGGCGCGGTGTAGAAACCCGCGATGGTGCCTTCCTGCCCGAGCCATGCACCGAGCGCGACGAGCAGACCGAATATGGCCGACAGCGCGGCGAGCCTCGCCGAAGGCTTGAGGAAAAGGACGAGAGCGAAGACCGCATAGAAGAAGATCTCGTAGTTCAGCGTCCAGCCCTGAACGAGCAGAGGCCAGAGATTGCCGCCGTTGGGGGACGGCACCGGCACGAAGAGGAACGAGCCGGCCGTATGGAGCGGATCGAGCCGCAGGTTCGGAAACAGCCCGGCCAGGCCGCCCGCGATCATCACCAGGGTGGCAGCCCAGTAGGCCGGCGCGATGCGCAGGAGGCGGTTGCGGAAGAAGGTGGCGGGACTGTCGCTCCGGCTGTCGCTGATCACCATCATGATGAAGCCGCTCAGGACGAAAAAGACGTCAACGCCGGCTGCGCCGATGGTGAAATGCAGGCCGGTACGTTCGCCCGCATGGAAAACCACGACGGCGAGCGCCGCGAGGGCTCTCAGGTACTGGATGGAATAGAGCGTCTGCATCGTCGGCTGCCTCAACCCGCCTGCGCGCCGCGCTGGCCCGGCACGAACTGATCGAAAAAGACGCGGGCGGGGCGGCTTGCGGGGAGTGCGAGTTTGCCCGCCGCGAAATAGAACAGGAAAGAGCCGACGTGATACGGGTTCATGATGTCGATCTCGACGAAGGAGCGAATGAGAAGGAGGCTGCCGATACCGAAGAAGAGCAGCGATTGCGGCGTGTTGCCGATCGTCAGGATGCGTTTCAGATGGCCGCCGAGCACGGTCAGCAGCGTGGCCACGAGCAGCAGCGTGCCGATCGCACCGGTCTCGACCATGGTCTCGATATAGGTGTTGTGGAAGTGGAAGCCGCTGCGGCCGGTGATGAAGAACTCCTGCCAGAGCCGTTCGGCTTCGGCAAAACCGGGCACCCAATAGCCCTGATAGCCGATCCCGAGGACCGGGTATTCCCCAGCGGCGGCGATCCCCTGCTGCCAGAGATAGGTTCGCCCGGTCAGCGTCGAATCCTTGCCGAAGACCCCGAGGACCGCGTCCATGGCGCCGACCTGCAGGGCTCCCACGACGGCGCCGATGGCGAGGACGACGGCCGCGCCGAAGAACATCCGGCGATGCCGCGGCGAAAAGATCATGAAACCCTGCATGCCGACGCAGGCAGCCACGATGCCCACCGTGGTTATCACCGAGGTCGCCGACTGAGAGGCGAGAAGGGAATAGGCGGAAAGCAGGCTCACGCCGCCCGCAGCGATGAACCAGATGCCTCTTTCACGGAAGATCATCACGGCCGCGTAACAGAAGAAGACGCCGAGCGACGCATAGAAACCAAGCTGGTTCTTCGAGGAGAAGGCGCCGACGAAACTAAAGGTCCCGTCGATGGCATCGTAGAGATAGGTCCCGAAGAGCAACGAATACATCAACACCACCGTCACTCCGGCGATGGCGCCACGCGTCAGGGTCTTCGCACTGATGGCGCGCATGGCGATCAGGGCGCAGACGACGTGGGTAAGGTACTGGATGGCGGTGCGCAGCGACGTGCCGAATGCCGGCGACCAGAAGGCCGAGATGAAGCAGAACAGCGCGAAGCTGAAAATCCACATATACTTCAGGTAATTGCCGAGCGCGCGTCGATAATCGACGAGCACCAGCAGAAACCAGGCGCCGTAATAGGCCAGGATGGAGATCTGCCCGAACCGGCTCGAATAGGCGAAGACGAAGAAGGACAGCGCCACCGCGGCGATGCCGTAGATCTCGTTCCTCGCGGGATCGATCAGAGCAGATTTTGCGATCTTCATCCGGCCTCCTCGATCACTGCATCAGCAGTTCGGAAGATACCTTTATGACATCGCCCGGCCGCAGCGGCGTGTTCTCGTCGACGGTGAGCTGCTTCGGACCGTCTCCGGCGTCACGCACGACGACATATTTGATCGTGGCATCCTCGCTGTTCGGATCGAGCTTGATCGCCTCGGCGGACTGGGCCAGCGCTTCCTGCATCAGCTGACGGCTTGTCGACAGCTCCAGCCCGAGCTTTTCGAGCTCCGCTTCGGTATCCTGCAGGTCCTTGGCACGCTGCGCGTCCCAGTCGTTGCGAAGGTTGATCTCGTCCTGGTTGGCCTTGTTGATGTCCTGCTTGGCGCGCAGCGCGGCCGTATCGGTATCGAGCATGTTCGATTCGAGGTCGGCCGCCCGTTCTTCCGCCGAGATCCGGCGGCTGGACGTGGCAAGGCCCTGTTCGGTCAGCTTCGCCATGCGGTCGCGGTCGTCGTTGACCAGTTGCAACTGGCTTTTCTGGGTCGCGGATTTCTGGGCGAGCGACTGGACCTCGGTATCGAGCAGCGCCTTCAGATCGCCGAGCGCCTTCAGCTGGAGCTCGTAACGCTGCTGCCGGGACTTCATCAGGGCCGCTTCGCTGGCGATCAGCTGCCGGGCATTCGGGAGCTTTTCCAGCTCGTCGGGCACCGGCAATTCCGTCGCGCCGGCGATTTCTGCAAGCAGGCGGGCGCGGCGGGCGATCAGGCGGCCGCGTTCTGAATCGCTGACGTCGGCATCGCCGCGTGCCCGGATGAAGTCGCGGGCGAAACGCTGGCCCGCATCCGAGCGGCGAAGGCCGCCGGCGAGGCTCACGGCCTTGAGGACCGTGAGGTTGGGAGAGTAGGGATATTCTCCCGGCGTCTCGACATCGCCCGACAGGAAGACCGGCCGGAACTGCGCGACCTCCACGGAAGCGGAGGGGAGATTGCGCAGGGCGAACTTGCCCTGCAGTTCCCGGCCGATCGCCGTCGCCACCTCGGCCGTCGTCTTTCCTGCGGCGTCGAGGTCGCCGATGAACGGCATGGAGAGAGAACCGGCAGGCCCGATCGTGTAATCACCGCTGACGGCGTCCCAGTTGCGGATGCTGCCGTCGGCAGGCTGCCATTCGGCGACGCGGATGCGCAGCTTGTCCATGACGCCGAGACGGTATGCACCGGCCCGTTCCTCCACGGGAGACGGCGCAGCCGCGGTTTGCGGCCTCGACGCTTCGGGAGAGCCCGTCGTCGGGGCTTGCTGGGCGCCTGCGGGCGCCATCAGCACCAACAGGGCGGTTGCCGTCGCCGTCATCAACGCCGGAATACCGTTCGGTCGGACCATCGGGATACCCATCAGATCTCCTTGGTTCTCATAGTCGTTGGAATACGCGCCGGCGCGGCATGGCCACGGGCGCGATCAGAGGTGATCGCCGGCTAGGGCGATCACGGATCAGTAGCTGCCGCGAGCGAGGCAGACTGCCGGAATGGTGCGCAGGATGATCGACATGTCCTGAACCAGGGACCAGTTCTGGACGTAGTGGGTGTCGAACGCGATGCGGCTCTCGTAGGAGACGTCGTTGCGGCCGCTGATCTGCCACAGTCCGGTCAGGCCCGGGCGGGTCTGCAGGTAGAAGACGGCGGAGCTGTCATAGACCTTCAGTTCCTCGTCCACCACGGGACGCGGTCCTACCACGCTCATCTCACCGCGCAGGATGTTGAGGAGCTGGGGAAGTTCGTCGAGGCTGAGCTTGCGCAGCACGCGACCGACGACGGTCACGCGTGGATCGTCGCGGAGCTTTCTTGTCTTGCGCCACTCGTCCGCGGCTTCGGGATTGTTCCTCAGGTGGTTGCGAAGGATCTCCTCGCCGTTCACCGCCATGGTGCGGAACTTCAGGCACTTGAAGACGCGGCCCTTATGGCCGATGCGGCTATGCCCGTAGAAGGCCGGGCCCTTATCGGTGAATTTCACCAGCCCCATGATCATCAGAAAAATCGGGCTGAAAATAATCAAAGCCATAGCTGCCGCGGTTATATCGAAGGTTCGCTTAGCTAGACCGCCGATGGGCAGAGCCATGACGGAGTGGTCCGTTTCAGATAGCGGCGTATCTGCCGAACGTGTCGCTGACTTCATGGGGGAGGCTCCATTTAGGTTTTGCGATAGTCGGGTGCCTTTTCGGCGCATCAATGTGCAGCTATGGGATAATAAGTCTGTGTTCGGAATTTGATGCCAGTGCGATTTTTCGCAGGCCTCCTTCCCCAGCGGTTGCGATCGGTCGGCCCCGGGTGGCCCGGTGCACCTCCCGGTAGTGGGCCGCGACGAAAAAACCTTCGCGAATACTACGCAGCGCCTGTAAATTTGAATCGATCTCGAATATTATTCGTAAGCGAACCTTGAGGCGAGTGTATTAAGAGGGGCTGCAGGCGGGTGAAGCAGCCGCCGCTTCTTGCGAGGCGGGCCGAAAGTAGCTTGACCATAGGACCAAAGCCCTAAGCCTGTTGCGCTGCAATACAATGGTGCGGCGCAAAAGCGCATGAACGCGCAATGTGACTCTTTGTAACAAAAGTTGAACGGATAACCGCACCCTGTTGCGGTCGTTACGGCTCAAATGTTCCAACGGGCGGCAAATCGGGCCGAATTGCGGCCGAAATGTGGTGCAAGTGATGTGGTAACGTGGTGTTGAACCGTTTGAAATGAAATTTTGCGGCCAGTTTGATCCTTACCAAAGTTTCATTAGGCAGTGAGCCGGATAACAGCGAAAACTTGAAACCTTTCCTTTTGGCCCGTATTGTAACGGTGCAAGGAGAGGAACGAAAAGATTGGCAGGCCTCGAAGAAGAGCGTGCCGGGAGGAATGATAATGTACGCACCGCGTGTGTTCGTGAGCATGATAAGTGTCCTGGTCGTGTTCGCCATCGCTGCGTATCTGATGACGGGTTCCTTCGTCACGGCACTGGTCGAGACCATCCTCTGCGCGATAATACTGCAGGTCGGTTACTTCATCGGCGTGCTTTATCTCGTGCGACGCGAGAAGGAGGGCGCGAAGTCCGACGGCACGCCGGACCTGCGGTCCACCTCGCAGTCGAGCGGACTGGGCCATGACCAGATCAGAGCGGATGCGGGAGCGCGTCTCCGTACGCCCGACTAATTCATTCCGCTCCCGCGACAGCAAAATCCAACCCTTTCACATGGCCGCCATTTTCCTGGGTTTCATAGTCTGCAACGACAGGCGATGGAGAGGGTTATGGCGGAAGCTGTCAATCAAACGATCTGCGTGATCATCGCAGCGAAGAATGCCGCGGATACGATAGGCCTAGCGGTGGCGTCGGCCCTGCGCGAAGAGTCGGTCTCGGAAGTCGTGGTCGTCGACGACGGATCGAATGACGGGACCGACGAAGCGGCGCGTGCCGCCGATGACGGAAGCGGACGGCTCAAGATCGTCGTATTCGAGCAGAACCGCGGCCCCTCGGCGGCGCGTAACGCGGCGATCGCCCAATCGACGGCGCCTCTGATCGCCATTCTCGACGCGGACGACTTCTTCTTCCCGGGAAGGTTCGCGCCGATGCTGGCGGAGACGGATTGGGATTTCATCGGCGACAACATCGCTTTCGTCGCAGATCCCGCCGCGCTTGCGGTCCCGGCACGGTTCCAGTCCCGGTCACGCAGCATGTCTCTCGTCCAGTTCGTCGAGGGCAATATTTCGAAACGCGGCAAGCCGCGCGGCGAGGTCGGCTTTCTCAAGCCGGTCATGCGCCGCGCGTTTCTTGCGCAGCACGATCTGCGGTACGACGAAAAGCTGCGCCTCGGCGAGGATTACGACTTCTACGTCCGGGCACTCGCCAGGGGAGCCCGCTACAAGGTCATCGAGCATTGCGGCTATGGCGCGGTCGTTCGCGGCGACTCGCTCAGCAGCCGCCATCGCACCGAAGACCTGCGCCGGCTGTACGAGGCAGACGACGCCATCCTTGCGGACATGACCCTGCCGACCGATGCGAAGGACATCATCACGCATCATCGCGACCATATCCGGGGACGCTACGAGCTGAGAGCTTTTCTCGACGTCAAGTCACAGTCCGGCAAGGCCGCCGCCATAAGGCACATGCTTTCGCGGCCGGGCGCGATCCCGGCGGTCGTGACGGGCATCTTTTACGACAAGTACGACGCGATGCGACGCGACGCGGGGTCGTCGGCCGCATCGCTGCCCACGACCCCGCGTTATCTCCTGTCCGGTATCCCCGTCGCTCAGAAATAGTCCCGGCGGATGCCGTCCAGCACCTCGCGGAAGGCTGCCTTCTTCGCCTCCAGCATGTCGTCAGGGCTGAGCCGTGGCTCAGCCCGGCTGGCCTGCCAGAGCGCGAGGATGGAAGGCGTCGCCAAGGCCTGTTTGGCCATGCCGCGCAGGCCGGTCTGCGACGGGGCCGTCCTTGTCATGACGTCTCCGACCGGGTGTCGGGCCGCTGCGGGAGCGGCTGCCGGTCCGGACGCGAAACGGAAACCCCAGAAGCGCGAACGCTTGGCCACCGCTTCCGCCCGGGTCGAAACGGGCACATAGCGCGGCTGATAGGACGTGCCGACCGATGCGGCCCAATCGTTCCACTTGAAGTTGTTGATCGATCGCGACGTGCTGACGGCCACCCACGGAACGCGGAAGGCATCGGCAAGAATGGCGCCATGCATGGATTCTGCGACGATCATCTCCGACTGGGCGATATGACGGATGACCGCCTTGGCTTCCCCGCGGGGGTCGAGATAGGTGAGGCCGCAGGGCTCGCACACGGCTGCCCACATACCGAATTCCGCCGATTCCCAATGAGGGATGAAGGTCTTCTTGTGGATCTTAGGAAGGTTGCGGAATTCCGGCATGTCGGCGATCAGGGCTGCCGGATCGGTTATGCCCTTTTCCGCGGGCAGGCCGAGTTTCGCAGCCGTCATCGGGCCGCGAACGCATCGCACGTCCCATTCCGCCGCGTCCGCGGTATTCGGCGCCTCGCCGTATCCGTAGCCGCTGCCGACGACGAGTTTTTTCGTGCCTGTGGGCAGCAGGACGGGGTTCAGCACCGTGCCGACGCCGACAAGAAGGACCTCCGGGTGGACCTCCCGGAAGCCCGGCAGCAGATAGTCCCAGAGCCAGAGATTGAGATCGTCGCCGAAATTGCCGTGATGGGATTCCCAGTAATAGGGTTTCATGCGGGGCCTCCATGGCTCGCGTTTGAAATCAGTTTGATCATGGCCGGCGCCTCAGCGCGGAGCCCGGTTCAGCTTGCCGGCGCCCAGACGGAAGGCAGCGCCGATAATGGCCGGATCGCGCATGACCCAGCGGGCGAGAAGCCCGAAATCGGGAGCCTGGCGGCGCTTCATTCGGCCGGCCTGGCTCCAGAGCGCCTGCTGGCGCGCCGTGTTCTTGTAGGACGCGATCGAAGCCACGTCGCCGGGGCGCGCCTTGAAGCGAGCCTCCAGCGTATCGAGCGCGACCCATGTGTTGAACTGCTGCTTGAGGAACTGCGGCGAGCGGTTGTCGATGCTGTGGAAGATGTTGAGCCCCATGCCGCGCGCGGCCCCCGCATCGTCGCAGAGGATGGTGCGCCGGGCCTTCAGCATGCAGTCGCAGAAGAACAGCACGTCCTCGGCGGCGAGGCGAAGGGTCGGCTCGAACCGGACCGTCTCGAAAAGGGGCCGGCCGATGACCATGCAGGACAGATGCAGGAAGCTCCAGTTCTTCAGCATCACGCTGGCGATATCGGGGATCTCGATGACGAGCGGCGCTTCGGAGAGCCGCGTGCCGCCTTCCTGCCGTTCGAGCTCGGCCATGCCGAAATGATAGTAGAATTCCTCGCTGGCCTGCATCGAGGCGAAATAGCAGTCCGCGTCGAAGCGCGTCATGCTGTCATAGGCGTTCTGCAGGTGATCGGGCAGCCAGACGTCGTCGGAATCGAGAAGGGCGGCGAAGCGGGTTTCAGCCGGCACGTTGTCGAGCCCGGTATTGCGGGCGCCGCCGGGGCCACCGTTCGGCTGCGGGATGACCCTGATGCGGGAGCGCCAGCTCTCCTCGATCTCCCGAAGCTCCATTTCCGCAGGGTAGGGTGACTCATCGTCCACGACGATGATATCGAAATCCTGAAACGTCTGATTGAAGATCGATTGCAGCGCCCGGCGCAAAATGCCGGCCTCTTTTTGATAGAATGGGATAATTACCGTGAACGTCGCCATGTTTTTGCCCCTGCTCCTTAAAAGAATTGCAAGCCACTGACGTCTGCCGCGCTTTTCGCCCGGCGGCAGCTTTGCCCTAGTTCATAGACCTCCAGCGATAGGATATCCGACATGGCTCCAACCCAAGGCGTCAAGGCAGTCACGACGAATGTCGGCTGGAGCGTGCTATCAAAGACCGCCACATTCGGGCTGAAATTTGTCACGGTCCCGATTCTTGCTCGGCTTTTAACACCGGAAGATTTCGGTTCGGTGGCAGTGGCGCTGACCGTGGTGCAGTTTCTGGCAATGATCGGCGGGGCGGGACTGACCTCCGCGCTGGTTGTCGATCGCGATGGCGAAATGGATACGGTGCACACCGTTTTCTGGGTCAATCTGGCCATGGCGGTACTCATGGCGCTCGCTCTTTTCTTCGGCGCTGACTGGCTGGCATCCCTCATGGGAGCACCGGAAAGCGCCGGTCTGCTGCGCATCATGGCGCTGCTCATCCCGCTGCAGCTCGCCGGAGACGTCGCCTATTCGCTGCTCGCCCGGCAGATGAATTTCAGCAAGGACGCGGTGCTCAGCACGATTTCCGAATCGGCCGCCGCGATCATCGCCGTGGCGCTCGCCTTCATCGGCTTCGGGGTATGGGCTCTGGTCTTCCAGCTGTTTTCGGCGGCGCTCATCCGTCTCGTCGGGCTCTATGCGGTGACCCGCTACATGCCGCGGCTCGTCCTGCGTCCGGCCAAGGTCGCACCGCTCCTTTCCTTCACCTGGGGGCTGATGGGGTCGGAAATCGCCAATTTCATCACCTTCCAGTCGCCGATGATCGTGATCGCCCGCCTGCTCGGGCTCAGCGATGCGGGCGCCTATTCGGCGGCCAACAGGTTCGCCAGCATCCCGAACCAGGTCGTGCTCTCGGCGGTGATGGGCGTCCTTTTTCCGGCCTTCAGCCTGATGGGCGACGATCGCAAGCGGCGCTCCGAGGCGCTTATGTTCTCGACGCAGGTGACGACCGTGCTGCTTGCACCGGCAATGTTCGGCCTGTGGGCGATCGCCGAACCGGCCATGCTGGTGCTCTTCGGCCCGCAATGGGCCTATGCCTGGCCGGTGTTGGGACTGCTGGCGCTTTCGAAGGCGATCGTGACGCCATGCAGCACCTTCATTCCCTATCTGAAGGGGACGGGGCACGGGCAGGTGCTCTTCTGGTCGGCGGTCGTCCGGGCGATAGCGACGACCGGTGCCATCGCGCTCGGCGCCTATTACGGCGATCTGGTCACCGCCATGTGGGGCCTTTGCGCCGTCAATGCGGTCACGCTCGTCGGATATTCCTGGGCGGTCTTCCGGGTCGACGAGATTCCTTTCCTGAGGGGGCTGCTGACGACAAGCCGGTCGATGATTACCGCACTGGTGATGGCGCTCGTTGTGCGCTTCGTCCTCCACGCATTCGAATCGCATCTCGGCAATCCCTATGTGGAGGTTCTGGTCGGAGGCCTTGTGGGCGGTGTCACCTATGGCGCGCTTGTGCTGGCGACCGAGCGGCCGCTCCTGAAAAAAATCCTGGGTCTGATCCGGCGCCGGAAGGGCGGCGCGCCCGCGGCGGCGGCCTGAGCCTTATTCTGCCACGGCATTGCCTTCTTTTTGCCTTATTTCATCGGCGGGAGGCAACCGTTTACCGATGCCCGCGCGAACGGCGCGGGCTCCCGGCTGGCCGGGAGATTTTATTTTGGGATGCTGCATCGCAACAAGCGGCCCGCTAATCTAGCCTGAAAATGAACGGTTCTCACATTCAGATGAAGCTCGCGGCTCACACCCCGGAGAGCGGCTTCAGCGGTGGTGTTCACTATTTTTTGTTGCGTCGCCACATTTTGCGCCAAACTGGGCATGATCCTTTTCGGACGACTGCGGGCTCAAGTCTGCTCTGATTGAAACGGCGGTGACGGGAGGCACTGCCCAAAAGGGGTGACTCGTTTGACTGTTGATCAGAACATATCCTCCCGTATCAATTTGATGCGTATATTTCTGATTTGCGGCATTGTCTTCGTACATGTGCCGCATGACCCGGCCACCAGCCCCTTCCTGGGGACGAATGGCTGGTTCGATTGGCTCCGCGTTTTTCTCGGAGACAGCCTGTTCAGGATCGGCGTGCCGTGCCTGAGCATGATTTCCGGCTATCTGCTGTTTCGCAAGGGCATGCAGTCCTTCGATTATGGGGCGACGCTTCAGTCGAAGGCCAAGACGGTGCTGCTGCCTTTCCTGCTGTGGAACGGCGGCCTCTTCGCCGTCGTCTGGATGATGCAGGGTATCCAGATCGGTGTCGGCTATTTCCCCGATCTGCACCAGTCCTCGCTGCGCGACATGCTGACCTATGCGTTCGCCCTGGAAGGGCTGCCGGTCAACGTGCCGCTTTATTTCCTCCGGGATCTCGTGGTCTGCATCGCGCTTTCGCCCTTGCTGGCGTTTCTGGTGCGGCGTTTCGCCGTTCCGACGCTTGCCGTCCTGTTCGTTCTCGCCGTGCTTCCCGACGTGACGCTGGTGATCGTGCTGAAGAAATCGATCCTGTTCAGCTTCACCCTCGGCATCTTCCTCGCGCTGCGGGGAACCGATCTCAAGCTGCTCGACCGTTTCGCCTGGCCGGGCGCGATCGCAACGATCGTCGCAGCGGCGGCGCTGGCTTCCGCGCAATATGGAACCGGTCCGTCCTTTCCATGGGCCGTAGATCTGATGCGCAACGCCTTGTCCATCGTCGGCGCGTTCGGCTTCTGGATGATCTCGGCGATCCTCATCAGAAACCGCGCAGGCCAGAGGCTGGCCGCGACCGGCAGTCTCAGCTTCTGGATCTTCTGCGCGCATTATCCGGTGCTGGTGGTGATCTGGATGGTCTGGAACCGGTTCGGGAGCGTCGAGGCCTATCCGTTCTTCTATCTCGGCGCGACGGCGCTGACGCTTTCTCTCCTGGTGATGACGAATGCGCTGGCGATGCGGATCATGCCGCCCGTCTACCAGATCCTGACCGGCAGCCGCGGCCGCAGGGAAAAGCTCGCAAAGGCGACGACGAGCCGCACCGCCGCACCACAGCGTCCGATGGAACCGAAACTGTCCCAGCAGCGAAGGTGAGAAACAATGTTTTCCGTAAAAAAACTCACGACCATCGCGGGTGCCGCAGGCATCTGCCTTTCTTCGATCGGCATGCCCGCCTTCGCCCAGAGCGGCGCGACGGGCAAATCCTTTCTGGAGACCTTCGACAGTTTCGACCGCTCGTTCTGGTACGTTTCGGACGGCTGGAACAATGGCGGCCACCAGAACTGCACCTGGTCGAGGAAGCAGATCAATACCGAAAACGGTGAGCTCAACCTCAATTATTCTGAGGGCAAGGCCAAGGACCGGGACTATCTGTGCGGCGAGGTCCAGACCCGCGGACGCTACGGCTACGGCACCTATGAGGTGCGCATGAAGGCGGCCACCGGCTCCGGCCTCAATTCGGCATTCTTCACCTATATCGGCCCGACCGACAAAAAGCCCTGGGACGAGATCGATTTCGAGGTTCTCGGGAAGAATACCGACGAAGTGCAGGTCAATCAGTATATCGGCGGCAAGGGGGGCAACGAAAAGCTCGTCCCGGTCGCCGGCGGAGCCGACAAGGGCTTCAACGACTATGCCTTCGTCTGGGAGGAGGACCGGCTGCGCTACTTTCTGAACGGCCGGCTCGTTCACGAGGTGACCGACCGCTCGAAAATACCCAGCAACGCCCAGAAGATCTTCCTCAGCCTTTGGGGCACGGACACGCTGAAGAGTTGGATGGGCCGCTTCTCCTATCAGGGACAGGCGACGATGACGATCGACCGTATCTCCTTCACGGCCTTCGGCGACAAGTGCCAGTTTCCCGAATCCGTCGCCTGCAACATCGACTGAGCCGCACGACGGCCTGGTCGAAACCGTATCCGCAACACAACGAGCCTCAAGGACAGGAGCCGGCCGACTTGACCATCCACGTTCTCTATCTCGCCCATGACCTGGCAGACGCCGCAATCCGGCGGCGCGTGCTCGCCCTCAAGGCCGGGGGAGCAGAGGTGACGGTCGCCGGTTTTCTGAGGGCGCGCAACCTTCTGGAAGACGAGCCTGGAGTTGAGACGATCGTTCTCGGCGCCACGGCCGATGCGCAGTTCGTACAGCGGATCGGTGCGATCGCCAAAGCGAGTTTCGGTCTTGGACGCAAGCTGTCGGGTATCCGGAGGCCGGATGTCGTCGTCGCACGCAATCTGGAGACGCTCGCGCTCGCCGGCCGGGCGGCAAGCCTGTTCGATCGCGATCTGCCCGTCGTCTACGAATGCCTCGATATCCACAGGCTCCTGCTCGACGAGGGCATGAAAGGGCGACTGATGCGGCTGGCGCAACGGCAATTCGGCCGGCGGGCGCAGCTGCTGATCACCAGTTCTCCCGCGTTCGTCGACAATTTCTTCAAGCCGCGCTCCGGCCTCGATCTGCCGGTCCTGCTCCTCGAGAACAAGGTTCTCTCTACCGGATCGGAAACCGCACTGCCGGAGCCGATGCCGCGTCCGCCCAAACCGGGCGAGCCCTGGCGGATTGGCTGGTTCGGTGCGATCCGCTGCCACAAGTCCCTTGCCATCCTGACGGATTTTGCCAGCCGGATGGACGGAATGGTCGAGATCGTCATACGCGGCCGCCCCGCCTACAGCGAGTTCGACGATTTCGACCGGATCGTCGCCGAGGCGCCGCATGTGGAATTTCACGGTCCCTACCGGAACCCGGAGGATCTCGCCGCCATCTACGGCGATATCCAGTTCAACTGGGCGATCGACTTCTTCGAAGAGGGGCTGAATTCCGAGTGGCTGCTGCCGAACCGGCTCTACGAGGGCGGGCTCTACGGCGCCGTTCCAATCGCGCTTTCCTCCACCGAGACCGGCCGCTTCCTTGCCCGGCGCGGCATCGGGGTGACGGTCGAGCGCGCGACGCCCGACGCGCTGCAGACACTTTTCCGTGGCATGACCGAGGAGGCATATGGCGAGGAATTCGCCCGCCTCGCTTCCGTCGAGCGCGGCCAGTGGGTCACCGGTCCCGCGGATTGCCGGGCGCTGGTAACGCGGCTCGCGTCGCTGAGAGCCGATTTCGTATCGCCTGCCGAAATGCAGGCTGCATCAACCCTGCAGTCGTGAGGTGGAGAATGGTGATGAGTGACGCTTCCGGTTCCGACACATCCGCGCCGCGGGTTCTTCTGGTCATCCCCTGCCTGAACGAGGCCAAGACCATCGAGCCGCTGTTGCGCAAGCTCGCGGTCCAGCGGGGAGGGGACGACTGGCTGCTCGTCGTGGCTGACGGCGGAAGCAAGGATGGCACGATCGATATCGTGCAGCGGTTGACGGCGGAAATCCGTGACCTCGTTCTCCTCGACAATCCGAAGCGGATACAGAGCGCGGCGATCAATCTCGCTACCGAGCGGTTCGGCGTCGGGCGCGACTACCTCATCCGGATCGATGCCCATGGCGACTATCCGGAGGATTACTGCCAGGCCCTGATCGGCGAGGCCGTGCTGAAACAGGCCGATTCGGTCGTCGTCGGCATGGAGACGGTCGGCTTCGGCGCCTTCCAGCGCGCTGCCGCCATCGCCCAGAATTCCAAGCTCGGGAACGGCGGCTCGAAACATCGGAGCGGTGGCGGCGGAGAATGGGTCGATCACGGTCATCATGCGCTGATGCGCATAGCCGCCTATCGGGCGGTCGGCGGTTATGACGAAAGCTTCAGCCACAACGAGGATGCCGAACTGGACTTCCGGCTGCGGCAGGCCGGCTTCCGCATCTGGATGACCGGCAAGACCTTCATGACCTACTATCCGCGCTCCAGCGCTCCGGCGCTGTTCCGCCAGTATCTCGGCTACGGCCGGGGGCGGGCGAAGAACCTTCTGAAGCACCGGTCGGTACCGAAGATACGCCAGGCGATCCCGCTTGCGGTCGCACCCGTCGTAGTGATCGCCCTGCTGGCGCTCCTGCACTGGTGGGCGGCCGTGCCGCTGGCGATCTGGGCCGCCGCATGCCTCGTCTATTGCGCCCTCATGGCCGTCGGCCAGCGCAATGGGCTCGCATTCCTCGCCTCTTTCCCGGCCATGATCATGCATTTCGCCTGGTCGGCGGGCTTCTGGATGGAACTGATGGGCATTCGACCGAAGAGGACTGCATGACGATGACCGAAACCACGGTGGTGCGCATCGATATCGGCGTCTGCACCTACAGACGCCCCGCCCTGCGGGCGACGCTGGAATCGCTTTTTGCGCTCGCGGTGCCGGAAGGCGCAGCGCTGCGGCTGATCGTGGCGGACAATGATGCGGTGCCGAGCGCCGCCGGTCTGGTCGATGAGCTGCGGGCGGCTTCGCCGTTTCCGATCCGGTATGTGCATTGCCCGAAATCGAACATCTCGATCGCACGCAACGCCTGCCTTTCCGCCTGCGAGGCGGATTTCCTGGCCTTCATCGACGACGACGAGACGGCGAGCCCGGAATGGCTTGCGGCGCTCCTGCGCAAGGCGCGGGAGAGCGGAGCCGAGGCGGTGCTCGGTCCGGTCCGTGCGATCTACGCTGAGGGCAGTGCGGCCTGGATGCGCCAGGGCGATTTCCATTCGACCATGCCGGTCTGGGTGAACGGCCGCATCGTCACCGGCTATACCTGCAATACCCTGCTCGACATGCGATCGCCGCTGTTTGCGGGCCGACGGTTTGCGCTCGCGCTCGGCCAGAGCGGCGGCGAGGACACGCACTTCTTCTCGCAGCTGACGGAAAGCGGCGGGAGGATCGAGTTCGCCGAGGACGCGCTGGTGCTCGAGCCGGTTCCGAAAAGCCGCGCCAGCTTCGGCTGGCTCGCCAAGCGCCGGTTCCGCTCCGGCCAGACCCATGGCCGCATCGTCGCGGCGAAGAAGGGCGGGGCGGGGCGCTTCCCGCAGGCTCTGATCGCGGCCGCCAAGGCCGGCTACTGCGGTGCCGTCGCCGCCTGTTTCACCCTCATGCCGGTCCGGCGCAACCGCTACGCGCTGCGCGGCGCGCTGCATGTCGGGGCGGTCATGGGGATGCTCGGGGTTCGCGAAATCCGCCAGTACGGCACGACGGAGGCCGCATGACCAGCGTAGTGCCGGATGTGAGCTTCATCATTGCCGCCTACAATGCCGAGGACACGCTCCAGCGCGCCATCGACAGCGCGCTCGCCCAGGTCGGCGTGAGTGTGGAGGTCGTCGTCGTCGACGACTGTTCGACGGACAGCACGAGAGAAATAGCCGCCGCCTATGCCGACCCGCGCGTGCGCCTGATCCGCCAGGAGCAGAACGGCGGGCCGGGACGGGCGCGCAACAGAGGCATCGCCGCGGCGACGGGGCGATGGGTCGCGACGCTCGATTCCGACGATGCCATCTATCCGGAACGCTCACTGTCCATGCTGGAGAGGGCCGAGGCGCTCGATGCCAGGGTGGTGGTCGACAATGTCGATGTCGTGCCGCTGGAAGGCGGCGCCGCGAAAACCATGTTCGCGAGGGCCGAGCTGGAGAAGCAGGGCGAAATATCGCTCGCGGACTTCATCCGCTCCAACGTCATTTTTCATTCCTCGTTCAATTTCGGCTACATGAAGCCGGTCTTCGACCGAGCCTTCCTCGTCGACCACGGACTGGAATTCGACGAGAAGCTCAAGGTCGGCGAGGACTATATCTTGCTCGCCTCGGTGCTCGCCAGCGGTGCCCGTTGCGCCGTCGATCCGCGGGCCGGTTATGTTTACTATCTCCGGCACGGCTCTATCTCCCGGGTCCTGAAGCATCATCATCTCGACGATATGCTGGAGGCCGACCGTCAGTTCCTCGCCCGGTTCAAACTCGACAAGGTCGAGATGGAGGCACAACGCCGCCGCACCCGCAGCCTCGTCGAGGCGCGGTCGTTTCTCACTCTCGTCGACGACATCAAGAACAGATCCGTCGGCGGCTTCCTGAAAACGGCTTTCGGCAATCCGGGTGCTCTGAAGCACCTCAGAATGCCGATCGCTGTCCGTATGCGCCGGTTGGTCAAATCGGCCGGCGCCAGCTGAAATCCTGCCACATAGGGCCAGATGCCCTCAAGAAAGGACGAAGGAATGGACTTGAAGAGACCAGTTCGGAAGGCGGTGATCCCCGTCGCTGGCAACGGGACACGGTTCCTGCCCGCCACCAAGGCGATGCCCAAGGAGATGCTGACCATCGTCGATCGGCCGGTAGTGCAATATGCCGTGGACGAGGCGATGCATGCGGGGATCGAGAACATCATCTTCGTGACCAGCCGCAACAAGACCGCCATCGAAGACTATTTCGACAGCAATCCGGAACTGATCGCCAGCCTGACGCGCGCCGGCAAGACCGTCCAGGTCAGCCAGCTCGAAAAGATGCTGCCGCTCGCCGGCACCGTCAGCTATACCCGCCAGCAGGTGCCGCTCGGCCTCGGCCACGCCGTCTGGTGCGCTCGCGAACTGGTGGGCGACGAGCCGTTCGCGCTGCTTCTGCCGGATATGGTGTCCTACGGCGCACGCGGCTGCATGTCCGGTCTGATGGACCTCTACGAGGAAGTCGGCGGCAATGTCTTCGCCGTCGAGCAATGCGCCCCGGAAGAAACGTCGAGCTACGGCGTCGTCAGCGTCGGTCACGACGTGCGGCACGGTTTCCAGGTCACCGGCATGGTGGAAAAACCGAAGCCCGCCGACGCACCGTCAAACTATTATCTCAATGGTCGTTATATCCTGCAGCCGCAGATTTTCGAACTGCTCGAAAGTCAGGAGCGTGGTGCCGGCAACGAAATCCAGCTGACCGACAGCATGCAGAAGCTTCTCAAGCTGCAGCCGTTCCACGGCCATCCCTATCAGGGACGGACCTTCGACTGCGGCAGCAAGCGCGGCTTCATCGAGGCCAACGTCGCCTTCGCCATGATGCGTTCGGACATGAATGCCGAACTCGCCGTGTCGATCAAGGAACTGCTCGACACGCATGAAACGAGAGTGCGGGCGGCGTAATCCCGAGTTGAACAACGGAAGAGCGGCACGGTCGCTCTTCCCCGAATTTCCTCCAAGACGGACGAACACATGGACCAGGCGAATTTCCGGCCGATGACGATCTTTCCCAGCGAACAGCGAGACCAGGATACGTTCATCGACCTCGACAGATTGTGGTCTGCCGCCATGCGACGGCTGGGGGTGATCATCGCCTGCGTGGTGGCGATGGCGGTGCTGGCCGGTGTCTATCTGTTCATGGCGCAGCCGCTCTATACCGCTGCGACGCAGATCCTCATGGACGAGAACCTCTCCCGCTACACGGAAGAGGAACAGGACAGCCAGACGGCGCAGCAGATCGACAATCGCATGTCGAGCGCCGTCGAAATCCTGAAATCCAAGGCTCTGGCGCTCAGCGTCGTCGACAAGGCCGGTCTGGCGGATAACGCCCTGATCGTCGATCCGCCGAAATCGCCGGTGGATCTGGTGAAGGGGCTTCTGAAGAGCGTCGTCTCGGTGGTCTCTCCCGGGTCGCCGCCCGCTACCGAAGACCAGATGCGCGCGGGTCGCCGCGAGAAGGCCGCAGCCGTGATGCAGCAGTCGATCTCGGTCGAGCGGATCGGCCGCAGCTCGGTCATCGCACTGTCCGTCCGTTCTCCTGATCCGCTCCTGTCGGCAAGGCTCGCCAAGACCTATGCGAACGCCTATCTCACCGAACAGCTCAATGCCAATTTCGATGCGACCGAAAGGGCGAGCCTGTGGTTGCAGGAGCGTCTCAACGACCTCAACACCCGCGCCCAGCAGGCATCGCTGGCGGTCGAGCAGTACAAGCGCGAAAAAGGTCTCGTATCGCCGCGCGGCGAACTTCTCTCCGCTCAGCAGCTCTCGGATCTGAACAGTCAGCTGATCGTCGCCCAGGCGGATGTCGCAAGTGCGGGCGCACGTTACGGCCAGTACAAGGCGATCATCGACCAGGGTGCGGAAGCGGCGGTACAGAACGCCGTGGTCGCCAACCTCGATACCGACAATTCGCTGATGAAGGACCTGCGCAAGCGCTATATCGGCATCAACGATCGCGAGCAGGGGATCATCCAGCAGTTCGGCCCGGATCATCCGCAGGCCATCGCGCTGAAGGCCGAAAAAGCGGACATCGTGCAGCAGATCTACCGCGAGCTGCAGCAGCTGACCGGCAGCTTCAAGAACGAACTCGACGTTTCGAAATCGCGGGAGCAATCCTTGCGGGAGAACATCGAGAAGGTGGCCGGCAACAATGCCGACGCCAACGTCAACATGGTGCAGCTGCGTGAACTCGAACAGCGTGCCGCGGCGCTGAAGACGTTGTACGAATCCTATCTGCACCGGTTCGAGCAGGCGACCCAGGCGCAGTCGCTGCCGATCGCCAAGGCGCGCGTGATATCGGAGGCCGGTGTCCCGACCGCCCCGTCGAGCCCGCGAAAGACGCTGACGATGGCGCTCTCCGTCGTGCTCGGCCTGCTGATGGGCGGCGCCGCGGCCATGGTTCTGGAAATGCGCGAACGCTTCTTCCGGACCGGCAACGACGTGCAGCAGAAGCTCGGAATGCGGTTCCTCGGCTACCTGCCGAAGATTGCGGGCGCCGCGCGCGAGGACGCTCCGGGCAAGGCGCCGTCGGCAGAGCCGACGGACGGCGCCAACCTGCCGCCCGGCGATCCGATCTCGTTCCGCCGCATGATGCGCATAGCCGTCGAGGCGCCGCGGTCGCAGTTCGCCGAAACGCTCCGCAACACCAAGCTCGCCTGCGACATCGTCCTGCAAGGCAAGAAATGCGCGGTGATCGGCGTCGTCTCCTGCCTTCCCGGCGAAGGCAAGTCCACGGTGGCCGCAAACCTCGCGGGTCTGATCGCCTCGGGCGGCGCCCGCACGCTGGTGATCGATGCCGACCTTCGCAATCCCGGCCTCAGCAAGATGCTGGCAAGCGAGCCGGAAGTCGGTCTCGTCGACGTGATCCTCAACAAGACGTCATGGACGACTGCGGCGCGCGTCGACCGGCGTTCGCGCCTGACCATCCTGCCGATGACGACCCGTCGTCAGGTCACCCACACGAGCGAGCTTCTCGCCTCCACTGGCATGAGCCAGTTCCTCGAGAGCATCAAGGAAACCTTCGACGTCATCGTCGTCGACCTGGCGCCGCTGATCCCGGTGATCGACGCCAAGGCCTTCGAACCCTATGTCGACGGTTTCGTCTTCGTTACCGAATGGGGCGCCACGCCGGCGAAAGCCGTGCAGAGCGTGCTCCAGTCGGAACCGCAGATCGCGGCGAAGACGATCGGCGTCATGCTCAACAAGACCGATCTTTCCGAGCTCCACAAATATGCCGATCCGGGTGCGCCGGAACGGCTGCGGAACAACTACCTGTCCTATTATCGGGACTACAGGGACGTGCCGGCGACGGAACCGGCGAAATGACAAGATTGCGGCCCGATCCTTCGGGCCGCAATTACATGGGGCCGTCCGTAATCACGCCCGGACGCGCAGGCCGTCCATCAGCAGGAGGATCAGGCGATTGGCGCTGCTTCGCCATTCGGGCGTGTCGGGGATCGAGTATATGCTGGACATGGCGTATAACAGGTCCGCCTGATCGATATCGCGGCGGATGAGATCCTTCTCCCGTGCGGCAGTCAGGAGCCTGTCGAGGGCATCGCGGATCTGTCCGAAACCTTCGGCGAACATGGATGAATTGGAACTGGCGATGATCTTGAGGCTGTTCGCCATGCCGCGCTTGGCGGCCATGTAGTCGACGAAGCGCAGCATCCACTGTTCCAGAGCCACATCGGCGGGATGATCGCGCGAAAGCTCATCGGCCGCATCGGCGAGGTTCCGCAGTTCGCGCCGATAGACGATCTCGACGAGATGCTCGCGGGTCGGGAAGTGACGATACAGCGTACCGATCCCGACGCCGGCCGTGCGGGCTATGTCTTCGAGCGGAGTTTCCACGCCGTTGGCGGCAAAGGCCGTCGCAGCGACCTCGATGAGCCTGTCGCGGTTGCGACGGGCATCCGCCCTCAGCCTGGGTTCGCCGTGATCGGCTGTTTTCGGCTTAGCCGTGGCCAAAATCTGCTCCAATGCCACAGGAGACTTGACCTTCGCCGCCAAGTCGTTAATTTAAACGGAGGCGCCTCCGCTTATGAGGGCCAGCTACTTTTTAGAACGGAAAAGGGGCGGATGTCATGCCGAAACATGTCGGCACCCCATTCCAGATAGAGTTTAATCTCCATCC
>JBQGDG010000339.1:0-2193 GCA_052038935.1 Neorhizobium sp. | reverse complement strand
ACCTATGTCGTGGTAAAGCTGTGGGACTGGCGGCGGATGATATTGCCGCTCTCCTATTTCATCGAGAACCCTTTCCAAAACTGGACCCGGGAAGGATCGGCCCTGATCGGCACGGTGATGATCTATCTCGACTATACGGTGTCGGTATCTGCGATCCGCAAGCGGGTCGAGGAGATCGCCGCGGCTTCGCCGCTCTGGGACCGGCGCTTCGTGGCGGTGCAGGTGACCGATTTTCGCGAGAGCGTCATGGAAATCCGCATCCTCGTCTCGGCGGCCAGTGCGCCGAAGGCCTTCGACCTGCGCTGCGAGATGCGCGAAAGGATCGTCGAGTTCGTGCAGCGGGAATATCCCGACGGGCTGCCCAAGGTCAGGACCGACCGGCGAGGGGAGGTCGACGGCGCCGTCGCGGCCGGTGCCGCGCATCATTCGGCACTGCAGTCCTGAGCGCCTGATATCCTTAAAATTAACGGTTTGTAATTTAGTATGATTTAACTTTCTGTTGTTGACGACAGTGAATCACGTTATCCGGAAAGCCGGGGGGACGTGCGGACTTTTCGATGACGGAATTTCAGAATCTCCTGCCTCTGCTGTGCTTCTTCTATTGCATCTACCTGTTCTTCCGCTGGGTGGTGCATGACATGAACAAGTCGTCCGATCAGTAGCTCCATGCCGCGGCGCAAAATGTCGCAGCCGCCGCTTGTCGGCTGCGCCGCTTGCGCGCCGGGCCAATAGTTTCTATATCCGCTCCACATTGCCCGGCTTGCGGCCGATCCCGCGCCAGGCGCCAGGGACATCCGTCTCTTTGCGACGGATGACGAGACAATGTTGCGAGAGTTCCGTGAATACGCTGGATTTTGACAAGAGGCCGGAGGACACGCGCGTCGTCGTCGCCATGTCCGGAGGTGTGGATTCCTCGGTTGTGGCCGGCCTGCTCAAACGGCAGGGCTATGACGTCCTCGGCATCACCCTGCAGCTTTACGATCACGGCGCGGCCGTGCATCGCGCAGGCTCCTGCTGCGCCGGCCAGGACATAGACGATGCGCGTCGCGTCTGCGAAACGCTGGGCGTTCCCCACTACGTGCTCGATTACGAAAAGCGCTTCCGCGAGACGGTGATCAATCCGTTCGCCGAGGCCTATGCCATGGGCGAAACGCCGATCCCCTGCGTCGCCTGCAACCAGACGGTCAAGTTCGCCGACCTGCTCACCACCGCCAGGGAACTCGGCGCGGACGCGCTCGCCACGGGGCATTACATCCGCTCGGCCGCCAACCCGACGGCGGACAATCCCAACCGCCGTGCGCTCTATCGGCCGATCGACAGCGATCGCGACCAGAGCTGGTTCCTGTTCGCCACGACCCAGGAGCAGATCGACTACCTTCGGTTCCCGCTCGGCGGCATGTCCAAGGCGGATGTCAGGGTTCTGGCCGAGGAGATGGGTCTCGTCGTCGCCAAGAAGGCCGACAGCCAGGACATCTGTTTCGTGCCGATGGGCAAATATGCCGATATCGTCAACAAGGTTAAGCCCAATGCGGCGCTTGGCGGCGACATCGTCCATATGGACGGGCGCGTGCTCGGACGGCATGAGGGCATCGTGCATTACACGATCGGCCAGCGTAAGGGGCTCGGCGTCGCAACCGGCGAACCGCTTTATGTCGTCTATCTCGATGCCAAGACGCGCCGCGTCATCGTCGGCCCGAAGGAGGCACTCGATACCCACCGCGTCTATCTGCGCAACGTCAACTGGATCGGCGATTCGCTGCTGGAAAACGACGCGCGAGACGGTTTTGCTTGTTTCGCCAAGGTCCGCTCCACCCGTCCTCCCGCGCCTGCCGTCCTCCATTGCGACGAAGGTGGCGTCTATGTCGACCTGACGACCGGCGAAGCGGGCGTCGCTCCCGGTCAGGCCTGCGTGCTCTATTCCACGCCGGGAGCCGATGCGCGGGTCTATGGCGGCGGCTTCGTCGAGCGCTCCGAGCGGGCGGAGGCGGCGGAAGCGTCGCTGAAGCAGCTCCTTGCCCGGTCCGTGGCGGCCTGAAATTCCGGCACCGGCCGGCTTCATTTCACAGGAGCCCCGGGCCGGGAAAAAACTAAGGTTGGAAACTCCCCGGTTTTTGTCTTCAGACACGCTTGACACTTTGGTGACACGGGTTTTATAAGCCGCACATCCAAACGGGCCGCACGCGCTGCGGCCCT
>JBQGDG010000338.1:0-1506 GCA_052038935.1 Neorhizobium sp. | reverse complement strand
TCGGGCGACAAGATCGGCGCCATCGCCGGCGATCTCTCCTCCGTCGAGGAAATGTACGCGCTGAAGGAACTGCTGCGTTCGCTCGGGTCGGAGAACCTCGACTGTCGCCAGGACGGGACGGCGCTTGATCCGTCGCTCGGTCGCGCAAGCTACCTCTTCAATCCGACGATCGAAGGCATCGAACAGGCCGGCGCATTGCTGATCATCGGCGCCAATCCGCGCCTTGAGGCCGCCGTTCTCAATGCCCGCATCCGCAAGCGCTTCCGTCGCGGCAATTTCCCGATCGGCGTGATCGGCGATGTCGGCGAACTGCGTTATGTCTACGACTATCTCGGCGCGGGTCCGGAGACGCTCGCCGATATTGCGTCGGGCAAGAACAGCTTTGCCGAGAAGCTCCGCGGAGCCAAGAACCCGATGATCATCGTAGGGCAGGGGGCTCTGTCCCGCCCGGATGGCGCTGCAGTGCTTGCCGCCGCGGCTCAGCTCGCCGGTTCCGTCGGCGCGCTGACCGAGGAATGGAACGGTCTCGCCGTTCTCCACACGGCCGCCTCGCGCGTCGGTGGCCTCGATCTCGGTTTTGTTCCGGGTCCGAAGGGCGCAAACGCCGCGACCATGCTGAAGTCGATGGACGTACTCTTCCTGCTCGGTGCGGACGAGATGGAGTTCTCGACCAAATACGCCAAGTGCACCGTCTATATCGGCAGCCACGGCGATGCCGGCGCTCACCATGCGGACGTGATCCTTCCGGGTGCGACCTATACCGAAAAGTCCGGTACCTGGGTCAACACCGAAGGCCGCGTCCAGATGGGCAACCGCGCCGGCTTTGCTCCGGGCGACGCCCGGGAGGAATGGGCGATCCTGCGCGCACTGTCTGACGTGCTCGGCAAGAAGCTGCCCTTCGATTCGCTGTCGGCCCTGCGGGCGAAGCTCTATCAGGACTATCCGCATTTCGGCGCGATCGACGAGATCGCCGCCGGCTCTGTCAACGACATCGCAACACTCGGTCAAAAAGCCGGTGACATGTCGAAGGCGGGGTTTGCGTCGCCGATCAAAGACTTCTATTTGACGAACCCGATCGCCCGCGCTTCCGCCGTCATGGCGGAGTGCTCGGCACTGGCCCGCAACAATTTCCAGGTTGCGGCGGAGTAATATGACCATGGACTCGTTCTTTTCGACCTATGTATGGCCAGCGCTGATCATGATCGGGCAGTCGCTTCTGCTGCTCGTCTGCCTGCTTGTCTTCATCGCCTATATCCTGCTGGCCGACCGCAAGATCTGGGCAGCCGTCCAGCTGCGCCGCGGTCCTAACGTCGTCGGTCCCTTCGGTCTGTTCCAGTCCTTCGCCGATCTTCTGAAGTTCGTCTTCAAGGAGCCGATCATTCCGGCAGGCGCCAACAAGGGTGTCTTCCTGCTCGCGCCGCTCGTCTCGGTCACGCTGGCGCTGGCAACCTGGGCGGTCATCCCGCTCAACGACGGCTGGGTCGTCGCCAATATCAATGTCGGCAT
>JBQGDG010000337.1:0-2262 GCA_052038935.1 Neorhizobium sp. | reverse complement strand
TGCGTTCGGCCGTGTACCGCCCCTGGTACAAGCTGTTCTTCTGGATCTTCGTGGTCAACGCGATCATGCTCGGCTGGCTCGGCGCGCAGCCTGCCGAAGGCCTCTATGTCATCCTGTCGCAGCTCGGCACCCTCTACTATTTCGGTTTCTTCCTGGTGATCATGCCGCTTCTCGGCCTGTTCGAAACGCCCCGGCGGATCCCCAACTCGATCACCGAGGCGGTGCTCGAGAAGCAGAAGAAGAAATCCGGCTCGGACGTGGTCGAGCCTGCCAAGGCCACCGCGTGACGCTGGGACGGAGAGGG
Source organism: Neorhizobium sp. (assembly GCA_052038935.1). GTDB lineage: Bacteria > Pseudomonadota > Alphaproteobacteria > Rhizobiales > Rhizobiaceae > Neorhizobium. The sequence continues at coordinate 1,958 of JBQGDG010000337.1, read as the reverse complement.
ACAAGATCATGAAAAAGCTTGCTACAAGCATCCTGTCGCTGGCGCTTCTGGCGGGTCTGGGCTTCGCCCAGGCCCAGGCCGCCGAGGAAAGCCACGATGCCGCCGCCGGCGGAGAGGCTCATGCCGAAGGCGGTACGCCGCACTATCCGCTTCATCACCCGAAACAGGTGGACTGGAGTTTTGCCGGACCGTTCGGCCACTACGACAAGCAGCAGCTGCAGCGCGGCCTGAAGGTCTACACGGAAGTCTGTTCCGCCTGCCATTCGATGCGGCTGGTTTCCTTCCGCACGCTGGAGGATCTCGGTTATTCGGAAGCACAGGTGAAGGCCTTCGCGGCCAATTACCAGGTGCAGGACGGCCCGAACGACGATGGCGAAATGTTCGAGCGGGCCGCCGTGCCCTCCGATCACTTCCCGTCGCCCTATCCGAACCAGCAGGCGGCGGCCGCATCCAACAACGGCGCCGCACCTCCGGACTTCTCGCTGATCGCCAAGGCGCGCGGCGTCGTGCGCGGCTTCCCGCAGTTCGTCTTTGACATCTTCACCCAGTATCAGGAAGGCGGGCCGGACTACATCTACTCGCTGATCACCGGCTACCAGGATCCGCCGGCGGGGGTCGAAGTGGCTGAGGGAACCCACTACAACCCGTATTTCGCGGCATCGGCCGCGCTTGCGATGGCACCACCGATCAGCGATGACCAGGTGACCTATGACGACGGCTCGCCGCAGACGGTGGACCAGTATGCCAAGGATGTCGCAGCGTTCCTGATGTGGACGGCAGAGCCGCATCTCGAGGAACGCAAGCGGACGGGCTTCATGGTGATGGTGTTCCTGGTGATCTTCACCGGTCTCCTCTACCTGACGAAGAAGTCGGTCTATGCCAACAAGGAACACTGATCGTTCCTCGATATCTTCGACGAAAAGGCGGCTTCGGCCGCCTTTTCCGTTTGGGGGCAGCCGACGGAGTTGATAGGGTAGGCCATTCATCCCGAAGACGATCCAGCGTCGCCAACTCCCACGCATCTCCCGGTATATTTATGACACAGATACCAGACCTCACCACGGCCATCCGTTCCATTCCGGATTATCCGAAACCGGGCATCATCTTTCGCGATATCACCACGCTTCTCGGCAATCCCGTCGCCTTCCGGCAGGCCGTGGACGAACTGGTGAAACCCTATCAGGGCCTCGGTATCGACATGATCGCGGGCATCGAGGCGCGGGGATTCATTCTCGGCGGGGCTTTGGCCCACCAGCTGTCGGCGGGCTTCGTGCCGATCCGCAAGAAGGGCAAGCTGCCGCACCAGACCGTCAGGATCGCCTACAGCCTTGAATACGGTACCGACGAGATGGAAATGCACGTCGATGCCGTAAAGCCCGGAGACCGGGTCATCCTGACCGACGATCTGATCGCTACAGGCGGGACAGCCGAAGGGGCGGTGAAGCTGCTTCGCCAGCAGGGCGCTGAAATCGTCTCAGCCTGCTTCGTCATCGACCTGCCGGATATCGGCGGACGCAGGAAACTCGAGGCGCTCGGGGTCGAGGTGCGCACGCTGGTCGAGTTTCCCGGCCATTGACCATTCTCCGGGCGGGGCCTCCCCGAATCCTTAGGGATTGCGGGGCGGCTTACCGCTGGTATCCTCCGGTCTTTCGATGGGGGTATCGATGGATTTCAGTGCGCTTGCGGCATTTGCCGCCGCCTTCCTGTTTTTTGCAGCCAGTCCCGGTCCCGACAATGTCACGATCGTCGCGCGCACGGTAGCGCAGGGTGCGGCGTCCGGGATCGCCTATGGCGCCGGTACATGTACGGGCATTCTGCTGTTCCTGGCACTGGCGGTCTTCGGCCTGTCGGTCGTCGCGAGCGAGACCGGCGCGGTCATGACGGTACTGCGCTACGGCGGCGCGCTCTACCTGATCTGGACCGGCATCCGGCTATGGACGGCCGAACCAGCCGTGCCC
>JBQGDG010000336.1:0-18836 GCA_052038935.1 Neorhizobium sp. | reverse complement strand
TTCGGGCACGATATGCGCCGGGGTCTTCAGCGCGTCGGCCGGGATGTAGTTGTCCGGATGGCCGAGATAGTTCGGCATGTAGAAGACGAACCATGCATAGACGATCAGGAAGACCGATACGCCGAGCGCGTCCTTGAGCGTCGCATAGGGGGTAAACGGAACCCAGTCGCTCTTCGTCTTGATCTCGACCCCGGTCGGGTTGGTCTGGCCAGCGACATGCAGCGCCCAGACGTGCAGGACAACGACGCCCGCAATCATGAACGGCAGCAGGTAGTGCAGCGAGAAGAACCGGTTCAGCGTCGGCTGGTCGACGGCGAAGCCGCCGAGCAGGAAGGTCTGTATCCATTCGCCGACGAGAGGGAAGGCCGAGAAGAAGCCGGTGATGACGGTCGCGCCCCAGAAGGACATCTGTCCCCAGGGAAGAACGTAGCCCATGAAGCCGGTCGCCATCATCAGCAGGTAGATGACGACGCCGAGGATCCAGAGGATCTCACGCGGTGCCTTGTAGGACCCGTAATAGAGGCCGCGGGCGATATGGAGATAGACCGCGATGAAGAAGAAGGATGCGCCGTTGGCATGCATGTAGCGCAGCAGCCAGCCGTGGTTGACGTCGCGCATGATCTTTTCGACCGAATCGAAGGCGACGCCCGTCGAGGCGGCGTAGTGCATGGCGAGAACGACGCCCGTGAGGATCTGCACCACCAGCATGACGGACAGCATGGCGCCGAACGTGTAGGCGTAGTTGAGGTTGCGCGGCACGGGATAGGCGACGAAGCTGTCGTAGACCATGCGCGGCAGCGGCAACCGGGAATCGACCCATTTTTCCAAGCCGGTCGACGGCTGGTATGACGAATGTCCACTCATGAAACTGCCCCTCACCCGATCCTGATCACGGTATCGCTCGCGAAAGCGAAAGTCGGAATTGCGAGGTTCTGCGGCGCAGGACCTTTACGAATGCGGCCCGCGGTATCGTAGTGCGAGCCATGGCAGGGACAGAACCATCCGCCGAAATCGCCGGACTGGCCGAGCGGTACGCAGCCGAGATGGGTGCAGGAACCGATCATCACGATCCAGTTCTCCTTGCCCTCGCCGGCCGAACGATCGACGCCCGTGGCTTCCGCATCGGCAGCCAGGTTGGCATTACGGGCGACGGGATCCTTGAGATCGGCCATCGGGACGGAATTCGCCTGTTCGACTTCCTGCGGCGTGCGGTTTCTGATGAAGACCGGCTTGCCGCGCCATTTCACCGTGAGCGACATGCCCGGTTCGAGGGCGGCGACATTCACTTCGATGGAGGCCAAAGCCAGTGTGGATGCGTCGGGGCGCATCTGGTCGATGAACGGCCATGCGACGGCGGCGGCACCGACCGCTCCCGCCATGCCCGTCGTCAGATAGAGGAAATCGCGGCGCGTGGGCTCGCTCAGCGTTCCTTCCTTCGGATTATGCTCACTCACGGTTCAACCATCCTCTCATGCAATGTCCCAGTCATCCGCATGCCTCCTCCTGGCTATGGTGAAGCCGTCGCCACCATAGATCGGACACCGATTCCCCAGCAAGTCGGCGCAATCAAAAGCTTGATCGCAGATTGAGTCCCGCCTTGGCAAGGCCTACGGCCTGTCCGGCGCACCCATTTTTACTATTTTGCCTCGCAAATGACTGGACTCTGCAACGCTGTTTTGGTGCGCTGCAGCGCGGCCGATTTAAGCCGCAAAATCAAAGCACAGATTGATCTAGATCAATTGCACGATCGTGCTGGGACGGGTCCCGGCCGCTGCGTTGCCACTGGCTGAAACCCGTGCTAATCCAAGCCGCGACCGAAGGCGACCGACCCGATCATGACCATCCGAAAGATCCTATCCCTCGCCATCTGCGTCATCGTGTCGCTCGTTCTTTTGGCGATAGCAACGCGTTACGTCCATCCACATTGGTCGCTCGCGGCCCTCCACAGCCTCCAACTGCACTTCGCCGCAGCCTGTATCGCCGCCGTGCTCGTCGCACTCTTCCTCGACCGCAATCTCGTCGCATGGATGGTGCTCGCCGCGTCCCTGGCACTGGGTGGGCACGCGGTGGTGATGACGCGCGACTTGGCGGCGATGGCCACTGAAAGCGACGCTTCCGCTCCGGGCTTCAGGCTTCTGTCCTTCAACATCCTGTCGAACAACTATGCGAACGGCGATGCGATCGCCAAGATGATCGCCGCCTCGGGCGCGGACCTCGTCAACATCATGGAGGCCGAGCCCCTTCAGGCCTACATGGCCGAGCTCAGCCGGACCTATCCCTACCGGATCGGCTGCGGGGTCATGATGAGCGATTGCGACCAGCTCATGCTGTCGAAGACACCGCTGAGGAAAGGCACGGTCCGCAGCCTCAGCGCAATCTTCGACAACCGCTTCGTGATGGCGGAAACGACGATTGCCGGCGAGGTCGTCCATGTCGGCGGCATCCACACGACGAAGCCCTATTTCGACGACTTCCAGACATTCGAGCTGATCCGCGCGGCACTCGCCATCACGGATACCGAAGGGCCGTTCGTCCTGTCGGGGGATTTCAACGCCTCGAGCCTTGCACCGAACATCCGCATGTTCCTGCATTGGACGGGTCTGCGCACCGCCTCCTACGAGCCGCCCACCTGGCCGACACGGCTCGGCGGGCTGGGTCTGGCGATCGACCATGTCTATGTCCGGGCGCCGCTGAAAATGCGCTCCCTCACCAAGCTGCCGAGCACCTTCGGTTCCAACCATGCCGGCCTGATGGCCGAGATCGCCATCACCGGCCGGTGATAGCCGCAGAGCGCCTATTGAGCGGCTTCGGCTGCCAGGAAGCCGCCGGTCTGCCGCGACCACAGATCCGCATAGAGGCCGCCCTTCGTCAGAAGCTGGCTATGGGTTCCCTCTTCGACGATCCTTCCCTCGTCCATGACGATCAGGCGGTCGAGCATCGCGATGGTCGAAAGGCGATGGGCGATCGCCAGCACGGTCTTGCCCTGCATCAACTCGTCCAGGCTGGACTGGATCGCCGCCTCGACCTCGGAATCGAGCGCTGAAGTCGCCTCGTCGAGCACGAGGATCGGCGCGTCCTTGAGCATCACGCGGGCGATCGCGATACGCTGCCTCTGCCCGCCGGAAAGCTTGACGCCCCTCTCGCCGACATGGGCGTCGAAACCCCTGCGGCCGCGCTGGTCCACGAGATTGTCGATGAAGACGTCGGCGCGTGCGCGTCTGGCCGCATCGAGCAGTTGCGCATCCCCGGCATCCGGCCGGCCGAAGAGGATATTGTCGCGGATCGAGCGATGCAGCAGCGACGTGTCCTGCATCACCATGCCGATCTGCGAGCGCAGCGATTCCTGGCTGACCCTGGCGATGTCCTGGCCATCCACCTCGATCTTTCCCTCCTCGAGATCATAGAAGCGCAGGAGGAGGTTGACGAGCGTCGACTTTCCGGCGCCCGACCGGCCGATGATGCCAACCTTCTCGCCGGCGCGGATCGTCAGGTTTAGGTGGTCGATGACGCCCCTGCCGCGGCCATAATGGAAGCTGACGTCGCTGAACCGGATCTCCGGGCTCTGGACATGCAGCGCCGGCGCATTCGCAATGTCCACGAGCCGGATAGGCTGGGAGATCAGCTCGGCGGCATTCTGGACGGTGCCGAAGTTGCGCATGATCCCGTTGAACTGGGTCATCAGGCGGCTCAGGAGGAAGTTCAGGCGCAGGACGAGCGCCAGAGTGAAGGCCACCGCGCCGGCACTGATCTTGCCCTGCAGCCACAAATGAATGCAGAGCGCCGCCATCGAGGTGATCATCACGCCCGACAGAAGCGCCATGGACGCCCGCACGCCGGTGATGAACCGGGTGAACATGATCGTCGCCGACTGGAACGTGTCGAAGCCGGCACGCATGTAGCCGTCATTGACCTCGTCGCGCCCGAACAGCCGCAGCGTCTGGATATTGCTGTAGGCATCGACCATGCGGCCGCTGAGCATCGAGGCGGCTTCCGCGGTCTCGCGCGAATGGTAGCGGATGCGCGGTACGAAATAACGGGCGAGCACCGCGAAGATCGCGACCCAGGCCAGGACCAGCACTGCCAGTCGCCAGTCGAGCCCGCCGATCAGCGTCAGCATCGAAACCGAATAGATGCAGACGAACCAGACGCTCTCCATCAGCGATGTCACGAGGTCGCCGGCCGCCTGCCCCCCTGACCAGACCTTGGTGACGATCCGCCCGGCGAAATCGTTCTGGAAGAACGACAGCGATTGACGCGCGACATGCCGGTAGGACTGCCAGCGAACGAGGTTGTAGAAGCCGGGCGTGATGATCTGCTGATCGACGAGCGCCGTACAAAGCGCCACGAGGAAGCGCACGACGCCGATGAGGACGAGCATGCCGACCAGCTCCCAGCCGTGATCGGCAAGAAGACCCTGCCAGCCCTGCGCCCGGTCGGTCTCGGCCAAGATGTCCACCAGCCGGCCGACGAACCAGAACAGCGCCGCCTCGATCGCAGCCGTCAGGCCGCCCAGAACCAGCATCGCCAGAAACGGCGCCTTGGCCTGCCGCGCATAGAACCAGATGAACGCCAGCGTTCCCTCCGGCGGCCGAAGGTCATCCTTCCCGGCGAACGGTCGAATGCGCGTCTCGAAGAAGCGGAAGAATGCGGTTATGCCCATGCGCAGGGATATATGCCCCTTCGTCACCGCAGCAAAGGGCGCGCCCATTACATTTCGGTAGGGACACGCAAGACATCCCGGAAATGCGAACGGCGGCCGAAGCCGCCGTCCGTCAACTAAATGCCGGTGACCGGATCAGAATTCCGACCATTCCTGCTTGACTGCCGCCGACGACGCGCCGCCGCCGAAGGCCGAGGCGATCTTGGCGCCGAGCGCCCGAACGGGCGACGCCACCGGGCGCGAGGCTGAGGTCGCTGCGCGCGGAGCGCCGACACCCTCTCCGAGCTTGAACTGGGCGAGCAGTTCGTTGAGCGCCGCAGCCTGGGTCGCCAGGCTGTGGCTTGCCGCCGTCGTCTGCTCGACCATTGCGGCGTTCTGCTGCGTGCCCTGGTCCATGTGGTTGACGGAGGTGCTGATCTCGCTGAGACCGGTGGATTGTTCGCGGGTGGAGACCACGATCGACGCGACGTTGCGGTTGATCATCTGCACGTCGGTGACGATGGTTTCGAGCGCCTTGCCGGTCTGGCCGACGAGGGTCACGCCGTCGCGCACCTTTTCCCCGGACGTGGTGATCAGCGCCTTGATTTCGCGTGCCGCATTTGCCGAACGCTGGGCAAGCTCGCGCACTTCCTGGGCGACGACGGCAAAGCCCTTTCCGGCCTCGCCTGCACGAGCCGCCTCGACGCCGGCGTTGAGAGCCAGCAGGTTGGTCTGGAAGGCGATATCGTCGATGACGCCGATGATGTTGCTGATTTCGCCGGATGACGTCTCGATCGCCTCCATGGCGGAAACCGCCTGGCGGACGATGGTGCCGGACCGTTCGGCGCCCGCCCGCGTCTGGTCGACCAGCGTGCCGGCCTCGCTGGCGCGGCTAGCAGAGTCCTTGACCGCGGTCGTCACCTGTTCGAGCGCGGCGGCCGTTTCCTCGACGGATGCGGCCTGCTGTTCGGTACGCTTGGAAAGGTCGTCTGCGGCAGCGCGAATTTCGTTGGCGCCGGCGTCGATCATCCGGGCATTCTCTCCCACCGAACGCAGCACCGTCTGCAGCTTGGCGACGGATTCGTTGAAGTTGAGCCGCAGCTGGTCGAGCTGACCGGAGAAGGGCTGCTCCAGACGGAACGTCATGTCGCCGTTGGAAAGATTGGTAAGGCCGTGCGCCAGACCGTCGACGGCGAAGGAGACCTCGGCGGCCTCGCGCGCCTTCTGCTCCTCGCGAGCGATGCGCTCCCGCTCGCTCATCGAGCGGTTGGCCTCCGTTTCGGCCTCGAGCCGCGCACGCTCCAGCGCGTTGTCGCGGAAGACGGCGACGGCGGCGGCCATCTCGCCGATCTCGTCCTGACGGCCCGCATAGGGAATGTTGACCTGATTGTTGCCGGCGGCGAGCGCGTTCATCGAGGCGGTGATGTCGGTAATCGGACGCGTGACGCGCCACAGGCTCAGCAGCGCTGCCCCGAGCGCGATCGCGACCGCGAAAATGACCCCGGCGATCGTCGAGATATAGACGAACTGGGCGGTGTCGTTGGCAGCCTGCCTGTCCTCGGCACCGCGCTCCTTGTTGTCGTTGATCAGTTCCTGCAGCATGGTGCCGGCTTCGCCGCCCTTCGGCACCATCTGGGCGATCACGTCCTTGGCCTCATAGACTTTCGAGGAGCTGATCAGCTGGACGAACTGGGCGCCGAGCGCGTCATATTCGGCGACGAGTTTCTCGAGATCCGCGAACTTCGCCTTCGCGTCGGGGATCGTCATGGATTCGCCATACACCTTGAACGCCTCCGCCCGGGCCGTGTTGGCGGTTTGCAGCTGCTCGAGCAGCTGCTTCTTGTCGGCGGCCGAGCTTGCGGCAAGCGTCATGAGATAGAGACGGCGGCCGTCGGAAAAAAGACGATCGAGATTGGCGATCATCAGCGAGCGTTCCATGCGCTGGCTGATCGCATTGGCCTGTACGTCGAGCTGCGCGACGGACCGCATGCCGAGTGCACCCTGGACAATAAGAATGAGGACAGCCAGTCCGAAAAGGGCGGGAAGTAGGACTTTGATCTTTATCGTGCTCATCATCTCAAAACCAACAGGATTAAACGAACAGTGCCATGCACCTATCGCTCTTCCTGACAGCTTTGGATAAAGAAAGACTTACTGTCCCGCTCCCGATTTTTTGTAACGGTTACACACACTTATCTCGATTAGGCAAGAAATCTGCAACCACAGGCACGCGGGCCTTTGACGGAGCGGGGCCCGGACGCCGCCCGTCCCCCTGACGGTCACGGGCGGCCCCGAAACGGCAGCTCCGGCTATTCCGCCGCCGCCTCCTCGGTCGAATGATCTCCGAGAAAGCCGCCCGACTGGCGATGCCACAGGTCGGCATAGATATTGCCGGACGCGACGAGTTCGGCATGCGTTCCGGTTTCGACGATCCGCCCTCTGTCGAGCACGATCAGCCGGTCCATCTCCGTCAGCGTCGAGAGCCGGTGGGCGATCGCGATCACCGTCTTGCCCTCCATCAGTGCGAACAGGTTCTCCTGTATCGCCGCCTCCACTTCCGAATCGAGCGCCGAGGTCGCCTCGTCGAGAACGAGGATCGGCGCATCCTTGAGGAAGACGCGCGCGATCGCGATGCGCTGCCGCTGTCCGCCGGACAGCTTCACGCCGCGTTCGCCGACATGCGCGTCGAGACCGCTGCGCCCCTGCAGGTCGGCCAGCCCCTCGATGAACTCCCAGGCATTCGCCCGCTTGGCAGCCTGGATGATCTCCGCATCGGTCGCGTCGGGCCGGCCGTAGGCGATGTTGTCACGGATCGACCGGTGCAGCAGCGACGTATCCTGCGTCACGACACCGATCTGGGCGCGCAGGCTGTCCTGCGTTACCGTCGATATGTCGCGACCATCGATGGTGATGCGGCCGCCTTCGAGATCGTAGAAGCGCAGCAGCAGGTTCATCAGGGTCGTCTTGCCCGCACCCGAGCGTCCGACGAGACCGACCTTCTGTCCGGCCGGGATGTCGAGCGTCAGCCTGTCGATGACGCCCTTGCCCTGCCCGTAATGGAAGCCGATATTGTCGTAGCGGATATGTCCCCTGCCTTCGCCGATCGCCTTCGCGTCCTTGCTGTCGGTGACATCGTGCGCCTTCGTCATCATGCTCATACCGTCATAGACGGTGCCGATGTTTTCAAAGAGCGCCGATACTTCCCACATGACCCATTGCGACATGCCGTTGATGCGCATCGCGAGACCGATGGCGATCGAGATCGCCCCGATGGAAATGACGCTGTCGAGCCAGAACCAGATCGACATCGCCGCGACGGCGAAGAGGGCGGCGCAGTTGTAGAAATAGACGAGCACCTGGAACATCGTCACCTTGCGCATCTGCGCGTGTACGGTGGCGAGGAACACGTCCATCGCGTCACGCGCGTAGGCTTCCTCGCGCCCGGCATGGGAGAAGAGCTTGACCGTCCCTATATTCGTGTAGCTGTCGACGACGCGCCCCGTCATCATCGAACGGGCATCCGCCTGCTCGGCCGAGATCTTCTTCAGCCGCGGCACGTAATAGGCGACGGTGGCCGAATAGACGACGATCCAGGCGACCAGCGGGATGGCGAGCCGGATATCGGCGGCGGCGACCAGCGCCACCATCGAGACGAAGTAGGTGAAGACATAGACGAAGACGTCCAGCACCTTCATCACCGTCTCGCGGATGGCGAGCGACGTCTGCATCACCTTCGTAGACACACGGCCGGCAAACTCGTTGGCGAAGAAGGCCATGGAGTGCCGCAGCAGGAAGCGGTGCATCTGCCAGCGTGCGATCATCGGGAAATTGCCCATCAGGATCTGGTGCATGATGAGCGAGTTGAGCGTTGCGACCAGAGGCAGCGCCACGAGCACGACGAGCCCCATGAAGATCAGCGTAGGCGCCTCGCTTTGAAGGAAGGTGGCGCGGTCGGCGTTGGCGAGCCAGTCGACGATATCGCCGAGGAAGCTGAACAACGCCACTTCACCGATGGCGATCAACATGGTGCAGGTCGACATGATGACGACCCAGGGCCAAACCGGTTTCGTATAGAACCAGAGGAAGGCCACGAGGCCTTTCGGCGGCAAGGTCGGCGCATCCGCCGGATAGGGATTGATGCGGCGTTCGAACCACGAAAACATGAACAGGCTCCGTCTTGCGGACTTGTCGCCTGGGCGCGGTTCTGCCGGGAAAGGCCACCCACGCCGACAGGCGGAAAAAATGACGAGCGGCCGGCGATGGCCGCAGGATGAATCAAATACGGGGAAGTTCTGCGAGAACCGCGATACGCCTAGGCCAGGTAGCGATCGACCTGACGGAGGAGGCGAGAAAGCACGGTCATATCCATGTAGGCCTCCTGAGTTCGGCGTTAAAGACGAGAGCTTTCTACACGTTGGCACCGCCGTTGAAAAGGGCAGACTGGCCATTTTTTAACCTTCGGCGCCCCGATCTCTGCAACCGTTCGGCAAAAATGCTTGAGCATCCCGCCACCGCTCGGTTAAGCCGGTTCCATGACCGATCTGCGCATAGCTCTCTACCAGCCCGACATCCCCGGCAACACCGGTACGATCCTGAGGCTCGCCGCCTGCCTCGGCATCGGTGTTGACATCATCGAGCCGGCCGGTTTCGACATATCGGACCGCAATCTCAGGCGCGCCGGCATGGATTATCTGGCATCGGTGGCGCTGACCCGCCATGTCAACTGGCAGCAGTTCGACGAATGGCGCCGGAAGACCGCCCGCCGGCTGGTGCTCGCCACGACGAAATCGCCGGAACCCTATACGCGATTTGCCTTCCGCGCCGATGACATACTGCTTTTCGGCCGGGAGAGTGCCGGCGTTCCCGACACCGTTCACGATGCCGCGGAGGGGCGCATCCTGATCCCTATGGTGGAAGGCCAGCGCTCGATCAACGTGGCGATGTCGGCGGCGATGATCGCCGGCGAAGCCATGCGCCAGACGGCGTGGCGGGAATGAACGGCTAGTCTGCCGTCGGCAGGCGCCGCATGGTGAATTCGATGCGGTCGCCCTCGAGCTGACGCCAGCTTTCCACCTCGGTCCAGTAGGCTGCCTTGGGAAACTCCTCGAACCATTGGCGGGCGGTCTCCCGCGCCTCGGCCCTCGACATCTGGAACGTCTCCCGAACGAAGAGGCCCGAACGTTCGCCGGCTTTTTCCTGCCGGTGACGGTCGATGCGCCGCTTCAGTCCGTCGAGCGGCGGGGGTGTGAATTTCGCCATGAAAAGCCTCTTATCCGCACCTTGCTAATGGAAGAAGATAGGCGCCGTCCGCGTGTTTTGCGAGTCCGATTTCCAACCGATGAGAAGCTCGTGTGCCGGGCGCGGAAACGCGCCGCTCCCGCATGCCGAACCGGCATCCCCTCCCCGCCAGCCTCCCGTCGGCAGTCCCCGGACACGGGTGATTCTATGCAATGGCCCGTCAACGCCATTGCTGTTATGTCGATCGGCAGAGACGATTCGACCGGAATGAAGATCAGAGGAAGCGGAATGGAGCGACCGGACCTGCCGAAAGGCCTGCCCGACGACATCGAGGACAAGAAGCAGGCGGCACGCGCCTGGTTCGAGAGCCTGCGCGACACGATCTGCGCCTCCTTCGAAAGCCTCGAACAGGATCTTGCCGGCGTTCTGTCCGATCAGCCGCCCGGCGCCTTCACCGCCAAGGACTGGCTTCGCGACGGGGGCGAAGGCGGCGGCGGCCGGATGTCGATGATGGAGGGCCGGGTCTTCGAGAAGGTCGGCGTCCATACGTCCACCGTACACGGCGAATTTTCACCCGACTTCCGCAGCCAGATTCCCGGAGCGTCGGAGGACCCGCGGTTCTGGGCGTCGGGCATCTCGCTGATCGCCCATCCGGTCAATCCCAATGTGCCGACCGTCCACATGAACACGCGCATGGTCGTCACCGCCAGCCACTGGTTCGGCGGCGGCGCCGACCTGACCCCGATGCTGGACGCCCGCCGCAGCCAGGACGACCCCGACAGCCAGCTTTTCCATCGCGTGATGGAGATCACCTGCACCCGCCACGAGACGGTTGCCGACTATCCCCGCTACAAAGCCTGGTGCGACGAGTATTTCTTCCTGAAGCATCGTAACGAACCGCGCGGGATCGGCGGCATTTTCTTCGACTGGCTGCAGTCGGCCCCGGCGAAGGGCGGATGGGATGCGGATTTTTCCTTCGTCCAGGATGTCGGCCGCGCCTTCAACCTGGTTTACCCGCGTATCGTCAGGTCAAATTTCAACAAGCCCTGGACCGAGGAACAGCGTGACGAACAGCTCGTCCGCCGCGGCCGCTATGTGGAATTCAACCTGCTTTACGACCGCGGCACGATTTTCGGCCTGAAGACCGGCGGCAATGTCGAATCGATCCTGTCCTCGCTGCCGCCGGTCGTCCGCTGGCCCTGATGCGAGCTCGAATCCGGCGCACGAATCTTTGATCACCCCAACAACTCGTCGTTGACAAATGTCATACGCGAATCCTCTCCTTTAGTGGTAGCGTGCCGGAAGTCAGCTCGCACGAGCTAGTACCGGAGGAGGAGCCGATGACCCTATCGAAGAGCATGCCCTCGCCTGCCCCCCAATCCGCAGCGGAAGACCAGTCTCGGCTGATCGACAAGGACGAACTGATCGAACGCATGGCGACCGAAATGAGGGTCGGCAGCGGCGGCGAACTGCCTCATTCCTTCTGCGTCGAACAGGTCAGACGCCAGCTTGCCGGCAAACAGGCCGAAGCGTCCGCAGCCAACGACACGACCGCTCAGCCCACCCGCAAGGCCCAGGGCGGCGGTTCGGTTTTCCACGCCTGGGCGTTGCCGGAATAGGCAAGGTCGAAAATCGACGGAACCCTTCCTCCTCCCGCTTGTTTCCCTAGACCGCCCCGACACGGCGGAGGATGGATCAACCAGGAGGAGGAATTGCCATGCGGCTTTTCGAATGCGGCACGCTTGTGCCAGGCTGCCAGTGGCACACGCGCGCCGCAGAAGACGCTGAAGTCGTGCGCCGTGCCGTAGAGCATCTTCGCACCGACCACGGCGAAGGGATCATCCGCGAAAACATGGTGGAAAACATCAAGGCGCGTATCCGCAACCAGGAGAATGCGGCGGCCTGACATCAGGTCTTTCCGGCGTTATCCTGTTCCACGATGCCCGACAGTCGGGCGGCCAGTTCGGGCCGCTCGGGAACGAAATTGCGGCCGATCCAGTAGTCCTCGAGCTCCTTGAGAATCTCTCCGACACGCTTCCCCGCCGGCACCCCTGCGCCCGTGACGTCCGCGCCGGTGAGCGGAAATGTCGGCCGCCGGTAATCCTCCGCCAGTTTCAGCAGCTGCAGCAGGCGCGCGCTTTTGCGCATGGCCATCGGGTCCTGCTGCGCCATCGTGCGGGCCGAGGATAGCGCAAGCTTCACCCGCGGGACGATACCCGCGGCGCCATGCCGGTAGAGCAGCCTGGCGAAACCGACATCCGTCACTTCCTCAGGAAGGGCCGGTGTCGATGCCCAATGCTTCAGTTTCAGCGCATCGGCGTTGGAGAGCCGAAGGCGTTTCGACAAGGCCTCGAGCCGGGCCTCGTCCGGCGGAACGATGGCCGCCAGCCGCAGCAGCGGGTCCGGCTTCCATCCGAGCGACGTCTCGGCGGCAACGAGGCCGTGAATGGAATCGATACCCCATTTCTCCGTCTCGGGAAGAATTTCCGTCAGCACCCCCACTTGGCGCATCCACAACAGGGCGCGCGACGGGTCGGGTGCGGAAAGCAGTTTCTTCGTTTCGCTCCACACCCGCTCGGCGGACAGGCTCGACAGGCTGTCCTTCGCCTTCGCGCAGGCGCGCAACCCGTCCGCATCCGGACGCCCGGAACCGTAATAGGCAAAGAACCGGAAGAACCGCAGGATCCGCAGATGATCTTCCGCGATCCGCTGCGCCGCGTCGCCGATGAACCGTATCGTCCGCGTCTCGATATCCTTCAACCCGTCGACGAGATCGATCACCTCACCACCGGGATCTGCGTAGAGCGCGTTTATCGTCAGGTCCCGCCTCTGTGCGTCCGCCGTCCAGTCAGTGCCGAATTCCACCACCGCATGCCGCCCGTTCGTCTCGATGTCGCGTCGCAATGTCGTCACCTCGAAGGGCTGGCCGTCCGTGACGAGAGTGACCGTGCCGTGTTCTATGCCTGTCGGAACGCTCTTGATGCCGGCCGTCGCCGCCCGTTCGACGACATCCTGCGGTCGCAGCGTCGTCGCGACGTCGATATCGGCGACGGGCAGACCCATCAGCGCGTTTCGGACCGCCCCGCCGGCGATCCGTGCCTCGCCTCCGTCCGCATTGAGCAGTGCGAGGACGCGTTGCAGGGCCGCCTCCCGAAACCAGGTTTCGTCAGCCACCGACGTCATGCATAGAGCCTTTCATAGAGAGTGCGGAGGATACCGGCCGTAATCCCCCATATATTCCGGTTCTCATAGGGCATCAGATAGAAATGCCGTTCGGCGCCATTGAAGTCGCGGCTGCCGCGCTGATGGTTCGCCTCGTTCATCAGGAAGGACAGTGGCACTTCGAAGGCGTCATCCACTTCCTCGGGATTGAGCCGCAGGTCGAAGCCGCGCTGCACGACGGCGAGTATCGGCGTGATCCTGAATCCCGTGGTCGCATAATAGTTCGGCAGTCGGGCCAGCGGCTCCACGAAACGCGGATCGAGGCCGATCTCCTCCTGCGCCTCGCGCAATGCCGCCTGTTCCGGCGAACCGTCTTCGGGATCCACGGCGCCGCCCGGAAAGGCGATCTGGCCGGAATGTGTCCTGAGCGTCGCCGTCCGCTGCGTCAGGATGATCTTCGCCTCGTCGCCATCGTCGATGACGGGCACCAGCACGGCCGCATCCTTGAGCTTGAGTTCCTGCGCGATCTGCATCAATTGCGGGTTGAGCGCGTGGTCGCCGTGGTCACGCCACGCGGTATCCAGCGGCCCTCCGTGCTGATGCAATGCACGCTCGCGAAACTCCCGCGCCGAATACCGGGCCGGATTGCCGATCGCAGCTCCGGTCATGACGAAAGGCGCTCCAGCTCGGCCGCCGGCATGATCGGAAAAACCACCCCGCCGGATCGGACGGCAAACATTTCCGCGCCATCGATCATGATCGTCTCGCCGAGCTCGACGAGATCGTACATGACGGACCGCGAGACGAGCGCCTCGAGCCGCCCCCGGACCAGCAGATAGGGCTTCAATTGCCGGCTCTCGCCGGCGATCACGAAGCGCAGAGGATTGTCCGCGCCTGCCTCGACCACGTCGCCGACATTCGTCCGGAATGTGAGGAGCGGCATGCCGTCGCGCTGCGTCGCCTGCATCTCGACCGCCAGAAACGGCGCATCCGCAACCCGGATACCGACCTTTTCGACAGGCGTGACGAGGTAGGTATTTCCGTCGTCGTCCTTGCGCAGGACGGTGGAGAAGAGGCGCACCAGCGGCGCCCTGCCGATCGGCGTGCCCATGTAGAACCACGTGCCGTCGGCCCGGATCTCCATCTCGATATCGCCGCAGAAGGGCGGGTTCCAGCGGTCTACCGGCGGAAGCGTCCGCGCTTTCGATCCGGACTGTTCCGCGGCATGCGAAATCATGGCCGCAAGGCCTGCGGCGTCCGGTGCGGAATTTATCGTCTGAGCTGCCATCTTTCAGTCCCGGTTCGATCTTAATCGTTCAGGGTCGCGATTGTTCCTCACGAGATAGTCATTCGAAACAAGCTTGTCAGCCTTATTTCGAGGAATAACTTCTGAGGTTAATATGTCTGCTGCAGTGCAACGAGTCGCGCCCCCGGCATGAAGCTTCCGGCAGCGGCTATGCGAACCGACCTTGATTGACGGAGAACGACATGGGCGTGATGAATCCAACCGAGGCCGTTCTCGACGAAAAAGCGATCGTCGCCGCCGCCGAGAGCGCGCTGGCCGACATCGCCGCCATCCGCGCCGAGATCGCCAAGGTGATCTTCGGCCAGGAACGGGTGGTGGAAAACACGCTGCTAGCCGTTCTTTCCGGCGGTCATGCCCTTCTCGTCGGCGTCCCCGGTCTAGCAAAGACCAAGCTCGTGACGACGCTCGGCACCGTCCTCGGCCTGGATTCGAACCGCATCCAGTTCACTCCGGACCTCATGCCTTCCGATATCGTCGGCTCCGAAGTCATGGATACGGACGAGACGGGCCGGCGATCCTTCCGTTTCGTCAAGGGACCGGTCTTCGCCCAGCTTCTGATGGCGGACGAAATCAACCGCGCCTCGCCGCGCACCCAGTCGGCGCTGCTGCAGTCGATGCAGGAATATCACATTACCGTTGCGGGCCAGCGTTACGATCTGCCCGCTCCCTTTCACGTGCTGGCGACCCAGAACCCGCTGGAGCAGGAAGGCACCTATCCGCTGCCGGAGGCGCAGCTCGACCGCTTCCTGCTGCAGGTCGACGTCCTCTATCCGGATCTCGCCGCCGAACGCCAGATCCTGCTCGACACGACGGGCGTGATCGAGACCAAACCCCGTGGCGTGATCGATTCTGCCCGCCTTCAGGAGATCCAGACGCTGATCCGCCAGATGCCGGTAAGCGACAAGGTCGTCGACGCCATCCTGTCTTTGGTGCGCTCCGCAAGGCCCGGTCATGGCAACGACAATACCGACAAGCAGGTCGCCTGGGGCCCCGGCCCCCGCGCCGGTCAGTCGCTGATGCTGACGGCGCGCGCCCGTGCGCTCTACGAAGGCCGGCTGGCCCCTTCGCTCGACGACGTCTATGCGCTGGCCGAGCCGGTTCTCGAACACCGCATGGCGCTGAACTTCGCCGCTCGAGCCGAAGGCATGTCGGTACGCGACGTCATCGCCGGTCTGGTCAAACAGGCCAGAGGGTAAGAACCCAAGGGGCACATCGCCTCCCAGAAAGGACAGTGCGTGGCATCAATCGGCCAGATCGTCGAACAGACACCCGGCAGCGACGTCCTCTCCCGCGCCCAGGCACGTGCAGCGCTCGTTCCCGATTGCATGGTCGAGGCCAAGCGTATCGCCAACACGGTAATCGCCGGGTGGCATGGCCGGCGCAAGCGCGGCATGGGCGAGAACTTCTGGCAGTTCCGTCCCTATGCGGAAGGCGAGAGCCTGTCGCGCATCGACTGGCGCCGCTCCGCCCGCGACGATCATACCTATGTCCGCGATCGCGAATGGGAAGCCGCCCACACGATCTGGCTTTGGGCCGACATGTCGCCCTCCATGATGTACAAGTCGACATTCGCCCTGGTGTCGAAGGAGAGCCGTGCCCTCGTGCTGATGCTGGCGCTGGCCGAAATCCTCGCGCGCTCCGGCGAACGCATCGGTTGTCCGGGCATCATGGAGCCGGTCTCCGCGCGCAACGCGGCAGAACGGCTTGCCACCGCCATCATGCACGCGCCGCTGACCACGGGGCTTCCCGAGACGGGCATGATCCGCGGCCAGAGCGATATCGTGCTGATCGGCGACTTCCTCGATGATGCCGACAATGTCATGTCCCGTATCTCGCCGCTCGGGCGCCGCGGCCTGCGCGGCCATGTCGTCGAGATCGCCGATCCGGCGGAAGAGACGTTCCCTTATGCGGGCCGCACCGAATTTACCGATCCCGAGACCGGCGAAAAGCTGACATCGGGCCGTGCCGAAACGATCCGCGACGATTACCAGCGCGCCTATCTCGGGCGCAGGACGGCGCTCGGCGAGGGTCTGCGCCGCCTCGGCTGGAGCTTCGTCTTCCACCGGACCGACCATCTCGCCTCCGAAGCGCTCGTCGCCGTGCACGGATACCTGTCGGGAATGCCGGCCGTCGTTCCGGGAGGCCGTTCATGAGCGCGCTTGCCTTCGCCAATCCCCTCATCCTCTTCGGGCTGCTCTCGTTGCCGGTCATCTGGTGGCTGCTGAGGCTCACCCCGCCGCGTCCGAAGACCGAGGTTTTCCCGCCCCTGCGCATCCTGGCGACCGTGCTGAAACGCGAGGAAACGCCGTCGAAGAGCCCCTGGTGGCTGACCCTTCTGCGCATGCTGCTGGCCGCGGCCGTCATTCTGGCGATCGCCGATCCGGTTATCAACCCGCGCGCCAGCTCGCTCGGCTCGGGCGGGCCGCTCGTACTTTTCGTCGACAACGGCTGGTCGAGCGCCGTCGACTGGGAGCGGCGGATCGAGACGGCTTCGATGCTGATCGACGAGGCCGAAAGCGCCGACGTACCGGTTTCCGTCGTCTTCACCGCCGAGGCGAACAACGAACCCGCCGCCGGCACGGCCGCGGCAGCGCGCGACAAGCTCGCCGCAGCCGAGCCCCGCCCCCTGGTTCCCGATCGCCTGCGTGCCGCCCGTTCCCTGCAGGAGGCGCTCGATGGCAACGCGCCCGGCACGATCGCCCTGATTTCCGACGGCATCGCCTCGGAGGGAGATCAGGATGCGCTGACAGTCCTCGCAGGACTGTCGCCAGCCGGCGCCCAGACGGATGTCAGACTTTACGAGGGCGACGGTCAGGGCTCGATCGCGCTGACGGACGCCGAGAACAACTCCGCCTCGATGACCGTGACCGCAACCCGCCTCGAGACCACCGCCCCTCGGCAGGTGACCGTCAACGCGCTCGACCAGCAGGGCCGCGCGCTGGCCGCCGGCACGATAGATTTCACCGCGGGCTCCTCGACCGCCACGGCCGAAATCGCCGCACCTTTCGAGCTGCGCAACGACTTTGCCCGGCTCAGCGTGGAAGGCCTGGCGACAGCCGGCGCCACCCATCTTCTCGACGACGGCTTCAAGCGCCGCCGTATCGCGCTGATCGCCGGCGAGAGCGGCAGCGACTTCCAGCCGCTGCTGCAGCCGCTCTATTACATCAGCCGGGCGCTTTCCCCTTATGCGGACATCATCCAGCCGAACACGGCCGATCTTGCCGTCTCGATCCCGCAGATCCTCGAAAGCAATCCGTCCGCCATCATCATGGCCGATGTCGGCCGTCTGGCGCCGGAGATCTCCCAGCCCTTGCAGCAGTGGATTTCCCGCGGCGGCACGCTGATCCGCTTTGCCGGTCCGCGCCTGGCCGCGGCCCCTGCCGACGACCCGTTGGTGCCGGTGACCCTGCGCCAGGGCGAACGGGCGCTCGGCGGCGCCATGTCCTGGTCGGAGCCGCAGGTTCTGGCGGATTTCCCGAATTTCGGCCCCTTTGCCGGCATGCCGCGCGCGGCAGACATTACCGTGACCCGCCAGGTACTGGCCGAGCCGACACCCGATCTCGCCGAGCGCACCTGGGCAAGCCTTGCCGACGGCACGCCGCTCGTCACCACGCGGGATGTCGAAGCCGGCCGGCTGGTGCTGTTCCACACGAGCGCCGAAGCGACCTGGTCCAACCTGCCGCTTTCCGGAAACTTCGTCGAAATGCTGCGCCGCGTGGTCCAGCTCGCCCGCGCAGGCGGTGCGACGACATCCTCCGCCGGTTCCGATTCCGCCGCCGCCACGCTGCCGCCCTACCGGCTGCTGACCGCGGACGGCCTTTTGACGACGGAGACGGGCGGCGCCAGGCCGATCACCATCGCCGCCGGCCGGACGCCTTCGGCCAATTTCGACCATCCGCCCGGCCTCTACGGAACGGAAGACGGCTTTTCCGCCGTGAACCTCCTGCCGCCGGGCACCGAGCTTGCGGCCTTCGATCCCGCCGCGCTCGGCCGGCCGGTGGCGCGCGAAGGCCTCGCCGGCGGCGAGGCGGTCTCGTTGCGCCCTGCCCTTTTTGCCGCGGCCTTCGCCATGCTCATCCTCGACAGCCTCCTCGTGCTCTTCATGAATGGTGCCTTTTCCCGCATGCCCCGTAGCCCGGCGCGCCGTTCCGGCGCCGCGGCCGCGATCGCAGTTCTCGCCTTCGGCCTCGTCGCACTCGGTCCCGACCCGCTTCCGGCGCAGGAAATGCCGGAAGGGAGCGGCGCCAAGGCCGGGGACGAACAGATCCTCGAACGGCTCGATACGACGCATCTCGCCTATGTCGTCACCGGCGAGGCCGATGTCGACCGCATTTCCGAGCAGGGTCTGGAGGGTCTCACCCAGTTCATGACCTACCGCACGACGCTGGAGCCCGGCGCTCCGGTCGGCCTCGACATCGGCAAGGACGAATTGTCCTTCTATCCGATCATCTACTGGCCGATCTCTGCCGGTGCGCCGATGCCCTCCCAGGC
>JBQGDG010000335.1:0-4657 GCA_052038935.1 Neorhizobium sp. | reverse complement strand
CGGGAGATTTTTCGTCACCAGCCTCGGCTCTCCGCCGGCAGCCGGCAGCACGTAGATTGCCGACTTGCCGAACTCGACCTTGTCGGAAACGGCGATCAGAGAGCCGTCCGGCGAAATGCCGTGGTCGTTGTTGCACAAGGTAGCAAAGCCGGTGGCGACCCATTGCGGCCCGCCGTCGCCTTCAGGAGACAGCCTGTAGAGGAGACCTGCCGAATTCAGCATCAGATAGCGACCGTCCGGCGACCAGTTCGGCGCTTCCAACAACGCATCCGTCTGCCACACGACCCGGCTTTCGCGGGTGCGGATATTGTGGATCTCGACGGAACTGCGCAGCGCCATGGCCGCTCTCCTATCGATCCCTGAAGCGGTTGGTGATCGGGTAACGGCGGTCGCGGCCGAAATTCTTCTTGGTGATCTTCACGCCGGGCGCCGACTGCCGCCGCTTGTATTCGGCCAGATAGAGGAGATGCTCGATCCGGTGGACGACGGCCGCGTCGTGGCCGCGCGCCACGATGTCTTCCGTGCCCATCTCCATCTCGACCAGGCATTCGAGAATGTCGTCCAGAACCGGATAGGGCGGCAGGGAATCCTGGTCAGTCTGGTCGGGCCGAAGCTCGGCCGAAGGCGCCTTGGAAATGATGTTCTGCGGAATGACCTCGCCGGAGGGGCCGAGGGCGCCGGCGGGAAGATGCCGGTTGCGCCATTCCGCCAGCGCATAGACCTGCATCTTGTAGAGGTCCTTGATCGGGTTGAAGCCGCCGTTCATGTCGCCATAGAGCGTCGCGTAGCCCACCGACATCTCCGACTTGTTGCCTGTCGTGACGACCATCGACCCGAACTTGTTGGAAATCGCCATCAGGATCGTGCCGCGCGTACGGCTCTGGAGGTTTTCCTCGGTAATCCCTTCTTCTGTGCCTTCGAAGAGTTCGGACAGCGACGACAGGAACCCTTCGACCGGTTCCGATATCGGCACGATGTCGTAACGGCAGCCGAGCGCCTCCGCGCAGTCGGCCGCGTCCTTGAGCGATCCCTCCGACGTATAACGATAGGGCAGCATGATGGTGCGCACCCTCTCCTCGCCCAGGGCGTCCACCGCGATCGCCGCACAGACGGCGGAATCTATACCGCCGGACAGGCCTTGCACGACCGACTTGAAACCGTTCTTGTTGACGTAGTCGCGGAAACCCAGCATGCAGGCGAGGTAATCCGCCTCTTCCTTTTCCGGTATCTTCGCCATCGGGCCGCGCAGGCACTGCCAGCCGTCCGCTTCCCGTCGCCAGTCGGTGACGACCACGGCCGGCTCGAACTGGGAGAGCTGGAAGGCAAGTGACCGGTCGGCGTTGAAGGCGAAGCTCGCACCGTCGAAGACGAGTTCGTCCTGACCGCCGAGCTGCGCCGCATAGACCATGGGCAAGCCGGTTTCGATGACCTGCTTCAGCACGACCTGATGGCGGATATCGACCTTGTCGCGATAATAGGGAGAGCCGTTCGGCACCAGCAGAATCTCCGCTCCGCTTTCGGACAGGGTCTCACAGACGCCGAGATCGCCCCAGATATCCTCGCAGATGGGAATGCCGAGCCTGACCCCGCGGAAATTCACGGGGCCGGGCATGGCGCCCGCGATGAACACGCGCTTCTCGTCGAACTCCCCGTAGTTCGGCAGATCGACCTTGTCGCGCACCGCGACGATCTCGCCCCCGTCGAGCACGGCGATGGAATTGTGCCGCCCTTCATCTCCCTGGCGAGGGAATCCGACGATCACGCCCGGCCCGCCGTCGGCCGTGTCGCCGGCGAGGCTTTCGACCGCCTTCAGGCAAGCCTTCAGGAAGGACGGTTTCAGGACGAGGTCTTCAGGCGGATATCCCGATATGAAGAGTTCCGTGAACAGGACGAGGTCCGCCCCCTCGCGCGCGGCGTCCCGGCGGGCCTCGCGGGCAAGCGCGAGGTTGCCGACGATGTCACCGAGAGTAGGATTGAGCTGGGCGATCGCGATGCGCAGGCTGTGAAGATCGTGCTGGGTCATGGAACCGATTTAATGCCAGCCGACGATCACCGCAACGGCAACCGCGGCTGTTTTCGTCCGACATCAAAAACTCGCCGGTCCAAGCCATGATTGCCCATGCAAGACGGACATCTCGCCTCTTTATTTTAGCATATCCTTAATAAGTGAAATTGATAATGCTGGCGGAATTTGAGTGCAAGGAGGAGACGATGCGATTCCGTAAGTACGTGGCCGACACGTCAGGGGCAGCGGCAGTCGAGTTTGCTTTGGTGGCTCCGATCTTTTTTCTCACCCTGCTCAGCATGATCGCCTACGGCATCTATTTTTCGGCCGCCCATTCAGTCCAGCAACTGGCGGCGGATGCCGCACGCACGGCCGTCGCAGGCATGAACGACACGGAGCGCAAGAGCCTCGTGGCCGATTTCGTCAACCGTTCCACGCTCGACCACGCGCTTCTCGACAAGTCGCGGCTGAACCTGAGCGTCAAGGCGGATCCCGCCAATCCCAACCAGTTCACCGTCGCCCTCGTCTACGACGCCAGCAACCTGCCGATCTTCAGCCTCTTCAGCTATGCCATGCCGGACAGCCACATCCGCCGGTTCGCCACGGTCCGCATCGGAGGCATCTGAATGGCGCGCCGACCAACATCCTGGCGCTCCGACGAGACGGGCAATATCGCGATCAGCACGGCGCTGTGCCTGCCGGTCGTCATCAGTGCGCTCGCCCTCGGCCTGGACTACGGCTACCTCACCCTGCAGCAGCGCGACCTGCAAACGACGGCCGATCTTTCCGCCATCTCGGCCGCAGCAACGCCGACGGCGCCGGAAACCGGCGTCCTGAACTATCTCGCCCTCAACGGCCGGAACATCGCCGTTCTGAAGAACGGGCAGTTGCTCAGCAAGGGCGCGCCGGTGGCGTTCAACCCGGCGACGGTCTTCGACAAGTTCGAAGCCTATGCGGAAGTCACCAACGGTCATTACCAGCCGGATTCGAAGATCGCGGTGGGGGCAAGATTCAAGGCGAGCACGGCGCCATATGATGCCGTCAGGGTCACGCTTCACCAGCAGGGCGGCCTCTTTTTCGCCGGCAGCCTGACGAGTGCGCCGAAGCTCAGCGCCAGCGGCGTCGCGACGGTCGACAAGACGGCCGCCTTCTCGATCGGCTCGCGTCTCACCAGTCTCAACAACGGCGTGATCAATGCACTGCTCGGAAAGCTCCTGGGCACCACGGTGTCGCTCTCGGTGATGGATTATCAGGCGCTCGCCAGCGGGCAGATCGACGTGCTGAAAATGCTCGACAAGCTGGCGATCAAGCTCAACCTCACCGCCGCCACCTATGACGACCTGCTCAACGCCAACATTTCCGTCGGCACCTTCCTCTCCGCGATGGGCCAGACGACCGGTGTGACCCCGGCCGTGTCGGCGATCCTCAAGACGCTCGAGAAGACAGTCGAGAAAACCAAGCTGACGATCAAGCTGAAGGACCTGATCAGCGTCGGCCCGCTTGGCCCGCGGCTGGTCGGCCAGAACGACGGCCTGACGATCCAGACCGACGTGTTCGGCTTGGTCTCCGCCGGGGCCAATGCGGCCCATGGCAGCAGCCAGGTCGATCTCGATCTCGGCGCGAGCATCCCGGGCCTCGCGAGCGTGTCGCTTTCCGTCGCGGTCGGCCAGCCGCCGGTTGGCACCACCGCACTCGCCGTCGCCAAGACGGGCGGCGTGGTGCGCACCTCCCAGACACGCGTGGCCCTGGTCACCGCGGTGGACGGCATTACCGGCCTGCTCGGCATCAGGCTCAAGATACCGCTCTATCTGGAGGTCGCCAGCGGCGAAGCCACCCTCGCCTCGGTGACCTGTACCAGCGGTTCGAGCGGCCCGACGGTGAACATCGATGCGGCCCCGGGCGTGCTGGAACTGGCTCTCGGTGACGTCGACAAGTCGGCATTCGCAAACTTCGGCGAAGATCCCCGGGTGACGAAGTCGAAGCTCGTCACGCTGCCGGCGATTGCGATCACCGCGCTTGCCTATGCCAACGCGACCAATACGACCGTGACGCGTCTGTCGTTCTCGCCGTCGGACATCGCGACGCAGAAGGTCAAGACGGCCTCCACCAAGAATACCGTGTCCACGCTGATGGACAGCCTTATCCGCGACCTGCGGCTGGAAGTGGATCTTCTCGGCATCCGCGTCGCCGTGCCGACCGCCATTCTCGGCGGCCTCGCCGACACGCTGCGGCTCCTGACGGCGCCGCTCGACCAGATCCTCTACAGCGTCCTGTCGACGCTCGGTGTCAAGGTCGGAGAAATCGACGTGAGGGTTGGCGGCGCCAGCTGCCACAACCCCGTCCTCGTCCAGTAGCCCCCTCCTGGACGAAAAAAGGGCCGAAGCATTGCTTCGGCCCTTTTCCTTTTCCGCAGAGGCTGCGGCTCAGCCGTTTACGACGAGACGCTTTTCGTCGCGCCCGCTCTTCATCCGCTCGGCAAGCAGGAAGGCGAGTTCCAGCGCCTGGTCGGCGTTGAGGCGCGGGTCGCAATGCGTATGATAGCGGTCGTGCAGGTCGCCGGCGGTTACCGCGCGCGCACCGCCGGTGCATTCGGTCACGTCCTTGCCGGTCATCTCCACATGGATACCGCCCGGATGCGTGCCTTCGGCGCGG
>JBQGDG010000334.1:0-3424 GCA_052038935.1 Neorhizobium sp. | reverse complement strand
GGATGGATCGCATCGGCTCCCGAAAGCCTGGCGACCCGGATCACCTCCTCGATCGACAGATAACTTTCGATCGGCCCCAGATCCCGCGAAAGATGCGGCCCGCGACCCACCTGGTAGCTCT
This sequence comes from Neorhizobium sp., assembly GCA_052038935.1. Taxonomy (GTDB): domain Bacteria; phylum Pseudomonadota; class Alphaproteobacteria; order Rhizobiales; family Rhizobiaceae; genus Neorhizobium. The sequence continues at coordinate 3,303 of JBQGDG010000334.1, read as the reverse complement.
CGTCAGCCTTGAAACGGTGCAGCGAAAGCTTGTCCTCCTCCGCCCAGATCGCAACCGTCCGGATGCCAAGCTCGTTGGCCGCACGAAATACCCGGATCGCTATCTCTGACCGGTTGGCAACGAGAATTTTAGATATCGGCAACGCAACCTCCCCAGGCATTATCGCATGCTGCGGTGCAATGAGATCAACATCGCCCGCGTTACGCAAGTGCAATTTTACCTTGGAGACGCTTGTTCTCCAAATCGCCCGTCAGGCGATCAGGGCGAGCCGGAACGCCAGCGCGATGAGATGCTGGCGGTTTTTGGCGTTGAGCTTTTCATGCAGCCCGTTGATATACCAGTCGACCGTGTGGCTCGATATGCCGAGCTCCTTGGCAATCTCGTTGGACGTCATGCCGTTGGCCAGCAGGAGGATGACTTCCATTTCCCGCCGGGTCAGCAGGGTATCGGCACGAACGCTGTTTTCCAGGACGGACGTGAGACGGCGCAGTTCCATCAGCCGCCAGAACATCGCCTTGCCGGCCGTATCGAACAGACTGGTCTCCGCCGGCGACAGATCCACCGATCGACCGCCCACCGCCATGCTGCCGACGAGACCGTTGCGGCCGTGGATCGGAAACAGGTAGCCGTCCTGCAGGCCATGCCTGCCGGCCTCCTGCATCATCCTCTTCATCCGCTGCAGGTGCGGATCAGCCTTCAGCGTCATCAGTGCGTCCTTCCAGCGGAACGGCCGTTGCGCCGAACGCAGCCACCGCGCGGTCGGGTCGATCAGGCTGTATTTCCGCTCGGTATAGACTTCGATCCAGCCCTCCGGCCAGCGCGCGGCCAGAATGGACCGCTGCAGATTGAGATGCGGCAGCGGCTGGATCAGGACGCTGTAGAAGTCGAAGCCGTAGGAATTGACGAGATTTTCGAACTGCGCGGTCACCTGCTCCTGGGTCTTGGTTTCGCCAAGCAGAACCAGGAACTGGACTATCAAGGTAATATTCAACACCACTCCTGAGCCGGTCGGCTTCCAATGTGACTTAAAGTATCAAATCGCCGTTCGCTTTCATCGATTTATCGCGACCTCAGCGTCACGCCGGCGCCCTGCATTGCTTCACCTCCAGGAGCAGGGAACGCCACGAATGCGTGCATTTTTGATCTCCTACACCACACGCAAGAACAGCACAATTGACCTTTTTATGAGGGCTTGGAATCGCCGCGTATTGTCCATAAAGCTCATCTATCCACATTATCCCGATAGCGACTGAAGAGGTTGAGCAAGTTGACACTGTTCCAGGTTTATGCACGGGCTCTCAAATACCTGGCCAAAAACAAATGGCGGGTTACCGCCATCGTCATCGCCAATATCGTGCTTGCGGTGATCACCATCGCCGAGCCGGTGCTTTTCGGATGGATCATCGACGCCATCTCCTCCGGCGGAAACGTGACACCCGTCCTCATGATGTGGGCCGGTTTCGGCGTTTTCAATACGATAGCCTATGTCCTCGTCGCCCGCGAGGCCGACCGGCTGGCCCATGGACGGCGGGCATCGCTGCTGACGGAAGCCTTCGGCCGCATCATTTCCATGCCGCTCGCCTGGCATCACCAGCGCGGCACGTCGAACGCGCTGCATACGCTGCTGCGTGCGGCCGAAAGCCTGTTCGGCCTCTGGCTCGAATTCATGCGCACCCATCTGGCGACGGGCGTGGCGCTGCTGCTCCTCATCCCCACCGCCATATCGATGGACTGGCGCCTCAGCATCGTCCTCCTGTGCCTCAGCGTCTTCTACTGGGTGATCGGCGTCGCCGTCATGAAGCGGACCAAGGAGGGACAGGCCTCGGTCGAGAGCCATTATCACCAGGTCTTCTCCCATGTCAGCGATTCCATCAGCAACGTCTCGGTCCTGCACAGCTACAACCGCATCGAGGCGGAAACCCAGGCGCTGAAGGCCTATACCAAGGACCTGCTGGCCGCCCAGTATCCGGTGCTCGACTGGTGGGCGCTGGCCGGCGGCCTCAACCGCACCGCCTCCACCGTCTCCATGGGCGTCATCCTGGTCATCGGCACGATGCTCGTCCAGCGCGGCGAGATCCGCGTCGGCGATGTCGTCGCCTTCATCGGTTTCGCCAATCTTCTGATCGCCCGTCTCGATCTCCTGCGGCAATTCGCCACCCAGATCTTCGAGGCCCGCGCCAAGCTAGAGGATTTCTTCGTGCTCGAGGATTCCGTCGAGGAACGGGCGGAACCCGCCAATGCCGGCGAGCTGCGCGACATCCGTGGCGAGGTGGAGTTCAGGGACGTGTCCTTCGGTTTCGCCAACACGAAACAGGGCGTGCACGATATTTCCTTCACCGCCAGGGCGGGCGAGACGGTCGCCATCGTCGGCCCGACCGGCGCCGGCAAGACGACTCTCATCAACCTTCTGCAACGGGTCTACGATCCGCAGCAGGGCAAGATCATGGTCGACGGCGTCGATATCTCCAGCGTGACGCGCCGGTCGCTGCGCCAGCAGATCGCCACCGTCTTCCAGGATGCCGGCCTCCTCAACCGTTCGATCAGCGACAATATCCGCCTCGGCCGGGAGGGCGCGACGGAGGAGGACATCGCCAAGGCGGCCGCGGCGGCGGCGGCGACGGAATTCATCGAAAGCCGGCTCAACGGCTACGAGACGCCGGTCGGCGAGCGTGGCAACAAGCTCTCCGGCGGCGAACGCCAGCGCATCGCCATCGCCCGGGCCATTCTCAAGAACGCGCCCATCCTCGTCCTCGACGAGGCGACGAGTGCGCTCGACGTGGAAACCGAGGCGCGGGTCAAGGCGGCGATCGACAAGCTGCGGCAGGACCGCACGACTTTCATCATCGCGCACCGGCTGTCGACCGTTCGCGATGCCAACAAGGTCATATTCCTCGATAACGGTCGCATCGCGGAAGTCGGCAGCTATGACGAACTGAGCAAGCTCGGCGGCCGGTTCGCCTCCCTTCTCAAGGCGAGCGGCCTGCTGGACGACGAGGAAGAGGACGACGCGACGAAGAAGCACGGACAGGCCGAGGCGTCTGCGAACCCCGCCTGATCCTCGGCACGCATGGCGAAATAGAGGGCCCGGCATACGAAACGACACCGGGCCTTCTGCCACAAGCCGAGCTGCCGGTCCCGTGTCGCCCTCCATTCGAGGAGGCCGGCCGGGGCATCCATATGCTTCGTCTGCCGTGCTCGCCGGAACCGGCGACATCCGCCCGCGGGGAAGAAATTCCAGGCCATCGCGGAAAAAATCCTTCGATATCAATACCTGCGCCGGATTTCTGCGCCGCTCTCATCCCC
>JBQGDG010000333.1:0-3140 GCA_052038935.1 Neorhizobium sp. | reverse complement strand
ACCAGTGCGCGGCTCTACGGCAGCTACGGCCTGAAACGCGTCTATTATTCGGCCTTCAGTCCCATTCCGGATTCCTCGAAGAACCTGCCTCTGATCAAGCCGCCGCTGATGCGCGAGCACCGGCTCTATCAGGCCGACTGGCTTTACCGGTTCTACGGGTTCGATATCGGCGAGATCACGTCGGGCCAGTCGGACGGCATGCTCGATCTCTCCCTCGACCCGAAGCTCGCCTGGGCGCTCGGACACCGGGACCGGTTTCCGGTGGACGTCAACCGCGCCGACAGGGAGATGCTGCTGCGCGTACCGGGATTCGGCACCAAGACGGTCAAGGGCATCATCTCGTCGCGGCGATTTAGGCGGCTGAGGCTCGATGACCTGAAGCGGCTCGGCGTCTCCCTGAAGAAGGTGCAGCCCTTCGTCGTCTGCGACGGCTGGACGCCGCACCGGCTCGTCGACCGGTCCGACCTGCGGGCCATGTTCGAACCCAGACCGGAGCAACTGTCGCTGCTATGATTTACCGCTAGTCCTTGCGGGGGCGGGGTGATCTGACCGAATGGCGGGATGCCGCGCGCGCCTATATGCTGGCGGGCATCGTGCCCGACATCATCGACTGGCGGACGATGGACGATGCCGACGGCCTGTTCGGGTTCGACGACAACCGCCTGCCGCCGCCTTCCGATCTGTGTCGGCCTGCCAGCGTGCCGGCGGCGTTCATCCGCCTCGCCGAAGCCGTCGTCTGCCATTCCGATCCGACGCGCTTCGCTCTGCTCTACCGGCTCCTGTTTCGGCTGTCCTGCGGCCGCCATCTGCTCGCCGACGCCAGCGACCGCGATGTGGTTGCCGTCAACCGCATGGCAAAATCCGTCGGGCGCGACTATCACAAGATGACCGCCTTCGTACGGTTCAAGGAATTGCCGCTGGCGGAAGGAACGGTCGGGCGTCGGCGGTTCATCGCCTGGTTCGAGCCTGACCATTTCATCGTCCAGCGCGTTGCGCCGTTCTTCCAGCGCAGGTTCACCGACATGGACTGGCTGATCATGACGCCGAAGGGTTCGGCTTCGTGGGACGGCGAGGAGCTGCGGACCAGCGACGATCCCGCAACCAGGCCAAATCTTCGCGACGATACCGACGAGCTCTGGCGCACCTATTATTCCTCCATCTTCAACCCGGCGCGGCTGAAGGTGAAGATGATGACGAAGGAGATGCCGAAGAAATACTGGAAGAACCTTCCCGAGGCCGAGCTCATTCCCGGCATGATCGCCAATGCGGAGGCGAGCGTCATCGAGATGGCCCAGAAGCAGGCGAGCGAGCCGCTGCCCTTCCATCACCGCATCCAGGATGCGGCGGCGAGGGTTCCGGCCGCACCGCGCCCGCCGGCGGGAACCCTGGCGGCCCTGAGGGAGGAGGCGCGGTCGTGCTCCCGCTGCGACATCCATTGCCGGGCGACGCAGACGGTGTTCGGCGAGGGGCCGGTCGACGCGCCGGTGATGTTCATCGGCGAACAGCCGGGCGACCAGGAGGATCTCGCCGGGCGGCCTTTCGTCGGTCCGGCCGGCAAGCTGTTCAACGACACGCTGAAGGAGGTGGGGATCGACCGTCTCGGCCTCTATGTCACCAATGCGGTGAAACACTTCAAATACGAGCCGCGCGGCAAGCGCCGCATCCACCAGAAGCCGAATATGGGGGAAGTGCGCCAGTGCCGCTGGTGGCTCACCCAGGAGATCGAACTCGTCAAGCCGAAGCTGCTGGTGGCGATGGGGGCGACGGCGCTGTTTGCCCTGACCGACATGCGCCAGAAGCTCGAGGACGTGCGCAGCGCGCCGATCGCCATGGAGGACGGCCGGACGCTGTTCGTCACCGTTCATCCCTCCTATCTCCTGCGCATTCCCGACGAGGGTCTGCGGCAGAAGGAGCTGGCGCGGTTCCGCGAGGATATCGCCGCGGTCCACCGGCTGATGTCGGCGGCATGATCGCGGCCCGCCTGTGAATATCGGCCGCTCGTCCGTACCGTATCGGGGCGTCATCGTATCGCGGTGAACCGAAATGCGAGAACTCGCATCTTGCCGGATCGCAAGTCTTAACAATTTCCGGTCTTCATTCGGGACAGGCCGATCTCTGGCCTCTAGCCTGTCCGAGCATCAACTCTGGAGGTACCGCCGCATGACGAGGCGGGTCGCAAGCGTGATCATGTCGATCTGCGTCGCCGTGGCGACGTGGGCCGCCCTTGCCGTCGTGGCATTGCTGATGTGGAAATATTTCCGCGACTATGTCGGGTGAGGGCATTTGCCGCGGCCTTGGACCGCCGGCGCCGGCCCGACGCGTTCAGGCTGCTCCGATCCCGGAAAGCACAGCGTCCAGCCGGTCGAAATTCTGCTCGTTGGCGGCGGCGAGGAACTTCTCGATCTCGCGATTGGCTTCCGTGTCCTCGAAGGACATGCGCCATGTCACGAGCGTGCCGCCCTCCGCATCCCGATAGCCGATCTCCAGCCCGAAGGCATGCATCGGCCCGTGGTGGAAGGCGGTGATGCGCTCGTCCGGCCGGATGTCCGCGAACGTCCAGTGATTTTCGAAATCCGTGCCGTCGGAGGATGTCATGACGATCACCCATGTGCCGCCGGTCTCGAACTCGAACCGTGCGATGCGGTTGGTGAAGCCGTGTGGTCCCCACCATGTCTCGAGGACTGCCGGGTCCGAAAACGCCCGGAAGAGCGTGGCCCGGTCGGTCGCGAAGACACGTTCGTTCTCGATGATCAGCGAGCGGTCCACATCGTCGGTCATGGCTGTCCTCCGTCCCGTCGCCCGCGGAAGCGATCGCGAGCGAAAAAGGGCCGGTCGACAGACGGTCGACCGGCCCGGTCCTGCTTAGAAATACGCCTGCAGCGGCCGTACTTCGAGATTGCCGGCCTTGAGCGCCTTGATCGCCATGGCTGCGGCTTCGGCGCCGGCCATCGTCGTGTAATAGGGCACCTTCTGCATCAGGGTCGCGCGGCGCAGCGATTTGCTGTCCGAGATCGCCTTGTTGCCGTCGGTCGTGTTGATGACGAGCTGGACCTGGCGGTTGCGGATGGCGTCCTCGATATGCGGGCGGCCTTCGAGCACCTTGTTGATCTTGGTCGCCTCGATGCCGTTTTCGGCCAGGA
>JBQGDG010000332.1:0-11131 GCA_052038935.1 Neorhizobium sp. | reverse complement strand
AAGCGGCAATTGCGGCGTCATCGCCACATTTTGTGGCCGTCTCATAAGAAAATGCCGCGGGAAACGCAACGCGTCCCGCGGCAAAAAGTTGTGATGGCTAAGGATTACTCAGCGATGTCGACTGCTTCGAAGGTGAAGTCGCCGAGCGGGCTCTGGGTGAAGCCGGTCACGCCCTTGGCCATCGGAACGACGGAGAGGGAGTGGTCGATGGTGGCCCAGGGAGCGTCCTTCTTGAAGACGTTCTGTGCTTCTTCGTAGAGCTTGGTGCGCTCGGCCTGGTCGGAGGTGACCTTGGCCTTCTTCACCAGATCGTCGAATTCCTTGTTGCACCACTGAGCGCGGTTGTTGCCGCCGATGGCGTTGCAGCCGAGCAGGGTGTCGAGGAAGTTGTCCGGGTCGCCGTTGTCGCCGGTCCAGCCGAGGATGACGGCACCGTCGCGATCCTTGGCCTTCGAACGGTCGAGATATTCGGCCCATTCGTAGGATACGATCTCGACCTTGACGCCGATCTTGGCGAAGTCGTCCTGCATGATTTCAGCGGCGCGACGTGCGTTCAGCATGTAGGGGCGCGAAACCGGCATTGCCCAGATCTTCATGGAGAGATCCTTGACGCCAGCGGCTTCGAGCGCCTTCTTGGCGGCGTCGAGGTCGTAGGCATCGTCCTGGGTCGCTTCGTTATAGGACCACATCGTCGGCGGGATCGGGTTCTTGGCAGGCGTCGCCATGCCCTGGAACACGGCGTCGACGATCGCCTTCTTGTTGATCGCCTGGTTGAGCGCCTTGCGGACTTCCGGCTTGTCGAACGGAGCCTGGGTCGTGTTGTAGGCCATGTAGGCGACGTTCAGGCCTTCCTGCTCCATCACCTTCAGGTTCGAGTCGGACTTCATCGACTCGACGTCGGCAGCGTTCGGGAACGGCATCAGGTGGCATTCGCCGGCCTTCAGCTTCTGGTAACGAACGGCGGCGTCGCTGGTGATGGCGAAGACGAGGTCGTCGATCTTCGGAGCGGTGCCCCAGTAATCGGCGTTCTTCTTGTAACGGATGATCGCGTCCTGCTGGTAGGCGACGAAGGTGAACGGACCGGTACCGACCGGCTGCTGGTTCAGCTGTTCCTTCTTGCCGTCCTTGTCGAGGCTGTCGGCATATTCCTTCGAGGCGATCGAAGCGAACGGCATGGCGAGGTTGGCGAGGAACGGCGCTTCCGGCTTGTTGAGCGTGAACTTGACCGTCAGGTCATCGACCTTCTCGATCGACTTGATCAGTTCCGGGAAGCCCATGCCGGCGGCATATTCCCAGGCGGCGCCCGGAATGTACTGGTTCCACGGATCGTCCGTCTTGATCTGACGGCCGATCGAGAACACGACGTCGTCGGCGTTCAGTTCGCGGGTCGGGGTGAAGTAGTCGGTCGTCTGGAACTTGACGCCCGAACGAAGCTTGAAGGTGTAGACGGTGCCGTCTTCGGAGACGGTCCAGCTTTCGGCGAGGCCGGCTTCCGGCTCGGTCGTGCCCGGCTTGAATTCGAGCAGGCGGTTATAGATCGGGTGCGCCGAAGCATCGAAGGTGGTGCCGGCGGTATACATGCCCGGGTCAAAACCTTCCGGCGAACCTTCGGAGCAATATACGAAGGTCTTGGCGCTGGCGGCGCCGGCAAAGAATGTCGCGGACAGAAGCGCTGCTGCCGCAAGAGTAAGCGTACGTTTCATGTTAGTCTCCCTACCTGAACCGGCACTGCCGGAACGGTTGATTTCCCAAAATTCCGGTGCGTTGGCTGCACCCTCTGGATCAGTTCTGTTATTCACCTCCTGACCGGCAGGCGAAGGCGATGCCGGTCGTATTCTTTTCCCCATTGCGGAATGTTTTGCCGATCGGCCTGTTCGTCTTTCCGACGGTCGCCGGAGGAAGGGCTTTGCGCTCCCCGGCGGCTCGGTGGAACGTCATGCTCCCAACCGGCGTATTCACTCCATGTTTGTTTCGGTGTGACCCTCTCGCCCCTGGCGTGTCTGCCCTACCGTGGCGCGGGAGAATAGCGATTATCGATCACTTGTCGAGACGGTAAGATTCACCCGTCAATCACAGTTGCGGAAATGGTGGCCAAAACCTTGGCAGGGTGTGCGCGCCGCTCCTGCCGCATTGCGCCGGCGCCCGATTGGCGTAGTTTGGCGGGCTTCCGCAGGTGACAGTTCGAGGCAGACGTTTCCATGAGTTCAAGCAATTCCAATCTTCCGCTCGTCTGGGACATGGTGGACCGCAAGAAGGAGATATTCACAGAACTGGCGGACAATGTCTGGGAAACACCCGAAACCTGCTACATGGAGACGCTTTCGGCGGCGGCGCATCGCGACATGCTCGAGGCGCAGGGGTTTGCCATCACAGACAACGTCGCGGGCATACCGACGGCGCTCGTCGGCGAGGCGGGCAGGGGTGGCCCGGTCATCGCGTTCCTCGGTGAATATGACGCGCTCTCCGGGCTCAGCCAGAGGGCCGGCGCTACCCGGCATGAACCGCTGGCGGCGGGCGCCAATGGCCATGGCTGCGGCCACAATCTGCTGGGGTCGGCCTCGCTGCTCGCCGCGACGGCCGTGAAAGACTGGCTGGAGGAGACGGGCACGCCGGGGCGCGTCCGCTATTACGGATGTCCGGCCGAAGAGGGAGGTGCCGCCAAGGCCTTCATGGTGCGGGACGGCGCGTTTTCCGATGTCGATATCGCGATCAGCTGGCATCCGAGCAACTTTGCCGGGGTGCAGCGGGAGACCTCGCTGGCGAACTGCCGCATCGATTTCACCTTCACCGGACGGGCCGCGCATGCCGCGGCCGTGCCGGAACTCGGGCGCAGCGCCCTCGACGCCGTCGAACTGATGAGCGTCGGTGTCAATTATATGCGCGAACACATGCCGTCGGAATGCCGCATCCATTATGCCGTTCTCGATGCCGGCGGCATATCGCCGAATGTCGTGCAGGCCCATGCCAAGGTCCGCTATGTCGTCCGCTCCCCCGATCTGGCCGGTCTCTTCGCGCTCATCGAGCGGGTGAAGAAGGTTGCCGAAGGTGCGGCGCTGATGACCGAGACGAAGGTGGACAGCACCATCCTTGCCGGCGTGTCCAACCTGATCGTCAACACGCCGCTGATGGACGTGATGCAGGACATCTGGGAAAGCCTGGGGCCGCCGGCCTTCGACGCGGCCGATGTCGCATTCGCAGAGGCTATCCGCGCGACGCTTTCGCCGGAGGATATCGCCGCAAGCTGGAGCCAGGAGCGCCTCGAAAAGCGGGACATTCCGCTCGCCGATTTCATCCTGCCACCGCATAACGAGGTGCGGCAGATGGGCGGTTCGACCGATGTCGGTGATGTCAGCTGGGTCGTGCCGACGGTTCAGGCCTACGGACCGACGCTCGCCATCGGCACGCAGCTGCATACCTGGCAGGTCGTCGCGCAGGGCCAGAGCGCGCTAGCGCACCGGGGCATGATCTCGGCGGCCAAAGCGATGGCGGCGACGGGGCTCGCGGCGATCGAAAGCGGGCAATTGCGCGAGGCGGCGTGGGACGATCTCAGGCGCCGCCGCAAGGGACAGGACTACCAAAGCCCGATTCCCGCTGCGGCGGAACCTCCGATCGCGGCGATGGCGAGCCGCTGAGGGCGGGACCGAAGATTGACGATGCCTGTCAATTATTTTGAACGTCGGCGCATGATCAATTGTCGTCAAGGGGGTGGAATTCCGTCCGATTCCTTTTATGACTTTCCTATGCGCATTCGTGCCAGAGGAGACCTGTCGTGACCGTTCAGCCCAATTCCATCGAGGCCCGTGACAAGGCCTATCACCTGCATTCCTACACCAATGCCCGGGCACTGGAGCGCGACGGCGCTCTCGTCATCGACCGCGGCGAGGGCATCTATGTCTACGACGATGCGGGAAAGCAGTATATCGAGGGCATGGCCGGTCTCTGGAGCGTCGGTGTTGGCTTCGGCGAGAAGCGGCTCGTCGAGGCCGCGACGCGGCAGATGGAGAAGCTTCCCTACTACCACACGTTTGCGGCACGCACGCACGGGCCTTCGGTCGAGCTCGCTGAAAAGCTCATCCAGATGTCGCCCGTGCCGATGTCGAAGGTCTATTTCACCAATTCCGGATCCGAGGCCAACGATACGGCGATGAAGATCGTCTGGTACCGGTCTAACGCGCTCGGCAAACCGGACAAGAAGAAGATCATCTCGCGCACCAAGGGCTATCACGGCGTCACCATCGCCTCGGCCAGTCTCACCGGCCTGCCGAACAACCACCGGTCCTTCGACCTGCCGCTCGCCCGCGTGCTGCATACGACCTGCCCGCATTATCGCGTCTTCAAGCAGGAGGGCGAGAGCGAGGCTGCATTCGCGCAGCGTTGCGCCCAGGATCTCGAGGACCTGATCCTCAGGGAAGGTCCCGACACGGTCGGCGCCTTCATCGGCGAGCCCGTCATGGGCGCCGGCGGCGTCATCGTGCCGCCTGCGGGTTACTGGGAAGCCGTCCAGAAGGTGCTGAAGAAATACGACGTGCTGTTCATCGCCGACGAGGTTATCTGCGGCTTCGGCCGGACCGGCAACATGTTCGCGACGGAAACCTTCGCGCTGCAGCCGGACATGATCACGCTGTCGAAGCAGATCTCGTCCTCCTATCAGCCGATCTCCGCGCTGCTGATCAACGACAGCGTCTACCAGCCGCTCGCAGACGAATCGGCGAAGATCGGCACGTTCGGACACGGCGTCACCGCCGCCGGCCATCCGGTCGCGGCAGCCGTCGCGCTGGAAAACATCGCGATCATCGAGGAGCGGGATCTTGCCGGGAACGTGCGTGCGCGGAGCCCGAACTTCCTGAAGCGGCTCAAGGCGATCGGCGATCATCCGCTCGTCATCGAAACGCGCGGCATCGGCCTGCTCGGCGCTTTCGAACTGAAGCCGCGGGAAGGTTTCGAGACGGGCCAGCTCGGCGCAAAGCTTGCGCCGGTCCTCCTCGAGGAGGGCGTGATCAGCCGGGCGATCGGAGATACGATGGCTTTCTGCCCGCCGATGATCATTACCGAGGAACAGGTCGACGCGATGTTCGACATGGTCGAGCGCGGGCTTGAAAAATTCCGGCTCCAGCTCGGCGCATGACGGCAAAATGATCGCAGAGGATCCGGGCGGTTTGTTCCGGATCCGATTGCCTAGCGATGCAGCCCGCCTATATTCGGTGCCATGATTTCCGTCGCCGAAGCCTATTGGCCCCACATCCTTTTCATCTTCTCGGTTGTGGCGGGAGCGGCGGCGGCCATCCATGCGGCGATGACGAAGGAGGAGGTCCGTTCGGCGATCGGCTGGGTGGGCATCATCATCCTGTCGCCCATCGTCGGCGCCGCGCTCTATCTCATTGCCGGCGTCAACCGCATCCGCCGCAATGTCATCGGTGACCGCCGTTCGTTGCTGCAGGGGACGGAGCGGGTCGATTTCGCGTCCTATGACGTGACCGACGACCAGGTGATCCGTGATTTCGGCCATCGCTTCCGGGCGATGAAGACCCTCGGCGACCGGGTCACCCGGCACCACATGACGACGGGCAACGCGATCTCCGCCCTGGATACCGGTGACGACGCCTACCGCGCCATGATCGACATGATAGGCAAGGCCGAACGCTGCATCCTGCTCGAGACCTATATCTTCGACCGCGACCGGATCGGCATGCGGTTCGTCGAGGCGCTCGGCGCGGCGGTCGGGCGGGGCGTTTCGGTCCGGGTCCTCGTCGATGCGGTCGGCGCCCGCTATTCCGTCCCGAGCGTCCTCGGCAGGCTGCGGGAGCACGGCGTCACCGTCGATGTCTTCAACGGCAATGTCATCTCCGGCCTGCGGCTTCCCTATGCCAACCTGCGCACCCACCGCAAGATCATGGTCGTCGACGGCGCCGTCGCCTTTACCGGCGGCATGAACATCCGCGAGGGTTTTTCCTGCGAATTCAGCGGCGACGGCTGTGCCTTCGATACGCATTTCAAGGTGACCGGCCCGGTGGTCGCCGATCTGCTGGCGGTGGCTGCGGCGGACTGGCAGTTCGCCACCGGGGAAAAGCTCGAGGGCGAGGCCTGGAAGGTGCCGGGTCCGGAGGCGGAACCCGGCTCGCCGACGATCATGCGCACGGTATCGTCCGGTCCCGACCGCAGCGTCGAGACGAACCACAAGATGCTGATGGGCGCCTTTTCGATCGCCCGCTCGTCGATCAGGATCGTCTCGCCCTATTTCCTGCCGGACCGCGAACTGAACACCGCGCTGATCACGGCGGCGCGGCGCGGCGTGACGGTCGACATCGTCGTGCCGAGCGCCAACAATCTGAAGCTCGTCGACCTCGCCATGACGGCGCAGTTCGACCAGATGCTGAAGAACTACTGCCGGATCTGGCGCGCCTCCGGGCCCTTCAACCATTCCAAGCTGATGGCGGTCGACGGCTGCTGGTCCTATGCCGGCTCGTCCAACATCGATCCGCGTTCGCTGCGGCTCAATTTCGAGATCGATCTCGAAGTGCTCGACCGCTCCTTTGCACAGGCGCTGGAACGAAGGATCGATCTGGCAATTTCCTCCGCTACGGAGGTGACCCTGCACGGGCTGCGCGCCCGGCCGTTCCACCAGCGTTTTCTGGAGCGGGTGCTTTGGCTCGGGTCGCCGTATCTGTAAACCGGACCGGTCCTGCCCGGTCGCATGATGCAAACGAAGAATGAACGATGATGCCTCGCAACCGTAACAGCCTGCCTGCCAGCATCCTTGCTTCCATCCGCGCCCGCAAGGACAGGGGGGCGGCGAGCCACGCGGCCCACGATCCGCGGAGCGGCCTCCTCGTCGCCTCCTACAATGTGCATAAATGCGTCGGCGTGGACGGCAGGTTCGATCCCGGCAGGATTGCCCAGGTGATCCGCGAGATCGGTGCCGACATCATCGCCCTGCAGGAGGCCGATACGCGTTTCGGCGAGCGGCGCGGGCTGCTCGACCTCACCTGGATCGAGCGGGAGACCGGCCTTTGCCCGGTGCCGGTCTCCGGCGTCGCAAAGGCGCATGGCTGGCATGGCAATGTCGTGTTCTTCCGCGAGGGGATCGTCCGCGACGTGCATCAGATGAAACTTCCCGGGCTCGAACCCCGGGGGGCGCTGATGACCGAGCTCGAACTGAAGGACGGCAATGCGTTCCGGGTCATCGCCGCGCATCTCGGGCTGCTCAACCGCTCGCGGCACCAGCAGGCGCGGATGATCCTCGACATTCTCAGGGCGCGGGAAAGTTTCCCGACGGTGCTGATGGGCGATCTCAACGAATGGCGGCTCGGGGACCGTTCGTCGCTCAATACGCTGGCGACGGTATTCGGCCTGCCTGCGGCCGTGCCGAGCTTTCCGTCCCGGCTTCCGGTACTGGCGCTCGACCGGATCATGGCGAACCGGCCCGGCCTGATCGAACAGGTCCACACCCACGACACGCCGCTCTCCCGGCTCGCCTCGGATCACCTGCCGATCAAAGCCGTCGTCAGGTTCGACGGCATCGCCGGCGCCCTTGCCGCTGGCGGCTGACAACATGAATTGACAGGGTGACAAACTTCCCGCCGCATGCGGCTTTACCCGGCGCCGGACCGATAATAGGCTTTTCCCATCCGTTTTCTACTTTGGGATTTCCATGACCGACATCGCCATGATCGAAGCCGCGCGCGCCAGGCTCGAGGGCCACTCGCGGCTGACGCCGCTGCTCTCCTCTCCCTTCCTCGACGAGATCGCCGGCCGCCGGATCCATGTGAAACCGGAATGCCTGCAGCATACAGGATCGTTCAAGTTTCGCGGCGCGTGGTCGGCCATCTCGGCGCTGGCACCGGATGTGCGCGCCAGGGGCGTGATCGCCTTTTCCTCCGGCAATCACGCGCAGGGCGTGGCGCTTGCCGCGAAGATGCACGGCATTCCGAGCGTCATCGTCATGCCGTCGGATGCGCCGCGCATCAAGATCGACAATACCAGAGCCTACGGGGCGGAAGTGGTGCTCTACGATCGCGCCGCGGAGGACCGTGACGCGATCGGCGCACGCCTGTCCGGCGAACGCGGCCTGACCCTGATCAAACCCTTCGACGAGCCGCTGGTCATCGCCGGCCAGGGCACGGTGGGGCTCGAGATTGCCGAACAGGCAAGGGAGCTCGGCATCGACAAGGCCGATGTTCTCGTCCCGACCGGCGGCGGCGGGCTCATTTCCGGTGTCTCTCTGGCTCTGCGGGCCAGGGCGCCCGGCCTGACCGCGCATCCGTGCGAGCCGAAAGGCTTCGACGACGTGACCCGTTCGCTCGCCTCGGGCCGGATCGAGCGCAACGAGCGCCAGTCCGGATCGATCTGCGATGCGATCGTCACGCCGCAGCCGGGCGCCATCACCTTTCCGATCATGGCGGAACATTGCGGCCACGGGCTTGTCGTCAGCGACGACGAGGCGCTCGAAGCGGTGGCGATCGCCTTCAATCGGCTCAAGATCGTGGTCGAACCGGGCGGCGCGGTGGCGCTTGCGGCAGCGCTCTTCCATGGCGAAACCCTCGGAGAGACCGTCATCGCCGTCTGCTCGGGGGGCAATGTCGATGCCGAGATCTTCCGCCGGGCGCTGGCCTGAGGATCAGGCCGCGCGTTGGGCTGCGAAACGAAGCGCGATTTTTCGCGTCTGCAGGCCGGCCGTCGGGCCGGCTTGCGCAGCGCTTCCGGGAACAAAGAGCATAATAAACTGTTAAAGGCGCTGCTGGGCGGTTAACCGAAAAGGATTTTCCCCTCGCAAGCATGACGTTGGAACATTATCTCTATCAACTCGGTAGAGATAGTCTAGCATCACCTGACCGCCCGAAGAATGGCGGCAGGCCCGGAGGAAGATCATGCGACAGCTCGACATCCACACACGATCGCTTTCCGTCCGCAACGCAAGCTGCTTTTCCTGGCGGTCTGCAACACATGTGGCGATAGCCGCCGCAGCCTTCCTGTTCGTCGGCGCGGTAACGTTTGGAATTCTCTGACTTTTCTATTTCGGGCGAGGCGCGCTTCGCTCTCGCTCGGGCAACCGGCTATTTCGCCGGAAGATAGGCTTCGACCAGTTCGACCCACAGATTGGTGCCGATCGGCAGCGCATCGTCGTTGAAGTCGAAGCGCGGATGATGGAGCGGCGGATCGTTTTCCGACCGCGCCGTGCCGAGGAAGAAGTAGCTTCCCGGGCGCTCCGCCAGCATATAGGCGAAATCCTCGGCGCCCATCATCGGCCGTTCGATCTCGGCGACATTCTCCCTTCCGATAACCCTGGCGGCAAGTTCCCGAACGAAATCCGTCTCGGCCGTATGGTTCACGGTCGCTTCGTAGCCACGGTCGTATTGAACGGTGGCGGACATGCCGTAGCTGGCCGCCTGGCCTTCGGCGATGCCGCGGATGCGTTCCTCGAGCTTGTCGCGCACGCTGGGATCGAAGGAGCGGATGGTGATGACCATTTCGGCCCGTTCGGGGATGACGTTGCTGGCGATGCCGGCATTGAATGCGCCGACGGTGACGACCGCCGGATCGAGCGGGTGGATGTTGCGCGACACGACCGTCTGCAGCGCCATGATGATGCTCGCGCCGGCGACGATCGGGTCCTTCGCCGCATGCGGGTCCGCGCCGTGGCCGCCATGGCCGTTGACGATGATGCGGCACTCGTCCACCGCCGCCATGATCGGGCCGTCCTTGACGAAGACCTTGCCGAAGGGCAGGCCCGGATCGTTGTGCAGTCCGAAGACGGCATCGCAGGGGAAACGGTCGAACAGGCCGTCGTCGATCATGATCTTGGCGCCGCCGAAATTTTCTTCCGCCGGCTGGAAGATCAGGTTGACCGTGCCGTCGAAATTCTTCCGTTCCGCAAGGATCTTCGCCGCGCCCAGGAGCATGGCGGTATGACCGTCGTGACCGCAGGCATGCATGACGCCGGGGTTGAGGCTCGCGTAGTCCGCGCCGGTCTCCTCGGTGATCGGCAGCGCATCCATGTCGGCGCGGATGCCGATCGAGCGGGTGCCGCTGCCGTTCCTCAGGGTCGCGACGATGCCCGTCTTGGCCAGGCCGCGGGTGACGGCATAGCCCATTTCCTCGAGACGGGCGGCGACGAAATCCGAGGTCTTCACCTCCGAAAGGCCGAGTTCCGGATGCTGGTGGAGATAGCGGCGGGTGGCGACGACGTCGGCCATGTCGTTCGAAAATCGCATCGTCATCCTGAACAGTCCCCAAGTTCGCCGCGGCCGCGGGCCGCCTGTCGCAAGCCGGTATAGCAGCCGATCGCCGCGTCGCCAATCAACCGCGGCAGGATGGCGGGTTTTTCTACGTGAATCAGATATTTGCAGCCGTTCAGCCTTTATTCAGGCTGACGGCGATAGAGGCGTAGGATGTGTTAATCCGACTGTGGGCCGCCGATAGTTGATGTGTATCGTTTGCAATATTGAGGCCGGCCTCTATCTCCTAGCGCGGATTGCATCGGATGCGGTTGCCGTTTCCCGAACGGCAAGGCTGCATCCGGCGTAGGCCGAGCAATTTGGCCCATAAACCCCGAATTTTCATTCAGAAGCGTTTCCATGTCCCTTGAAAATCCGAAGTCAGGCTCCTCGCGAGAAACAGACGTCAAGCAGATCGACCACAACGATTCGATCCGCGCGACCTATCTTACGATAGACGACCTCAGGGATTACGGGGAACAGCTCGGCCGCGGAGCGATCACGACGCTCCCCGGTTTCATGTCCTTCGAATTCTTCCAGCAGCATTCCGACAACGAGAAGGAAATCCTGCGGGTATACCGCGCCGCCGCGATGGACGTCGATGCCGGCGCCTCGATCACGCCGGCGGCGGAATGGCTGCTCGACAACTATTACATCGTCGAGGAGGCCATCCAGGAAGTCCGCCGCGACTTCCCGAAGAAGTTCTTCAAACAGCTGCCGACGCGGACCGTCGAAGGGCAGAAGATCCCGCGCGTGCTGGCGCTCGCCTGGCTCTACGTCGCCCATACCCATAGCGGCGTGAACCGCGAGACGCTGGCGGCCATGGTGGAAGGCTTCCAGGAGAACGAACCGCTCGAGATCGGCGAGATCTGGGCGCTGCCGTCCTTCATCCGCTTCGTGCTGATCGAGAACCTGCGGCG
>JBQGDG010000331.1:0-4534 GCA_052038935.1 Neorhizobium sp. | reverse complement strand
TAATTCAAAGGAAAACAGATGCGACATACATGGCGATGGTTCGGACCGATCGACAAGGTCAGCGTAAGGGATGCCGCCCAGGCGGGGGCCGAAGGCATCGTCAGCGCGCTTCATCACATCCCGACCGGCGCCGTCTGGCCGGTCGACGAAATCGCGAAGCGCCACGAACAGATCCGTACCGGCGGTCTATTCTGGGATGTGGTGGAAAGCGTCCCGGTTTCCGAGGACATCAAGACCCAGACCGGCGACTGGCGCGAGCATGTCAGGAACTGGCAGGAGAGCCTTCGCCGCCTTTCCGCCTCCGGCATCAGGACCGTATGCTACAATTTCATGCCGGTGCTCGACTGGACGCGCACCGATCTTCGCTGGGAAACGCGGCACGGAGCCAAGGCCATGCGGTTCGACCTCGTCGATTTCGCCGCCTTCGACATCCACATCCTGAAACGCCCGGGCGCGGCTCAGGATTATCCCGAAAAACTGCGCGAGGACGCCGTCAGCCGTTTTTCAACGATGGACGACACGCGGATCGCGGCACTCGGCAGGAATATCGGCGCCGGCCTGCCGGGTTCGGCGGATGGCTACACGCTCGCGCAGCTTCTCGACAAGCTCAGGACCTACCAGGGTATCAACCGCGACAGGCTGCAATCGCATCTCGTCGACTTCCTCTCGGAAGTGACGCCTGTGGCCGAGGAAGTCGGGATCAACATCTGCGCTCATCCGGACGACCCGCCGTGGCCGCTGCTCGGTCTGCCGCGCATTCTCTCGACGGAAAACGACTACGCCCACATGCTGCGCCAGGTGGATAGTCGGGCCAATGGCGTGACCCTCTGCTCGGGCTCGCTCGGTGCCCGCGCCGACAATGATCTTCCGGCAATCGCCACGCGCTTCGCCGACCGCATCCATTTCGTCCATCTGCGCAACGTCACCCGCGATGACGACGGCCTGCCCTGCTCCTTCTTCGAGGACGAACATCTGGAAGGCGGCACGGACATGGTAGCCGTCATCGCCGCTTTGCTGGCCGAAGAGAGGCGACGGAAGACCGAAGGTCGCGAGGATCACCAGATACCGATGCGACCCGACCACGGCCAGGAGATCCTCGACGATCTGTCCCGCGGTGCACAGCCCGGTTATCCGGCAATCGGGCGATTGAAGGGACTGGCGGAGTTGCGCGGCATAGAACGCGCGCTTGGCCACAGCCAGTTCGGTATCAGCCGATGACGAACCGCCTTTCCACCACAACGCAACTTCCCCCGACGGTGGCACAGCCGGGATACGACAGGGACGATCTTCGACCGGGTATCCTGCATCTCGGGCTCGGCGCCTTTCACCGCGCGCATCAGGGCATCTATACGCAACGTGCGCTCCAGAACGAGTATGGCCCCTGGGGGATCGTAGCCGTCAACCTGCGCTCGCCCAAGCCCGTCGACGCCCTCGCAGCCCAGGATGGGCTCTATTCGATCACGGTAAGGGACAGCGACGGAGATGCGAGCGAGGTCGTCGGCGCCACGGTGGACTGGCTCTGCGCGGCGACCGACCGGGAGCGCGTGCTCGCCTATCTCGCCAGCCCCTTCATCCATGTCGTCACCCTGACCGTTTCGGAAAAGGCCTATGGCCTGCATCCCTCGACCGGCGGGCTCGACGAGACCCATCCCGCGGTTGCCGCAGATCTCGACCGTCCCGACACTCCTGTCGGCGTGATCGGTTACCTCGTCGCAGGCCTTGCCTCTCGCCGCCAGAAGGGCATGCGGCCATTCACGGTATTGTGCTGCGACAACCTTCCTTCGAACGGCAAGGTGGTGCGGCGGCTGGTGCTGGAAATGGCCGAACGGCGTGATCGGGACCTCGCAGACTGGATTCGCGCGGAAGCGGCTTTCCCCTCTTCGATGGTCGATCGCATCGTGCCGGCTGCCACCGATGACACGCGTGTCCGTGCGGAAAGCCTCCTCGGAACGGAAGATGCGCTTGCGCTCGATACCGAGCCCTTCATGCAATGGGTGATCGAGGACGACTTCGTCTCCGGCCGGCCGAGATGGGAAGCCGGCGGCGCTCTGTTCGTCGAGAATGTCGAGCCCTACGAGAAGATGAAGCTCAGGCTGCTCAACGGCTCGCATACGATGATTGCCCATCTCGGCCTGCTCCGCGGCCTGGAATGCGTGCGCGACGTGCTGGCGGTGCCGGAATTCGTGGCGCTGACCAGAGAGCACATGCGCGCCGCAGCCGCGACGCTCGACCCGGTGCCCGGCATCGATCTCGATCGCTACATGGATCAGCTGATCGAGCGCTTCAGCAATCGGGCGATCGCCCATCGCAATATCCAGATCGCCATGGATTCCAGTCAGAAACTGCCGCAGCGCATCTTCACGCCGGCCATGGATGCTCTCGCCGCCGGATCGGATGGTGCGAGTTTCGCCCGCGTCGTCGGTCTATGGATCGCCGCGCTCATCCGCATTGGGGATTGCAACGATCCGCGTCGCGACGATCTTCTCGAGGCGGCGCGAAACGCACAGGCGCACGATTATTCGGCGGCCTTCGTTTCGATCGAAGGGCTCGTTCCGTCACCGCTCGCCGGCTCCCGTCCATGGCGAGACCTCGTAAACAGCGAGGTCGCCAAATGGCTCTGAGCAATACAAGATCCGACTACCAGTCCAGGAGTACATCATGAAGGCGCTCGTCTGTATCGAGCCCGGCCGCCTGTCGCTTGCCGATCGTCCCGATCCGGTTCGCGGCGAGAGCGAGGTCAAGGTTCGCATCCGCCATGTCGGCATCTGCGGCACGGATTTTCACATCTTCGGCGGCAAACATCCGTTTCTCGAATATCCGCGGGTAATGGGCCACGAATTGTCGGGCACGGTCGAGGAGGCGCCGGAAGGGAGCCGCCTGAAAGCCGGAGACCCCGTCTACATCGTTCCCTATCTCTCCTGCGGCACCTGCCAGGCCTGCCGGCGGGGCCTGACGAATGCCTGCCGCAATATCGCGGTGCTCGGCGTCCATTGCGATGGCGGCATGGCGGAATATGTCTGTGTCCCGGAAGAGAACGTCGTCCCGACCGGCGGCATACCGCTTGCGGACGCGGCGATGATCGAGTTCCTGGCAATCGGCGCCCATGGCGTCAAACGCGGAAATATCACTGCCGACGACCGCGTGCTGGTGACGGGTGCCGGCCCTATCGGCATGTCGGCGATCATCTTCGCCAAGGCCCGCGGCGCGCATGTCACCGTCATGGACACGCGCGAGGACCGGCTTGCCTTCGCCGTCGAGAAACTCGGCGCCGACACGACGATCTTCGCCGATGCCGACGCCGAGAAGACGGCCGAGCGACTGACCGGCGGCGAATGGTATGACGTGGTGATCGATGCCACCGGCAATGCTGTGCCCATGCAGCGCGGGTTCAATTTCCTTGCACATGGCGCGCGTTACGTGCTGCTGTCGGTCGTGCGGCAGGATATCACCTTTTCCGACCCGGAATTCCACAAGCGCGAGGCGACGCTGATCGCCAGCCGCAACGCCCAGCCGGACGATTTTGCCGAAGTGGTGCGCCAGATCGAGGCGGGCCGGGTGCCGACCCGGTCGCTCAACACCCACCGGGCTCCGCTCGCAGACGCCGTCGAGCTGTTCTCGGCCTGGTCGAAGCCGGAAGCGGGCGTGATCAAGGCCATTCTGGAGATCTGAGATGCCCGCCAAAACCCTGCGATTGAATCCGCTCGACAACGTCGTCGTCACCGTTGCCGATATCCCGGCCGGGACACCCGTCGAAAGCGACATCCGGACCGTGGCCCGCGTCCCCCGCGGGCACAAGGTCGCCAGCCGCGTCATCGCCAAGGGAGAGCCCATCCGCAAGTTCGGCCAGGTGATCGGTTTTGCCTCGGCCGATATACAGCCCGGCGAATGGGTCCATGAGAAGAACGTCACCATGGGCGACGATTTCGCCCGGGACTATGCCTTCGCCGCCGAGGCCGGCCCGCCTGATGCGCTGCGCCAGGGCGAAATGCCGGCCTTCTTCGACGGCTTTCGCCGTGCCGATGGCCGCGCCGGCACACGCAACTATATCGGCATCCTCTCCTCGGTGAACTGTTCCGCCACCGTCGTCGACTATGTCGCCGACGAGATCAACAGGTCCGGTATTCTCGACGACTATCCGGATATCGATGGCGTCGTACCGCTGCCGCACGGACAGGGCTGCGGCATGGCTGGCAAGGGCGAGGCCTTCGACGTGCTATCGCGCACCCAATGGGGTTATGCCAGCCATCCGAATTTCGGCGCCGTCGTGCTGATCGGCCTCGGATGCGAGGTGTTCCAGATCCCGCGCATGAAGGAGACCTACAAAATCGCCGAGGGCGAGCACTTCCAGTCGCTGACGATCCAGGAGATCGGGGGCACCCGCAAGGCTGTGGAAGCCGGCGTGGCGCGGATCAGGGAAATGCTGCCCTTCGTCGCTCGCGCAAAACGTGAGCCACTGCCCGCATCCGAGCTGACCCTGGCACTGCAATGCGGCGGGTCGGACGGCTATTCCGGCCTGACAGCGAACCCGGCGCTC
>JBQGDG010000330.1:0-7123 GCA_052038935.1 Neorhizobium sp. | reverse complement strand
CAGCATCGGCGGCACGCCGAGCGCCAGCGCGATGTCGCGCGCCGCGCCGTTTTTCGCCTCGATGAAATCCATGTCCTTGGGCGAAAGCCCCATCGCCTTCCAGTCGAGCCCGCCTTCGAGCAGAAGCGGCCGCCCCGCATTGACGGCGCCGGAATAGCCGGCCTCAAGCTCGTCCTTCAGCCGCTGATACTGGTCGGCGGACAGATTGCCGCCGTCCTTCGGCTGATAGACCAGCGCGCCGGAAGGCCTCGCCGAATTGTCGAGCAGCGCCTTGTTCCAGCCGGACGCGGCATTGGACAGATCGAGTGCCGCTCCCGCCGCCGCGAGCGGCGAAAAGCCCGAATGGTCGTCGAGCGGGTGAAAGAGCTTGAGATGCAGCAGCGCCGGACGCCCGTCGTCGTTCTCGGCGGCAAGCCGCCGCGTGCCGCCGCCGGCCCGATAGTCGTAGGCCGCCGCCCAGCCGTCGCGCCCCTCGACGACACTCACCCGGTCGGGCCGCAACAGATGCAGCTCGCGCAGCGTCCCGCCGAGACGGAGCGGCTCGACATAGGCATTGCCGGAAAGAAGCAGATGTCCGTAGAGCGTCTCGAAGAAATCCGGTCCGCCCTGTCGTCCGTTCGGCCGGGCGAGAAGCGCGAGCGCCGGGTGGGCGGCCGCCTCGCTCGCCCCGTCATAGGCGAGCCACGGCACCGATGCCGCGGCCTCCGCGATCATCCGCATGGCCCGGTGCGCCACCGGATTGCGCATGAATCCGGTCTTCGCCAGCGCCGCGTAGGAGCGGCCGGACCAATGGGCGGTCCCCTCGCCCGACAACACGGCGAAAGCCGATGTCGCGCTCGGGGCCGCCTTCGTTTCCACGGCTGCTGCAGGCACGGCTTTGCGGTCCCCCGTGGCAGGCCACGGCAGGCGGATGGGAGATTTCATCTCGATATCGTCCTTTCTGGAGCCTAGCGCAGGAGCGTCTTCACCGCCGTCGCGCTGTCGAAATCGGCGGCCATGCGCATTTCCCGGATCGGCCGCACCGCATCGATCGACTGCTGGTAGAGCGGATGCGCCTTGTAGGCGGCCAGCGCCGCCTCGTCCTCGAATTCACCGTAGACGACGAGGTCGACGTCGTTGCCCAGCTGGTCAGTCTTCACATTCGTGCCGATCTCCAGCACCGATGCATGCGGGTTCTGCGTCAGCAGCGAAAGCCCGGCGCGAACCTTTTCGACATTCTCGGCGGCTGCGGTGAAAAACACGATATGACGGATCATCGGAACCCCTTTGCAATCTGCGGCCTCGCTATCACGCGGATCGAGGCGCTTCAATGCGCCGCCCGCAGCGCCTCCGCGAAGGCCGCCGCATATCCCGCAACGAGGCCTGCCCTGTCGGTACCGTTGATGATCCGTCTTGCACCGGTCCAGTCGGCCCTGCCGGCGGCGAAATAGTCGCCGAGCCTCTTTCCGGTAAAGCTGCCGGTCCGCATGCCATCGACGAGGATCGCCACCGCGACGTCCATGTCCATCGCCCGCCCCGGTTCGGCGACGAGATCGATGCCGGTCAGCACCGACATCGCCTCGTAGTTCCGCCTGTGGGTCAGTTGCACGAAACCGCGGCCGAGCCACGTTTTGCCGTCCGCATCCGGCCGCCAGTAGGGCGTCTTCACGGAGGCGAGCCGGCCTGCGGCGAAAGCCCGCTCCAGACGCAGGATCGCCTCGGCGTCGCTCGGCGCACAGGTCTCGCGCACCGGATGCATCGTCGCGGCCGTCTCGTGGAAGGCGGTTGCCAGCACATAGGCGAGCGCGTCCCGGCCGGCCTCGGACCGCATCCGTGCGCGGCTTTCCCAGCCGTCCAGAATCGCCTCCGCGCCGCGGACCTGGGCCGCCGTCAGCCGCCCGCCGAAGGGCGCGGCGCGAAGGCGATCGAAGAAGACAGCACGGTTGCAGCCCATGTTAAGCTTACCCCTTTACCGCGTTCACAGGTTTCAATCGGTTTAGAAAAACTAAATCGTTTTAACGACTTAAAGGCACGTTTACTTTTCGAGCCGGCTATGGAACCAATCTGCGCGCTCGACGTTCATGTCGGTCCTGCGATGCAAGCAGGCGACCAACAGGAGATCATGATGATGCAGCAGCCGGCCCAGGCAGATCCTTCGAAACCGATCCCGCAACATGTCGTGGATCGCATGGAGTCCGAGTGGAAGCAGATCCGCGAAAACCCGGCCCGCCAGCCGGCCCAGCGCTGAGCCGCCGCATCAGTCCAGATCCTCGAGATCGCGCGATAACCGGCACCGGTCCTTTCTGGAGCGGTGCTTTTTCGTAACCCCGGCCCGGTGGACGAAACCATCGTTCGCCCTGGCGGGCAGCTACCGGCGGCTGGATCATCGGCGGCGGAACGCCCCGCCGCCCGGATCACGAGCCCCCGCGTCAGATCCCCCTCACCCGGGGCTCGCCCTGGCCTTCAAGCACGAGCGCCGTCAGCGCCCAGACCAGCGCATCCAGCCGGTCCGGCGAGCGTCCCGAGGAAAGTCCGTCCGGGCCGAAATCGCACATCTGGTCCTCCAGCTCGACAAACCGACCCGCATGCGCGACACGCCGCTGTTCGTAGAGCGCGGCAACCGGCTCGGCGCGCAGGAACTTGCCGCGGCTCGCGCGCACCATCGTCACCGGCAGGGCGGCGTCGACGCTTCTGAGCATCGCCGTCACCATCTCGCCACCCTGATTGACCTCCGCGACAACGCGGTCGGCCTCGAAACGGCGATAGGCGGCCACCACGGCGCGCGCCCAGGCCGCCGGCGTTGCTCCCGCGACCGAACAGTCGGCCAGCACCACCGCGCGGCCGCCCGCTTCCAGCCCCGCCACGACGATGCCGCAGCAGGAATTCTGGCCGATGCCGGAGGGCGGATCGACCGCCACCACCACACGCCGCATCGCAGGCGCCAGACGGATGACGCAGGCCTCGATATCGGCCCGCCGCCACAGCGCATCCTCGCGGTCCTCGATCAGTTCGCCCGCCAGTTCCTGCCGGCCGAGCCGGGTTCCGCCATATCGAACTTCCAGCGCCTGCACGAAGCCTGGTGCCAGATTGCCCGCATTGGCCCTGGTGGAGATCCTTTCGAGCCGCGTGCCCGGATCGGCGATCAGCCGCTTCAGCACCGGCACCGGGCGCGGCGTCGTCGTCACCAGCTGGCGCGGGTCGGTTCCGAGCCGCAGGCCGAACTGCAGCATGTCGAATGTCTCCTCGGCATGTTTCCACTTGGCCAGTTCGTCGCACCAGGCGAAATGGAATTGTGGCCCGCGCAGCGCCTCGGGATCCTCCGAAGAGAAGATCTGCGCCACGGCGCCGTTCGGCCAGACGAGCCGGCGGCGGGAGATCTCGAAATCCGGGCATTTCGTGCGGGCGATCCGGCAGATGCCGGAGACGCCGTCCACCATCACCTCGCGGGCGTCGCCAAGCGTTTCCGCCACCAGCGCGATGCGAAGGTCGGAGCGCTGGTCGGCGGAAGCGAGCGCATGCACCCATTCGGCGCCCGCCCGCGTCTTGCCCGATCCGCGCCCGCCCATGATCAGCCATGTGCGCCAGTCGCCCGCCGGCGGCTTCTGCTCGTCGCGGCCCCTGAAGGTCCAGTCGCGCTCGAGGCTCGGCTCCAGCCCGGCGCCGACCTCCTCGGTCGGCGTTTCATCGGCTTGCTGCAAATCCTGCTGCACGGTCATCGCCGGATGCCGCGGATCGATTTCCTCTTCCGCGGGTATGCCCGACGCGGCAGACCGGGGTATCGTGCCGGCTCCGTCCCCCGGCTTCCGATCCGGCGGAAAGTCATCCTCTTTCCCCCGCTCCTTGCGATGACGTCTCCGTCCCCGTGCAGGAAGCGTTCGCAGCCTCGCCGCCAGCCGCCATGGCCGGTGACGGTTCCTTCCCGGAAGGGGAGATCGCATCGGCTGCTCCGCCGGTACCGGTCCGAAGGATCGACCCGGCCAGCACCGAGGACGCGGCTTTCGCCTCTCGGTCGGACTCACGCGCGGCTTTGATCATCTCCACGGCCCGGCTCTTTCGCTTCGAAACCTTCACCGTCTTGCGGGCCACGGCCTCCGTCGCCCTGTTCTTCGTCCGCTGGCTCGGCTGCTTCACGCCCAGGCTCTGCCACGAGCCATTCCGGCGGGCCTTCGCGCTTCCATATCTCGTAAAGCTTGGCGGCACGTTCATTGGCGCGATCCTCGATCATCTTCATGAAGCGGGCCTTCGCCGCCTCGTATCCGCCCTCGTCGGCCACGCGTTCGGCCTCGATCTCGCGGTCGCGGGCAAGCTGGCGCTGCAGGCCGTCGATCTTTTCGAGCGTTCGGACGATCAGGCTCATCGCGTCGGTCGCCGCCTTGACGTCGGCACGGGCGAGTTTCTGGGCCGCCTCGTCACCCTCGGCAAGCGCCTTCGCGGCCCCCTCCCGCATCTCGCGGAAGGTCGCGAACTGGGCACGCATCTCGACCGTCATGTCGTTCAGCAGCCGCCGAAGCTCCTCTCCGGGCGATGGCAGCCCGTCGGCGGACTTCACCTCCAGCGCCGCGCGCGCATCCGCCGCCAGCGCCCTATCCTCTATGCAGATCCCGGCGCCATAGACAGGCGCCGCCTGCCACGTTCCGAACAGCGCAGGATCAAAACCGTCAAGTTCGTCGGCAATGCGTCCTTGCATCACGCTCTCCCGCCGGTCCAAAAGAAAACGCGCCGTCAGCGTTTCAGCTCACAGCGCGTCCCCGTCCGGCAATGTCGAATTAGAATGGGATCCGGTCTTCACCAACCGCGCCCCGGCGCAGTTCTTCGACCATGCATGAACCCTACCAAACCACCGTCACGCCGTCAAGGATTATTTTCCTATGTCGGCGATTTTTTCATCCTGGCCGATCGGGCATGGCCATCGGGGATCGAGCTTTCGCCGGAAATCGGCCTTTCCGAGGAGGCAGGGTCTGACCTCACCGACCCGTCGCTGCTCCGGCGAGGCAGGAGGATTGCCGCCGGTCTTCTTCCCGTTGCGGGATTGGAGAGCGACCTGAGAACGTGGCTCAACTCCGGCAAGCCCCGCCGTCGCCTCAGATCACCTGCCCGCCGGAAACCTCGATCCGCTGGGCATTGATCCAGCGATTGTCCTCTGTCAGCAGGCTTGCGATCATCGGGCCGATATCGTCCGGCACGCCGACCCGGCCGAGCGCGGTCATGCCGGCGAAAGTGTCGTTCATTTCCGGCGTGTCGCGCACCGCGCCGCCGAGGAAATCGGTCTCGATCGCGCCGGGCGCCACCGTGTTGACGGCGATGCCGCGGCTGCCCAGTTCCTTGGCCATGTAGACGCTCAGTACCTCGATCGCGCCCTTGACCGCCGAATAGGCGGAAAAACCGGCTGCGGAGATGCGGGTCAGGCCCGACGAGAGGTTGACGATCCGGCCGCCGTCGGCAATCAGCGGCAGAAGCGCCTGGGTCAGGAAGAAGACGCCCTTGAAGTGGACGTTGACCAGCCCGTCGAACTGCGCCTCGGTCGTATCGGCGATCGTCGCATATTCGCCGTGGCCGGCATTGTTGACGAGATGGTCGAACCTGTCGCGCTGCCACCTGTCCCTCAGCACCGTGCGGAGAGCTTCCACGAAGGCCGGGAAGGTCGAGATATCGCCGGTATCGAGGCGGAAGGCCGCGGCCTTTCTGCCCATCGCCTCGATCTCGGCGACGAGGGCGTCTGCCTCTTCCTTGCGGCTGCGATAGGTGACGATGACGTCGCTGCCTCTCGCTGCGATATGGAGGGCGGCGTTGCGGCCGAGGCCGCGGCTGGCTCCGGTGATGATGGCAATCTTGGTCATGATGGCTCCTTGGTTTGGCCGGCCCCGCAGGCCGGCCGTGGATCGGGTGTCGCGGGCTTTCGCTCGCCCCGCCGGTCCGCCTGCCGCCCGTTGCGATCTTCCGCTGGAACGGACGGCAGCGTCCCGTTGACGAGCCGAATATGACCTGCGGCACGCCGCTCCGGTTGCCGGAACCTCGCCATTCTTTGCCTATTCCTCCAGATGCCGTTTACGGCCCGCCGTGATGCATGTAGGCTCCCCGTCATGACAGAAACATTGCTCGATGCCGTCCGTCGCTACTCCTTCGCCCATGCCGATCATACGGGCGTGGCGTCGACACCGATCGCCGGCCTCACGGTCATCCGTGCCACGGGACCGAGCGAACTGCAGCACATGATCCCTTCGCCGCTTGCCTGCCTCGTCCTGCAGGGCACCAAGCATGTGATGATGGGAAACCGGTCATTCGACTTTCGGGCCGGCGATTCCATGCTGATCACCGCCGACGTGCCGACGGTCAGCCAGATCACCGGGGCAAGCGTCGTCGAACCCTATTTCTCGATGGTCATCATCCTCGACCCCGCGATCATCGCCGGGCTTGCCGAGGAGATGGACGCCGTGCCCGATACGGGCGGCGCGCCGGTACGCATCGAACCCACCAACGCGGAAGTCGCCGACACCGCGCTTCGCCTCATGCGTTTGCTCGATCGTCCGAACGCCATTCCCCATCTCCATGCCCAGCTGGTGCGCGAAATGCACTACTGGCTGCTGGCCGGACGACATGGCGCGGCGATCCGCAGGCTCGGGACGCCGGATGGCCATGTCCAGCGCATCGGCCGTGCGGTGAACCTCCTGCGCTCGGATTTTGCGAGAACATTGCCGGTCGAGGAGCTCGCTTCGGTCGCGGGCATGAGCGCCTCCTCCCTTCACCAGCATTTCCGCTCGGTCACCTCGCTTTCGCCGCTGCAGTTCCAGAAACAGCTGCGCCTCATCGAGGCACGGCGGCTGATGCTCGCCGAAGGCGCCAATTCCAGCATCGCCGCCTTTGCCGTCGGGTATGAAAGCGTGCAGCAGTTCAATCGCGAGTACCGCCGCATGTTCGGCCTGCCGCCGGTCAGGGAGATCCGCACGGCGAGGTCGAGGCAGTCGGCGGCGGCGTGATGCGGGGGAGATACTGCCTCCCCAGGAGATATCCGGATGCCAGGGAGAATGCGGCATATCCCCTTCTCCCCGCATGCGGGGAGACTGGCCGAACGTCATCGCCCCACCCGGCTCGCCCATCCGAATCCCTTGCCCCGGCAACAATCCCGCTTGCGATCCGCCTCGTTCCG
>JBQGDG010000329.1:0-2720 GCA_052038935.1 Neorhizobium sp. | reverse complement strand
GACTTGCCGTCGGTCGTCACTCCGCCCTTTTCGAAATCGTAGCGATCGACCCAGGCCTTGGCCGCATGGTGGTCGACGACGAGAATTTCGTCCGGCAGGAACAGCACCATGTCGCGCTGATCGTCTGGGCGCTCCATCGCGAGCTTGATCGCATCGAACTGGAAGGCGAGATCGTAGCCGAACGCCCCGAACAGACCGATCGCCGAATCCGCATCGGAATAGAAGAGGTCGACGATCGCCCGCAGCACGGTGAAGACCGTCGGCATCTTGGACCGCTCCTCCTCGGTGAACACACGAGAGGGCTGGTTGACGGTCAGGTCGAGCCGGCGGGCGCTTCGTTGCCCGAGCGTCAGGTCGTCGACCGCCGAAAGCCTGTCGGCGACGAAACCGAGCAGCACTTCGCCGCGCTCGTTATACGCTTCGATCCAGACCTTGCGGCCGTTGCAGGTGATGCCGAGCGGCGGATCGACGATCGCCGTGTCCCAGCGGGTATAACGACCCGGATATTCGTAGTTGGAGGAGAAGACCGCGCCGCGGCGCTCGTCGAGCCTGTCGACATAGGACGAGATGGCTGTCGCATATTCGGCCGGGCGGCGCTTGCGGCTGACGCCGATGCCACCCTTGGTCTCGTAGGTTTCCGAACCGTCGTCACGAATGATCGTCACCATGCCTGCTTCTCCAAATCCCTTGTGGTTGCCCGGGGTCCGCAAGCGGCCAACAAAAAAGCCGCCTCGGTTCTCGGGCGGCTTGTCGTCTTGTCGATGGACATGACTGGTCAAGGCCGCACGAAGCGTACCCACCACCAGTTACCGTTGTTCATCGAAATCGTCATGGCGGAATTGTTAGCTTGGCTCCGTGTCCCGCGCAAGCGAATTTCTCGGCCGGAAAATATCCGCTCCGATGCGACCAAAACCGGGTCACGCGCGTTGCCCTTCTCGCCGAGCGCGGTTGAGCGCCGGCAGCGGCCATCCCGGCCGGCTGCAATCGGCCTGGAGCGAGGAACGACGGATGAGGCGGTCTTTCTATCTTCTGGCGCTGGGCGCCCCCTTCCTCCTCGGCGCGTCGCTGCCGCCGGCCCGGTCCCTGCCGCCCGCCGAAACGAGACGCGGCGACGTCACCGAGGTCAACGTCCTGGACCGCTTTCTCCGCGACAGCGGCGCGCGACGGCAGTCCGCACCGAACCAGCGCCGGACCCCATCCTCGAAGCCGAAGCGTGGCGCGCTCCCCAAACCGCCCGCATTGGCCAATGTTCCACTACCCCTTCCGAAACCAACCGAGCAGGCGCAGAAAGCTGTCGAGAGTTCGCCTTCCGAGGAGAGAAGGCCTGACACTCCGCCACCCGCGCCCGGAAGCGATCAGGCGCGGCCGAACCTATCCGGCGGGCAGCCGAACACCACGGAAGAACCGGCAACCGCGCCCGCTGAAACCACACGACCATCCGGTGCCGACATTTCCGATACGCCGCCCCTCGTGGAACAGCCCGGAACAGCCGGCGAGCCCGCTCGCAAGGCCGAGGTTCCCAAACCCCTCGCCAAGCCCGGCACACCTGCGGTTCCCGGCAGCGACAGCGCGGCCGAACCCGAGACCGGCGCCCCGCAAGACCGGAACCGGGATGACGAGAAGCCAGGTGGGACCGAACCGGGAGCCGCCGGAGAAGAAAGCCCGCAGACGGAAAAGCCATCTCCGCCTCCTCCCCCGCCACTCGTCGAGGAGGATCCCGAGGAACTGAAGGCCTGCCTCGCGGATCTGACGGCGATCGGCACGAAATTCGAGCCTACCGATCCGATCGATGACGGCAACGGCTGCGGCATCCGGCATCCGATCGATGTGGCGGAAGTGCTGCCGGGCGTATCGACCGGCGGCGCTACGATGCGATGCAAGACGGCGCTGACCATGGCGCATTGGCTGAAACAGACCGTCCAGCCGGCGATGGATATCGCCATGCCCGGACGCCGGATCGTCGGCATCGTGCCGGGATCGACCTATGCCTGCAGGCTTCGAAACGGTGCCTCGACCGGCAAGATTTCCGAACATGCACGCGGCAACGCATTCGATGTCGCCGCCTTCAAGCTCGATAACGGCGAAACGATCGAAATGAAGCCGCGCGACGAGGATTCCACCCTGGAGGGCGCCTTCCAGCGCACCGCCACCGCCGGTGCCTGCCTGCACTTCACCACGGTCCTGTCCCCCGGCAGTGACGCCGCCCACGAGACCCATCTCCATCTCGACATTCTCGAGCGGAGCAAGGGTTATCGCTACTGCCGGTAGATCTCGTCAGAGATCCGGAGCGACCGCGACACCGGCAACCTCGTCGTCGGTCAGGACGATCTCGTATTTCTGGCTCGGATCGAGGAGCTCGACCCGGTTCACCGTGACTTCGCCTTCCTCGGCAAGCGCGCGGGAAAACGCCTCGTCGGTTCGTTCGTCTTCGACGAGAATGGTGCTTCCGGCCTTCAGGGCGATTTCGAGATAGGGCATGGCCGTCTCCTTTTCGTTCATGTCTTGGTGCTTGAACGCAAGAAAGCAGGATGAGTTGCCCCGGGAGTGCGTCAGAACAGCCCTTCGATCTGGCCCTCGTCGTTGAGGAATATGCGTTCCGCCGATGGCGAGCGCGGCAGGCCGGGCATGGTCATGATCTCGCCGGTGATCGCCACGATGAACCCGGCGCCGGCCGAAAGCCTCACCTCGCGGACATGCACGACATGCCCCTCCGGCGCGCC
>JBQGDG010000328.1:0-5977 GCA_052038935.1 Neorhizobium sp. | reverse complement strand
CGGAGAGAACAATGGCGCATTATTGACATGACAATTCGTCTGTGATGAACAAAGTCCATGGACCGTCTGTCACGCATGGAGCTCTTCGTCCGGGTCGTCGAACGGCGGAGTTTTGCCGCAGCTTCGGCCGATCTCGGCCTTGCCCGCTCGACCGCGACCCAGGCGATCAAGGCATTGGAGGCCGATGTCGGCACGCGGCTTCTGGAGCGTACGACGCGACACGTGGCCGTGACGCTCGACGGGCAGGCGTTCTATCAGCGTTGCCTCGCGATCCTGACCGATGTCGACGAGGCGGAAGCTATCTTCCGGGATGCGAAGCCGCAGGGCGTCCTGCGGGTGGATGCCCATCCGCTGCTGACCCAGACCTTCCTTCTGCCGCATCTGCGCGCGTTTCTCGACCGCTATCCGCTGCTGGATGTCCAGATCGGGCAGGGGGACCGCTTCGTCGATCTGGTACGCGAAGGGGTCGACTGCGTCATCCGGGCAGGGGAAGCGACCGACAGCTCGCTGATCATGCGAAAGCTCGGTTCCATCCGCGAGATGACCTGCGCGAGCCCCGATTACGTCGGGAGGCACGGAATGCCGCAATCGCCGGACGATCTGGACGACCATTCCGCCATCGGGTTCATCTCGTCGCGCACGGGGCAGGTCATGCCGCTCGAGTTCATGGTGGGCGATGAGGTGCGCCATGTCACGCTGCCGGCGCGCGTGACGGTCAACAACTCCGCAACGACGGTCGATCTGGCCCGGCGGGGATTCGGCCTGATACAGGCGCCGCGCTACCATCTCCAGCGCCATGTCGAGGATGGCTCGCTCGTAGAGGTGCTGGCGAACTTCCCGCCACCGCCGACGCCTTTGTCGGTGCTCTATCCGCAGAGCCGGCAGCTTTCGCCGCGGGTGCGCGTCTTTATCGACTGGGTCGCACGGATATTTTCGGAGGCTTCGCTGTGATCATGCCGGCTGTCTCTTTCCGCGCCGGGGACCGGCCCTATCTCGTGGAGGCGAGAGCGGAGAGACGAATGAAGTCAGTACATGTGGCGATGGCGACCGTGTTCTGCCTGTGGGCGCCTGCTTCGATGGCCAACGATGCGGCATTCAAGCCGCTCCTCGCGGATCCGGCGATTTCCAGGGACGACCGGTGCAGAAACGGGATCGTCGCGCATCGGATCGAGAAATGGCGGCAGAAGGATCATATCCAGTCACCGCCGACGGCGCCGTTTGCGAGCGTCGAAACGATCATGAAAGACGTCATGCCGGATGCCGTCTCGGAACTTCAGGACGAAGGCTGCGACCCGCGGTATCTCTGGGGTTTCATCGCCTGCACCCAGCTCGACGACCCGGACCTCAAATCGGAGCAGATCATTCCCCGCGGCGTGACGGCGAAGGATGATGCGGAGATGGCGGCGATCATGAAGACCTGTATCGACGAGATTGCCGCGGCCGGCATCGAGCCGGCGCTCTGAAACTGTCGCAGCGAATTCGTCACGTCCCATCATATCCGCGTGAAATCCGCGTCGCCGCCATATTCCCGAGCGCTATCGGCCCTAGCTCTTCAGGCATGATCACACGTCGAATCGCGTTGCTTTCCGCACCTTTCCTTCTGCCGGCCGCCCGTACGTTCGCGCAGGCCCGGAACGTCCCGCAGCCTCCCGCCACACTGAGGACGGTGCTGGACCGCGCGGCCGGCCTCGAACCTCTCAAGGTGGTGATCGTCCGCCGCAACGGAGAGCCGCTGGCGGAGCGCGCCTTCAACGGCACATCCCTGACCGCCTCGACCAACATCAAATCCGCGTCGAAATCGATCATTTCCTGCCTCGTGGGGATTGCGATCGACCGCAGGCTCCTGGAGGGGGCGGACCAGAAGATAGCGCCGATCCTGTCTGGCGATATGCCGCGCAATCCGGATCCACGTCTGCGCGAGATAACGATCGGTAATCTCCTGTCGATGCAGACCGGGCTCGCCCGGATGTCCGGGCCGAATTACGGCCGCTGGGTGGCGAGTTCGAACTGGGTGCGCTTTGCGCTTTCGGAGCCGCTCGACGGGGAGCCGGGCGGCGACATGCTCTATTCCACCGCCTCGACGCATCTCCTGTCGGCGATCCTTACAAAGGTGGGTGGCAAGTCGACGCTCGCGCTTGCCAGAGATTGGCTGGAGCCGGTCGAGGGGTTCAGGATCGGCTCCTGGGAGCGCGATCCGCAGGGCATCTATCTCGGCGGCAACCAGATGGCGATGTCGGCGGCCTCGCTGATGGCGTTCGGCGAACTCTATCGCAACGGCGGACGATCCGCGAACGGCACCCAGGTCGTCTCCCGGTCATGGATCGAACAATCCTGGACGCCGCGTACCAATTCCCGCTTCTCCGGCGACGGCTATGGCTATGGCTGGTTCCTGCGTCGCATCGGGGGCGAAGAGGTGAAGTTCGGCTGGGGTTACGGGGGGCAGATGGTCTATATCGTGCCGGCGCTCGGCATGACGGTGGTGATGACATCCAGGGAAAGCGGCCCATCGGCCCGCAACGGATATCGCGACCAGCTGCACGATCTGCTTGCGCAGATCATCGGGGTCGTACAATCGGCGTGATGCCGTATCGCTAAAATTGCAGGCGTTACCGACACACATCGTAAAGTAACTGTGTGTCATGTTTTCGCCGTGTTGGGGACGGCGATGACCTTCGATCTCAGGACCATCTATGCGATGACGGCCCTGGCCTGCTTCGTGCTTGGCCTCGTGCAGGCCGCCATATGCATGTCGGGACGGTTCGAACGCTGGCTGGCATGGTGGAGCGTCAGCAATATCCTGATCGGACTCGGTCACTTCTGCATCGTCTTTCGTGACAACGCATCGGCCGTCATCACCATCCAGCTCGGGAACCTGCTGACGATCGCGGGTTGCGTGCTGCTTCCCGCGGCAGTCAGGATCTTCGCCGGCCGGCCGGTCGATCCTCTGCGCTGCGGGCTGCTCGTGGTCCTGCTCTATCTGCCGATGCTCGTAGCCTTTCCCGATGGCGACGACGCGCTTGCACGGGTCGTCTATGGTTCACTGATCTTCGCCCTGCTGGACCTTGCCATTGCCCATGAGGGATTGAGACTTGCCCGCAGCGAAGGCCTTTATGCCGCAAGGCTGATGGCGGGACTGTTCGTCGTGACCGCGCTTCTCTATGTCGCCCGCGCCGCGCTCGGAGCCGCCGGCTGGTTCGGTACGCACGGACTGTTCGACAGCGGCA
Organism: Neorhizobium sp.; assembly: GCA_052038935.1. Lineage (GTDB taxonomy): Bacteria > Pseudomonadota > Alphaproteobacteria > Rhizobiales > Rhizobiaceae > Neorhizobium. The sequence continues at coordinate 2,753 of JBQGDG010000328.1, read as the reverse complement.
GCAACAATCACGCTTTGATGGGATTGCTGGCGATGGTCTTCCTCGCGCTTCGCGGCATGATCATCATGCTCATGGCAGCCGAACGCGCGGCCAACCAGTTGCGCGAGGCGGCTCATCACGACCCGCTGACCGGCGTCCTCAACCGTGGCGGGCTGCTCGACGCCTTGCGCAGCAGGCCGCCTGACAGGATGGCGGTCCTGCTCGTCGATCTCGACCATTTCAAGCAATTGAACGACAGTGGCGGTCATGCGCTGGGCGACAGGATACTCTGCCTCTTCGCCTCCTGCGCCATGGATATTGCCTCGAAGGATGATTTCGTCGCCCGTCATGGGGGCGACGAATTCGTCATCCTGCTGCGCCGCCGGTCGCTCGGGGAGGCGCTGACGACTGCGGAAGTGCTGCGAAGCGGTTTCGCACGGGCGCTATCGCGCATCGACGGACCGCTGCCCATCGAGCCGACACTGAGCATAGGGGTCGCTGCTGCCAGAGATCACGAGGAGCAGCTGGAAGCCTTGCTACAGCGCGCGGATCAGGCGCTTTACCGGGTCAAGCGGCGGGGCCGGGACGGCGCAGAGGCGTGCGGCGCGGATGGCGAACGGTTCATCGCCGGAGGGCAGCATTCCATAGCGGTGGCACAGGGGTTAAAAACGAGGCCGCGGGTTCCGTCGACGTCCGGTTATCGAATGCGGTCCCGTCCTATGCGCTTCGTAAGTAAATCTCGCTGGAGGATCGGGAGGATCCCGGGATCACGAAGAATTCCGGTGGTTCTTCCTTTATTTGATTGGTGCCATTTTAGTAAAAATGAAAATATTATTCTTAATTATTCACCATATGCTCAACCTATTATTGCATTATTATGTTCTAATATTAGAAGTCACCGACCAACACGGGAGCGTGGTGCCGCATTCCTGGCGCGCTCCGCTTCTTCGACCGGCGGTGATGGATAGCGACATCGAAATTCGTCGCCGACGGTTCGTCGGGGTGGGTGGGGGAAGTATGGAGCCCCCACTCATTTCCCGGTTTCAGGCGCTGATATCGACGATGCCGCAGTCGCCGGCTTCCGAGGAGAACGCGAGGAGTTTGCCGCTGGCGCTCCAGCTCAACCCGGTGATCGCGCCCTTGCCCGGGCGGCGCAGCAGGGCTTCCTTGCTGTCGGCGATCCGAACGCCGAGGATCATGCCGTCGACAAAGCCGATCGCCAGAACCTCCTCCAACGGATGGAACGCCACCTGGGTAACCATGATATTGGCGCGGGTGCCGAGTTCCAGCGGAGCCTTGCCCATCGGTCCGTCCTTCGCCGAGAAGGGCCAGACGATGGCGGCGGGCGCGCCGGAGGAGGCGAGCCATTTTCCCTTGTTCGACCAGGAGAGCGATTTCACCTTGGCGGGATAGCCGGTCATGCGCATGTGCCGGTTCTCGCCGGCCTTGCCGTCGAGTTTCCAGCCATGCAGGGCGTTTTCCTGCATCGTGGTGACGAGAAAGCGACCGTCCGGAGAGAAGGTTACGCCGGTATGGGCGCCTTTCCAGTCCAGATCCTGGGCCGGGGCATTGGTGCCGACCCAATGCAGCGACACTCCGTTGTAGCGGGCGGCCGCGATGCGCAGGCCCTTCCCGGCAAAGGCGATAGCCTCGACGCTGCGTTGTTCGGTGAACTCCTTTGCCGTGCCGTCCTTCTGCTGCACGACACTGGTCTTGCCGACCGCGTAGGCAACTGCATTCTGCGGGCCGCCAGCCACGACGCTGATCCATTTGCGCGGCACTTCCGCAACGAGGGTAATCGAACCGTCGTGGGCGATGCGCTGAACCTTGCCATCCTCGCCGCCGGAGATCAGCGTGGCGCTGAACGGATCGCGGATGCAGGTTAGCAAGCCCTGATTGGCTTCGGTGACCTTTTCGCCGCCGTCCAGGCGATGGATGGTCCCTGCGGCGGTGGCGAAGAAGGGGATGTCGCCCAGAAAATGGGTGGCAACGACGTGGCCTTCGAGATCAAGCGGTGCAACTGTCGGCATCAGGCGGCCATCATTCCAGACATGGTGTCGTCATCCATATGTTGATCGGGCGTCGCTTCCGACGCCCGCCTTGCAATCTTCTACCTGCGGCCGGATATCGGGCCGGTTCGCTCATGCGGGTGTCTTGGCCGTCGCCTGGCAGGCGAGGAAGCTCTTTTCGATCTTGTCGAAATCGAGGTTGCGGCCGATGAAGACGAGGCGGCTTTCGCGCTTCTCGCCGTCCTTCCAAGGACGCTGGTGATCCCCTTCGACGATCATGTGGACGCCCTGCACGACGTAACGTTCGTCGTCACCGGCGAAGGCAATGATGCCCTTCAGGCGCAGGATGTTAGGGCCTTCCGTCTGGGTGATCTTCTGGATCCACGGGAAGAAACGATCGGGGATCATCTCGCCGCCACGCAGCGAGATCGACTTCACAGTCACATCGTGGATCGGCGACATCGCATCGTGGTGGCCATGATGATGATCATGGTCATGATGATGGTGGTCATGGTCGTGGTGGTGATGATCGTGCCCGTGGTGGTGGCCATGGTCATGATCGCAATCCGGCCCGCAAACATGGTCTTCGTGGTCGTGGTCAAGGAAATGCGGATCGTTCTCGAGAGCACGTTCGAGGTTGAAGGCGCCCTGATCCAGAACGCGGGCAAGATCGACGCCGGATCGGCTGGTCTTGTGGATGCGGGCGGTCGGATTGATGGCGCGCACCACGTCCTCGACGACGGCGAGCTCTTCCGGCGTCACGAG
>JBQGDG010000327.1:0-17249 GCA_052038935.1 Neorhizobium sp. | reverse complement strand
GTCGATCAGCGGGCCGACGAGATTGCCGTCCGTCAGCGGCGAGCCGATGGTGACGGACTGATAGGCCTTGGCGAGACGCGGCACGAGCGCGTCGTAGACGCTGTCATGCACGAAGAGGCGGCGCAGCGTCGTGCAGCGCTGGCCGGCCGTGCCCATGGCGGCGAAGGCAACGCCACGAAGCGTCAGGTCGAGATCCGCCGTCGGCGTGACGATCGCGGCATTGTTGCCGCCGAGCTCGAGGATCGAGCGGGCGAAACGCTGCGCGAGCTTCGGGCCGACCTCGCGGCCCATGCGGGTCGAGCCGGTGGCCGAAACCAGCGGTACCTTTTCATGGTCGACGAGCGTCTCGCCGATCTCGCGGCCGCCGATCAGCAGCGTCGAGAGGTTCTTCGGCGCCGTGCCGCCGTCGGCGACGTAGCGGGCGAGCGCCTTGTCGAAGATCGCTTGGGTGGCGAGCGCGGTCAGCGGTGTCTTTTCAGACGGCTTCCAGATGGTGGAATTGCCGCAGACGATGGCGAGTGCCGCATTCCAGGACCAGACGGCGACCGGGAAGTTGAAGGCGGAGATGATGCCGATGGCGCCGAGCGGATGCCAGGTCTCCATCATCCGGTGCTCGGACCGTTCGGTGGCGATCGTCAGGCCGTAGAGCTGGCGGGAGAGACCGACGGCGAAATCGCAGATGTCGATCATCTCCTGCACTTCGCCGAGGCCCTCGGAAGTGACCTTGCCGACTTCGATGGAGACGAGGCGGCCGAGAGCCGATTTTGCCGCACGCAGCTCTTCGCCGAGCAGGCGGATCAGTTCACCGCGCTTCGGTGCCGGCACGAGGCGCCATTCGAGGAAGGCCTGATGAGCAGCGTCGATCGCCTTCTTGGCGTCGGCGGCGCCGACCTCAGGCAATTTGCCGATTTCGGTGCCCGTGATCGGCGAGCGGACGGCGAGCGTGCCACCCTTGTAGCGGTCGGTGGAAACGCCGAGATCGGCGAAGATCTTGTCCACGTCGGCGGCGAGGTCGAGTTTGGCAAGCGTCATGTCTGTCTCCGGATGTCTGAATTCGGGGTCAATCTACAAATCGGCGGCGTTTTCGCAACACGCCTGCCGATATTCGTGTGGTGGTCAGAAGCGTTCGCCGGCAAAGTGGGCGATCTGGGCGCCCGCCTCGTAATAGGCTTCCTTCATGTTGCGCAAACCGGCCTCCTTCACATCGGTCAGCGGCAGGGGCAGGTCGCCCTCGCCGATCTCGCCGAGGACATGGTGCGCCAGAACCCTGCCGAATGTCGTGCCCGGCGAAATGCCGCGGCCATTGTAGCCGGAAAAGCCGATGACATTCCTGTCGAACCTGTGGAAGCGCGGCAGGGCGTTGTCGGTCATGCCGATCTTGCCGTACCATTCGGCCTCGAATTCCACGTCGCCGAGTTGCGGGAAAAGCCGCTTCAGCGAACGTCGCGCCCATGCCTTGTGGACGGCGATGCCGGTGCCGCGCAGCGCGCCGACCGATCCGAAGACCAGGCGGCCGGCCTGGTCCATGCGGAAGGAGGAGAGGATTTCCTTCGTATCCCAGCATCCCTCGCAATTCGGCAGGATCGAGCGGCGCAGATTGGCGGAAAGCGGCCTGGTCGCCAGGTTGAAATAGGGGAGATGCACCTGTTCGCGGCGCACCTGCGCCCACGGCCCGGTGGAGTAGGCATCGGTGGCGACGATGATCCAGTCCGCGGAGACCTCGCCCGAGGCGGTCCCGACGATCTTCCTGCCGTTCGCCTCGCCGGTCCGGATCACCGCACTGCCGGTATGGAGCTTCGCCCCGGCCTTCACGGCGGCATGGGCCAGCCCGCGGGCATAGGCGAGCGGCTGCAGCGTGCCGGCGCGCATGTCGAGCAGCGATCCGGCATAGGCACCGGTGCCGATCCGGCGCTCCGTCTCGGCGGCATCGAGCATGGTCACCGGCGCGCCGCGCTTCTGCCACTGCCGGGCGCGCTCCTCCAGTTCCGTCATGCCCTGCGGGCCGACGGCGCAATGCAGTGTGCCGTTCGTTTCGAGTTCGCAGGCGATGCCGTGTCGTGCGATCAGTTCGCGGACCAGATAGGGTCCGTTGCCCAGCAGATCGAGCGCACGTTCGCCGTATTCGTCGCCGAGCTCCTTCGGAAAATCGTCGGGCATGACCCACATGCCGGCATTGATCAGGCCGACATTGCGGCCGGCGCCGCCGAAACCGATCTCGGCCGCTTCCAGGAGCACGACCCCGGTTCCGCGTTCGGCCAGGTGCAGCGCCGCCGAAAGGCCGGTGTAACCGCCGCCGACGATGACCACATCGGCAGTGACGGAGCCGCTCAGCGGCACGGTCTTCGGCGCGGCGGGAGCGGTCCTTTCCCACAGGCCGTGGGAGCGCGGATTGTTGAGCATGGATGTTCCCGTTTTTTGGTTTGCCGGACTTTACAGATGCGCGTTCCGGATGAATATCGAGATGTTATCAACAGGTCATTCGCTGGAGGAATGACGCATGCTGCCGCCCAGGCGTTTTCTCCCGTCGTTTTCGCTGCTCGCGGCCTTCGAGGCCGCGGCGCGCAGCGGCAGCGTTACCGCTGCGGCAAACGAGCTCGGCCTGACGCAGAGCGCCGTCAGCCGCCAGATCTCGGCGCTCGAAAAGCAGCTCGGCGTGGCGCTTTTCCTGCGCGAGCGGCAGACGATCAGGCTGACGCTCGCCGGCGATACCTATGCCCGCGAGGTGCGCGAGGCGCTGCGGCGGATTTCCAACGCCTCGCTCAACCTGAGGGCAAATCCCGCCGGCGGGACGCTCAATCTGGCGATCCTGCCGTTTTTCGGCACGCGCTGGCTCACGCCCCGGATCGGCCGCTTCCTCGATCTCAATCCCGGCATGGCGGTCAATCTCGTCACCCGGCTCGAACCTTTCGATTTCCGTTTCGACACGCTCGACGCCGCCATTCATTTCGGCGTCGCCCGCTGGCCGGGCGCGGCCCTCACCTTCCTGATGGACGAGGATGTCGTGCCGGTCTGCAGCCCGGCATTTCTCGACCGGCATCCGATCGCGGCACCCGCCGATATCCTGCAGGCGCCGCTGCTGCATCTGAGCACCCGGCCGGATGCCTGGGAATTATGGCTTGCCCGCCATCGCGTGCCGTTCGAAACGGTGCATGGCATGCTGTTCGATCAGTTCACGACCATGGTCGAGGCGGCGCGTTCGGGGCTCGGCGCGGCGCTCTTGCCACGCTTCCTGATCGAGCGCGAGCTGGAAACGGGCGCGCTGGTGCCGGTGGCCGGGGGAGAGCCGATGCCGACCGGGCAATATTATCTCGCCTATATGCCGGACCGGGCAACCTATCCGCCGCTCGCCGCCTTCCGCGACTGGATCACGCAGGAGATCCGCATGGCGCAGCCGCTTGCACGATAGGCGCGCAAAGCATGCCGGTCGGCTCCGACGTCCGCGCGTCGCACTTGCGCCGGCCGGCCGCATCGGCCAATAGTCGGGCCATGACGACCATCACCGCGATGCGGTGCCATCGAGGCAGGTAACCATGAAACCAATCTTCGTCCAGCTCCGTTGCAAGCCCGGCAAGACCTATGAGGTGGCCGATGCCATCTACAAGGCGGAGCTCGTGTCCGAACTCTATTCCACCAGCGGCGAATGGGATCTTCTGCTGAAGGTCTATATCGGCGAGGAGGCGGAGATCGGCCGTTTCGTCAACGAGAAGATCGCTTCCATCCCGGGTATCGAGCGGTCGCTGACCACCATCACCTTCACGGCATTCTGAACGGGACGGTCGAGCCCCAAAAGCAAAAGCCGCCCCGGAAGGGAGCGGCTTTTTTGATGTCCGGTCGAACGGCGCACCGGCAGCGGCTAGACGTGGGCGACCGGCGCCAGGTTCTTGGACGATACGAGTTTGCCGATGGCCACACGCACGTCGTCCGGCGTATCGAATCGCTGTTCGTCCAGATCGATGACATGGAATTTCACGGCGATGAACTTCAGCCGATTCTCGTCCGGCACGACGATGCCGACGGGCTCGCCGGCGAATTCAATAACTTGCTTCTGCATGACAGACTCCCGCATTGGCTGCAGCGAATGCAGCGCAAAACGAATGATGATTTCAGGAACGAAAAGAACCGGAAGCGTTACATTCGACAGCACGGAAGGGAGCGGCGATCCGTGCCATTCAATTTGAGCGCAAGCCAGCCGGAGGCGGCGACGCAGGTAGGTTCAGCCATGCCACTCTCCTTCTCAAGCGGTTGCGCGAAAGATCGGAATCACTTTCCGACATCATGCCACTGTATTCGAATCCAGAAGCATGATCAACGAATTCTTGTTTAAGCAGAATATTTTTCTGCATGATGACAGGAGAGAGGCGAGATTGTGAAATTTCATTCGCAGTGTCGCCCGGGTACTCCCGCCGGGCTTACTTAAGCACTGACGCGGCCCAAGCAAGGGCGCGGTGAATAAAAATGTCAGTCGGAGGCGAGGCCGAGGGCGCGGCGGAGCCGATCGAGATAGAGCCTCGCGCTGGTTTCGCGCAGGCAGAGCGGCGGCGCGAGCAGCAGCCGGCCCGGCGCGTCGAGGTCGTGGAGCACGTCGCTCTCCAGCCGTTCGACGAGATCGAGCAATTCGCTCGAGGGTTGAATCGTCCAGAGCAGTCCGCTGCCGCCGATCTCCAGCGCGCCTTCCGCTTCCTCGGCGATCGATCGCAGGCCTTCGCCGAGGATGGCGCCGGTCGCGGCCACGTTCGCCTGCATGTCCTCGCCGCGCAGCACCGACAGCGCCGCCAGCCCGGTTGCCGCATCGACCGGCGAGACCGGCTGGGCGAATGTCTCGAGCGCGTCCGCCAGTTCCGGCCGGCAGAAGACGACGGCCAGGCTGCCGCCGTCGCAGCTCCCCGCGAGAAGCATGTCGGCCGGCACGGTTTCCCGCCCGACCGCCCAGGTCACGTCGCCCAGCCGGCCGTATCCGGTGCGTCTCTCGTCGGCGATGACGAGACCGCCCGACTGCGCCGCCGCGGCCGCCTCCGCTGCGAGATCGCGGGTGCCGATGGACGGTTCGAAGATCACGGCGGCGATATCGCCGCCGCCATCGTCCCCGTCGTCGCCATCCGGCTCGCGGCGTTCGCCGGCGCTCTCGTCGCTCTCGAAGGTCACGATCCACTGCCGGCCGGTATGCTGCCTTGCAAACCCGACGAGCGCCTCCATTGCCGAACGCTGCGAGGCGAACAGCACGACGCTTTCGAGGCCGGCGGGGGCGATCGCGGCGAGCGCCTGCACGAGAGCGAGAGCCTCCCGCTGGCCGCTGTCCGTCGCCGCCGACAGGAGATGCCGGCGATAGGCGGCGGTCGCGACCGACGGGTGCCCGTGGCCGATCAGCGGTGCCCGGCCGCTGAAATCGAGGCGGACGCGGCCGGCCTCGTCATAGAGGAATTCGCGCCAGCCTCTCGTCGTCCTGTCCTCCGTCGCCGGCGCGGCGTCGAGGTCGAGGCCGAGCAGGCCGGCGGGCGAGGGCGCGAGATGCCGCCAGACCGGCGCCTCGGACGGCGCGCAGAAGAGCGGCGGGGGGTTTTCCGCGTCGCGCGCGAGCCTCAGGCGCAGCCCGCCGACGGATCCTTCCTCGCCCGCCACCGTGCCCAGCAGGTCTCCCGATGCGACTTTGGCGCCCTCCGGCAGCTGCGTGCCGACGCCCTCGACCAGCAGGGTGACGGCTTCTCCGCGAAAGGACAGCTGCGGGGCGGCCTGAAACAGCGTGCCGTCGAACGGCGCGTGGACCGGCGTGCCGACGGGCAGGCAGATATCGACATGGAGGGCGAAGGTTTCCGCCTGCGCCCCGGCATCAGGCCGGCTTCGGGAGAGACGGTTTTCGCCGTAGCGGGTGCTTCCCATGCCGGTATCCCAGGCGACGCGGGCGAGCAGTTTCCAGTCGCAGTCCAGATCCGTCCAGTTGCCGTCGTAGAAGAGCGGGCTGGTGACGCCGAGGTCGACGAGCCTGATCCGGTCGGGATCGATGCCCGGCAGGAGCGGCGCGAATTCGGGCAGCGGCACATGCATGCCGCAGGCATCGAGGATGCGGGCATGCATATAGGCCGGATCGATCGACAGCGCGGCATTCAATACGGCGCGGCAGGCTTCCGCCGCGGTCCTGGCCGCGGCATCGTCGGCGGCGCGGGCGTGACGGTTCTCAGTTGTCGCCGCCTCCAGCGCCAGCTGGGCGATGACCAGGGGCCACAAGGCTTCGGCCTCGCTGGCGTTCAGCGAATTGACGCCGTGATAGGCGGTGACGGCCGGCAGGATCGAGGACGGATCGCCATGGCAGCGGGCGAGAATATGGGCGCAGGTCTTGGCGAGCGCGGCGACGTACCAGCTCCTCGAAAGGCTGGTCAGATCGCTGATGCCGGCCGGCATCCAGGCATGGCCCGTTCCCTGCCCGGCAAGATCGCCGAACGGCAGGTCGGGCACGGTCAGGCCCAGGCGGAAGCCCTGGGTCAGCGGGTGGATGCGCCGCAGCGCGGCGACCATCGCCCGGGCGATGAGATCGCGGGCCTGCTGGTCGGTCACTTCGGACAGAAGCGAGACCGTCTGCGGTCCGGCCTTGCGCAGGTCGTCCTCCCGGTCGCCGTTCCACATCCGCAGGTCGAAATCCTCGAGGCTTTTTGCAAGCCCCGCGGTCAGCGCCCCGAGAGCGGCGATCGCGTCCGGCGACAATTCCCCGGGCAGGGGCGGCGGATCGCCGTCGAGCGCCGTGAGCAGGCGCAGCAGCCTGTCCCGGCCGTCGATCTCGGCGGTCAGGATATCGGCCCCGTCCTTCGTCGCCACCGGTTCGGGAACGGGAGGACCGTCCGGATTGCGGATGACGTGGCGCATCACCTCGTGTTCGAGCCGTAGCTGCGCCTCGTCACCGGTCTCCCGGATTTCGAGCAGGTAGCGCAGGTTGCCGTTGTCGACCAGAAAACCCGCCCCGCGCGTCTCCTCGACGGGGAAGACCTGACCTGAAAGCCCCCAATGGTCGCGCAGCAGCTCGTCGACGCGTTCGAGCGGCACCTCGCCGGAACGGTCGTAGGGCATTTCGGGCGCCGGATCGTCAGGCATTGGGTCTGCGGGCGCTGGGTCTGGCATCCTCGTCTCCGGTTACAACCTGAAGCAAGAGGATAGCGCGCCGAAACGCCGCGTCCATAGGGATTTTCGACGGTTAGCCCATGCGCTCCGATGCGTAGGAGCCGGGGCTCGGCGGAAAGACGACGGTGCGGTTGCCGTTGATGAAGGTCCGGTGATGGATATGGGCGTGGATCGCGCGGGCGAGAACCTGGCTTTCGACATCGCGGCCGAGCGAAACGTAGTCGTCCGGCGATTGCGCATGGGTGATGCGAACCGTGTCCTGCTCGATGATCGGGCCTTCGTCGAGATCCGCCGTGACGTAATGGGCGGTGGCGCCGATCAGCTTAACGCCGCGCTGATAGGCCTGCTTGTAGGGATTGGCACCCTTGAAGCTCGGCAGGAAGGAGTGGTGGATGTTGATGATCTTGCCCGACATGCGCGTGCAGAGCTGGTCGGAAAGCACCTGCATGTAGCGGGCGAGGACGACCAGCTCGGTGCCGCTCGTCTCGACGACTTCCATCAGCTGCGCCTCGGCCTGCGGCTTGTTGTCCTTGGTCACCTTGATGTGGTGGAAGGGGATGTCGTTGTTGACCACCAGTTTCTGGTAGTCGAAATGGTTGGAAACGACGCCGACGATATCGATCGGCAGCGCGCCGATCTTCCAGCGGTAGAGAAGGTCGTTGAGGCAGTGGCCGAAGCGGGAGACCATCAGCAGCACCTTCATCCTGTCGGCGCTGTCGAAAATGTCCCAGTCCATGTCGAATTTTGCGGCGACCGGGGCAAAGCCGGTCGAGATCGCGTCGCGCGCTACGCCTTCCTCGGAGATGAAGCTCACCCGCATGAAGAACTTGCCCGTATCGAGGTCGTCGAACTGCGAACTGTCGATGATGTTGCAGCCCTGTTCGGCAAGGAAGCCGGAGATCGCGGCGACGATGCCGCGCGTGGATCTGCACGAAACGGTCAGGACATAGCTCTTCTTCATCCACATTCTCCCCTGTGCTGCAATGGCAGCATTGACCTATACGCAAAGGCTTCCCGATTGAAGACGCATACGCGCCCCAGGGACAGTTTTCCTCGCGGTGACGGACTTGTCATCGCGTCCTTGCGCGTCACATTAGGCGCGGCGACGCAGAATTCCGTTCCCGTTGCGTCTTTCGCGGGCGTATCACCGTCGCGGGCGGGGTGTTGCTGCGGCTTCCGTACATCCATTTGCTGATTTAATGCGTTGGGGCTGAGGACTGTGAGGAACCGGAGGAACAGGTGACGAAAGGCTACAGGCATTATACCCGCGGGCTCGCCGGAGCCCTTACCTGTCTCGCGGTGGCTGCCGGACCGGCGCAATCGGCAGGATGCGTCCGGGGCATAAACCTCGCGGGGGCCGAATTCGGCGCCGTCGGACAGGCTTACGAGAAGGGCTATATCTACCCTTCCGGAAAGACCATCGAATATTTCCGCGACAAGGGGTTCACCGGTGTCCGCCTGCCTTTCCTGTGGGAGCGCCTGCAGCCGGAACTCTACGAAAAATTCGATCCCGAGGAGACGAAGCGGTTGCGGGCGACGGTGAAGGCGATCACCGCCGCCGGGATGCACGTCATTCTGGATCCGCACAATTACGGCCGCTACAACGAAAAGCTGATCGGCTCGGATGCCGTTCCGCAGAGCGCATTCTCGGATTTCTGGCGCCGGCTGGCGACGATGTTTGCGGGCCGGGAGGGGATCACCTTCGGACTGATGAACGAACCCTACGGGATTTCCGCCGAAGACTGGCTGTCCGCCGCCAACGGCGCGATATCGGCCATCCGCCAGACGGGCGCAACCAATCTCGTGCTCGTTCCGGGCACCTCCTGGACCGGGGCGCATAGCTGGTCGGGCGGCGATTACGGAACGCCGAACTCCGAGGTCATGGGCAAGGTCGAGGATCCGACGGGCAACTACGCCTATGAACTTCACCAGTATCTCGATGCCGATTTCTCCGGCAAGAACGAGGAATGCACCCGTGCCGCGGATGCGATCAAGGCGATCGGCACGATCGGCGACTGGCTGGCCGGCCAGGGGCGCCGCGGCTTCCTCGGCGAGTTCGCCGTGCCGACCCTGCCGCAGTGCCAGTCCGCGCTCACCGACATGGTGGCGGCGGTCGAAAGCCGGCCGGACGTATGGCTGGGCTGGTCCTACTGGGCCGCCGGCGACTGGTGGCAGGCGACGGAACCGCTCAACATCCAGCCGACGGATTCGGGCGACCGGCCGCAAATGCAGACACTGAGTCGGTTTTTTTCGGAACACCCGGCCTGCGGCGGTTAAAATTGGAGCGATCTCCTTAAGCGGGCATGAGTGACTTTGGCGTAAAAACGCCGGACCGGCCTGCCGGCCATTCTCGTGACGAAAGCTCCAGATGGATCAAGGGACATTGCCTTTCCCCGCGGCACAGCCAGTCGCATTTGCCGATACGATCGGGCTCTTCATGCCGGCCGGAGACGTTGCGCGGCCGGCAAGGCTCGCCGTCCTGTTCGCCAGCCCCTGGGGCCTGGAGGAGATGTCGTTCCGCAAGCTGTGGCGGGTGACGGCGGAAAAGCTTTCGACTCTGGGCATTCCGAGCCTTCGTTTCGATTATCCGGGCACCGGAGACGCGCTGGATCCGGCAGGTTTCGACGCCGGGCTGGCGGTCTGGTCGGAGAGCCTGACACGGGCGGCGCGACAGCTGAAAGCTCTATCCGGCTGCGGGCATGTCGCCATCGTCGCCGCCGGTCTCGGTACCGTGGTGGCAAGCAAGGCCGCGGCCGACCTCGACGGGCTGGAGGCCATGGCGTTTCTGGCTCCGGTCATCTCGGGCCGCTCCTACCTGCGCGAGCTCGCCATGTGGTCGAGCGTCGTCGATGACAATCTCGGCCTCGCGCCGGATCAGCGGAGCCGGTCGGGCACATCGATCGCCTCGCTGCACATGCCGGACCCGATCGCCGACGAGCTTCGCCGCATCGACCTGAAGATGCTCGAGCGGGCGCCGGCCGGCCGTATCCTCGTCGGCGTCAGGCCCGACCGGCCGGCGGATCTGGACCTCGGCAGGAGGCTGCGGGTGCTCGGCGCCGACGTCGCCGAAGTCCCGTTCGACAATTATCAGGATCTCGTCGGCAATCCGACCATCTCGACGCTGCCGCTGTCGCTGGCCGATGACGTCGTCACCTGGATTTCCGCGATGCCCGTCGATGTGGACAAGCCGTCCAAGCCGCCGGCCTTTTCGCGCGGTCGGCTCGTCGGACCGCATTTTGCCGAAACGCCGGTGCGGTTCGGCGCCGGCGACCATCTGGTGGGCGTCCTCTGCGAACCCGCCGGCCTTCGCCGCGGCGCCGCCGTCCTGCTGCTGTCGGCCGCCTACGACCGCCATGCGGGCTGGGGACGCCACACGGTGGGGATGGCCCGGCAACTGGCGCGCGAGGGCATAGCCTCGCTGCGTTTCGACACGGCCAATGTCGCCGACAGCCCGGCCTATCCCGGCCGGCCGCAGCAGGTTCTCTATCACGACAGCCAGATCGGCGACGTCACCGACGCGCTCGATTTCCTCGCACGCGGCGATTTCGGCAGGATCCTCGTGGCCGGCCGCTGCAGCGGCGCCTTCCTGGCCTTCCGCTCGGCGCTGGCCGATCGGCGCATCGCCGGCGTCGTCGCGGTCAATCCCATCGTCTTCCGCTGGCAGCCGGGGCGCTCGGTGGACGATGCCATCGTCAACGGCACCCGCAGCCTGGAGGATTACGGCCGCCGCGCCTTCGATCTCGCCACGCTGCGCCGGGTGCTTGCCGGTGAAGTCGATGTCTTCGCCGCCGTATCGAATATCGGCAAGGGTCTCGCGCGGCGGGTCTCCGGCCGCGTCATGCATGCCTTCCGATTTTCGCTGCCGGAGGGGCGGGAGATACGCGACGCCTTCGAGGCGCTGCACCGCCGCCGCGTTCCCGTCTCCCTCGTCTACAGCGACGGCGACATCGGCCTCGAACACTACGATTACTATTTCGGCAGGGATGGCCGCGCGCTCGCGCAATGGCCGGGGGTGACGACCGGCGTCATCGCGCGCGCCGACCATAACCTGACGCCGCCGGAAGCGCGGCAGGCCTATCTGGACACCGTGCGGGACATGGCGCTGCGGCTGGTGCCGCAGACCATGACCGCCTCAGAACCGAAGGATGCGGTCGCCGCCGAGTGAGCGGACCGTTCCGCCGGGCCGGCGTGCGGTCTCGCCGCGGGCGGGCCGGAGGTCAATGCGCCTCGTGACGCCCGGCGCCAGGTGGAACCAGTTGTCGCTCGGGTCGAAGCCGTCTGCCATGATCGAAACCGACTGGACGAAACCGTCCGAGGCGACGTCGATCCGGAACGCTCCATCTTCTTCGACGAGACTTGCGGTGACGGCGGCGTCATGCATCGCCGATGCGCGGCCGAGCGGGAAGTGGAACGCCTCGGCGACGATTTCCCCGGTGCCGCCATCGGTCAGTCGCGCCGTCACGACGTCGTGGGAGGGCGGGCCGAAGCGATAGGCGTGATTGGTGTCGAAAAAGGCGCCGAAGAGATCGGTGCAGGCGATGCTTTCGCTGCTGCGGCCGGCAAGCGAAAGCTCGCGGCGGCCGGAAACGACCGGCATCTTCCCGTCGCGCAGGCAGGCGACCTCCAGCACGAGCGTCATGGCGCAGGCCGTCTCGTTCAAGACGTGGATATCGAGACCGTTCGTCCCTTCGTCGGCGAAAATCGCCTGGACCGGCCGGAAGGCGCGTTTCAGCGCGAACCAGGCGGGCTTGGCCCGACCGTCGGCGCCCACGATGCCCCAGCCGGGACCGGGCATCACGTCCTGCAGCGTGAAGGCGAGCGCGCCGTTGCAGGAGGAACCGGGCCTGCGCCATTCGGCGAAGGTCGCCTCCATGACTTCGCCGGTGACGGCGCGCGACAGGGCGAGGTAGCGCTCGAAATCGCTGTCGCGAAGCGCTCGCGGGTCCACGTCGTAGAGCGTGCCGAGATAGTGGTCGCGCACGTCCTCGAAATCCCAGCCGGCGCCGGCATCGCGTGGAATGCCGGTCTTGCCGCCGGCAAGGGTCTCGTCGGCGGCGAGGTTGGAGAAGGCCAGGCATTCGGCGGCAAACCGGATGCCGGCCCGGCGGGCGTCCTCGAGCGGGCGCCTGTAGGCGCCGACGCCGTAATAGTGGGCGATGCCGGCATTCGGATAGAAGGGCAGGGCGCCTCCGGACGGCGAGTTTTCCGCATAGGCCAGGCCGGGCCGATGCATGGCGACGAGCTGCGGCAGGATCTCGCTGCAGAGAGGCCCTTTCCAGATCCGTTCCGGCAGGCCGAGCATCGCGCCCTGCTGCCAGATTTCGCTGCCGCCGCAAACGATCGCCAGCGATGGATTGGCCTGCGTCTCGTCGAGGAACCGGCCGACTTCTGATTTCACGTGAATCACGAAATCCGGATCGGCGACGGGATAGTCGAAATTGGCGAACATCAGGTCCTGCCAGACCAACAGGCCGAGCTCGTCGCAGAGTGCGAAGAAGTGCGGGCTCTCATAGACGGTGATGCCGGGAATGCGGATCATGTTCATGCCGGCGTCCTTCGCCAGCTTCAGCCATGGTTCGTAATCCTTCCGGCCGCCGGGCAGTCCGACGATGTCGGCAGAGGTCCAGACGGCGCCGCGGCAGAAGATCCGCCCGCCGTTCACCGATACGGAAAATCCGCTGCCGTCGTCGCCGTGATCGACCGCGACGGTGCGGAAGCCGGTGCGCGCAAGCGTCAATTCCTCGCCGTCTATCCTCAGGGACACGTCGTAGAGCGCCGGTTCGCCATGGGAATGCGGCCACCACGGCCTGATGCCCGGGAGCTGCAGTTCGGCGGTGTATCGCCCTTCCGAAAGGGTGAAAGCCGTCTCGCGCTTGTCGCAGACGAGGCGGATGTCGCGGTTTTGCCCGTCGTCGGCGAAAGCGACCACGAGCCTGCCGGTATCGGCCCCTTCGAGCGTCGCCGAAATTGCCGGCCGCTCCATCTTTCCGGCCGGCGGGGAAAGAGGACCGGCCTGACGGATCAGTGAAATCGGCCGCCACGGGCCGACGGCATGGACTTCCGGACACCAGCCGGGCATGAAGCCGAGCGTCGTGGTGCGGATCCGGCGCAGGCCCTGATTGTTCATCAGCCGCGGCCGCCAGCGGGCGCGGGGGCCTGTCTTTTCCAGATGCGGCTGCAGCGCGCGAAAGCAGATCGACAGCGTCTCGGTGCCGGTCAGGTCCACCGCCACGTCATGGCTCTCGAACATGCCCGTCGCGGCAAGCACAAGCCGGTCGTCGATGAACACGTCGGCGATCGTCGCCAGTCCCTCGAAACGCAGCAGGGCGGGCCCCGGCCGCTCGCCGGCAAGCGTCCGCCGGTACCAGGCGTCGCGGCCGATCAGGGGCTCCGGCCGGCTGCGGTCGAAACGGCCGGCGCTCTCGAGCGCCGCCGCCACCGTGCCCGGCACGATCGCGGCGACGGTCTCTGCGTCCGCCGGGATGTCGCCCGGCAGCGCCCAGGCGCCCGGTTCGCTGGACGTCAGCGACCAGCCCTCGGAAAGAAGGCTGGTTTGCCGCCCGATCGATGCGAGAAAGCTCACGCGGCCTCGCGCCGCTGGCCGAGCGTTTCGGCGAGATCGGCCATCAGCAGGTCCCAGGCGTCCGCTGCGGGATCGAGCGCTGTCGCCAGCGGTTCGAATTTCTTGCGGGTGACGGCACGGGCGAGCTGGAACTGGGTGGATTTCGCCACTTCGGCGATGCGCAGCGCGTGTTTTTCCGCCTCGCCGAAGGCGGTGCCGTTCAGCCAGCGGAGATGGCTGGCGAGAAGCTCGAAATTCGCCCCGACCTGGCGCAGCGTGTTGAAGGCGTATTTGTGGAAGAAACCGAAATCCCGTTCGGCGAGACGCTGCACCTGGGCGGGAAATACCCCGGCAAAGGCGCGGATCGGGTTTTCGGCCGGCCGGCGGGCGAAATGGCGGCGCAGCAGTTTCCAGGCCGCCTCGCGCATGTCCCTGTCGCCCGGCTGTGCCGCATCGAACTTGGCGAATTCCGTATAGGGCAGGAATGGCAGGGCGTCGGTGCCGGCATGCATCTGCAACAGGCCGTCGAAATCGTCACCGGACAGCCGGAAGAAGCCGCCGTTGTGGAAATAGTCGAGTTCGCGAGCTTCGAGATCCAGCCGGTTGACCGCAACCGTCGTCTTGCCGTGCTCCTGGCCGTAGGTCAGGCCGCGGGTGTCGGGCAGGTAGAAGCTGTCGAGTTCGAGAAGCGTCAGCCGGCCGCGGCCGATCTGCTCGATCACATGCCGCTCCGGCCGGTCGAAGATCGCGAGCTCCGTCACCCTGATGCCGTAGAGGGCTTCGAGATCGTCGAGCGGCACCTTGAAGAAGGTGAACTGGTCACCCTCGAAATCCTGGGTCAGGGTGAAGCCGAGCATCGCCTCCGGCGGCAGGTCTTTCGCCGAAAGCACCTCGATCCAGAGATCCACATAACAATTCGTTTCCGGCCAGATCCTCTCGGCGGAATGCAGCGCGTGCGGCCGATAGGTCTGCGGGTCGAGATCCGGGAAAACCTTCATCGCCTCAGCCCCAGAGAACGGCGCGGACCTCTTGCGGCCATGCCTTGGTGTCGAGCCCATGGGTGTGGAAGAGGGCGAGCGCGATCCGCTCCAGTCCGAAGCCGACGCAGGCCGTATGCGCGACGCTGCCGTCTTCCAGGTTCAGGCCCCATTTCAGGCCGAAGGAGTCCTGATGGTAGTTGAAGCTCATGCAGGCGGTCGGCTTGGTGGTCGAGGTGATGGGGATCAGCAGCTCGAATTTCAGGTTCTGGTCGCGCTGGTTGTTGACCATCATCTTGCCGGCACGGCCGAAGAACGGGTCGTTGGCGACGTCGATCGTCACGTCGAGGCCGACGGATTTCATCATCTCGACACCGCGGTCCATCCAGGTCTGGCGGAAGTCGGTGACGTGGCCTTCGGTGCCCATGCAGACATATTCGCGCATGCGGAACAGCTGCTGGCGGGCCGGGTCCTTGGAAGGCTCGTGGCGGAAGCAATAGCTCTGCAGGTCGTAGAGCGCGCCGGAATTCGGCAGATTGCCGCGGCGGGCGACGGTGGGATAGAGCGGATAACAGGCGGCCGGCGTCAGCACGATGTCGGTCGCTTCCTGGCCCTTGGTCCAGTCCTCCTCGCCCACTTCCATGCATTTCAGCAGGCTCATATGGTCGAGTTCGTTGCCGCAGAAGGAATGGACGGTGCCGGCAAGCTGCGGGAAGCTCTTCATGTAGCCGCTCTGTTCGAAGAAGGCGCGGTTCATGCCCGGCGGAAAGCGCATGGCCTCGGCGCCGTCACCGCCGCCCACCCTGTCGATCAGCCGCTCGAAGGCGGCGATCACCTCCTCGAATTCGCCGCTGCGGCCATAGAGGCCGTCGATACCGGTATCGATCAGCAGGCCTGCATCGAACAGGCGGTCGAGGAAGGAGACTTGCATGTCCATGGCTTTACCTCATTCTCTTCAATAGGGGGCCGTCCGGCGGTCCGGTGGAGGGCATCCTGCCCGTTCCGGTCCCGCCCGGCATCGAAACTGCGGGCGGGCATCAGCCGAGAAGGCTGGTGTCCGGTTTCTGCACGAGCAGCATGGTCGACGTGTTGGCGAGAATGCGGTCGTTGGAGATCATCAGCTGGGCCGAATGGGCGTCGCGCAGATGCCGGCCGAGGCTGTAGGGCGTGCCGTTCTTGTAGCCCATGATGCCGCAGACGATCATCGCCTGGTTGATGATCGTCAGGATCATCTCCGAGGATGCCAGCTTGACGTTGTTCATGGCGATCGAAAAGGCCATGGACGACAGCTGGTCCGCATCGGCCCTGGCCTCGTCATAGGCCTTGAGGCCGGAGAGGATATTTCCCCTCAGAAGCTGCAGCAGCGTCGAGATCTCGGCGAGTCTCACGGCCCCGGGCGGCGTGGTGCCGGCCGACTTGCGGGCGGCGGCGCGCACGAAGGACTGGGCGCGCAGCACTGCATCGGCGGCGATGCCGTACCAGACGGCGCTCCAGAGAAGATGCGATGTCGCCAGCATGGATTGCGCGGCGATTTCGGCGAATGGCTTCGGGAAGATCTGGGCCGCGGGCGCCTCGCCCTTGAACAGAAACCCGTCCGAGCAGGTGCCGCGCATGCCGAGCGTATCCCAGTCGACCGTCTTGTCGAGCGTGTACTGGCCGCGCCTGAACACGGTCATCACCTGGTCGCCGGCGGCGGCGTCGGGATGGGCGCGGGACGTCACCATGATGGCGTCGGCATGGGCGCCGTAGGAAATGACGGTCGCGTCCTTGGTCAGGCGGCAGATGTCGCCATCCTTCTCGATGGCGCAGATCGAATTGCGCAGGTTGCCGCCGATGCCGCCTTCGGTGGTCGCCGAGCCGACGAGCAGCTGGCGGCCGGCGAGCTCGCGCATGAAATCGCCGTGCCAGGCGCTCTCCTGCCCGTGTTCGACCAGGCTCGAAACCTTGATCTGATGCATGGCGAAAACCATCGCGCTCGATGCGCAGGCCTGGCCGAGAATGGAGCAGACTTCGGCGATTTCGGAAAGCGATGCGCCTTCGCCACCGAAGCTTGCGGGGATCTGGATGCCGAGCAGGCGCTCGACCTTCATGGCCTCGAAGGCTTCACGGGGAAAACGTCCCTCGCGATCGACCTGGTCGGCGAATTGCGCGGCCACGTCGGCGGCCCGCTGCGCGCGGGCGGAAAGCGTCAGGTCGGTTGCGACGGCGGCAAGGCTCATCAGGCGGCCTCAATGGCTTTCAGGATCTGGGTGACGGTCGTCTCGATCGCGGCAATGCTGGAGAAAGACTTCCGGTTCAGGAGACTGTCGGGGAATTCGATGTCGAAGGCCTCCTCGATCGCCAGCATCAGCTGGACTGACGCAAAAGAGGACAGGCCGGCGGCGTAAAGATCGGCGCCGTCCTCGAGCTCCGCCACGTTGACCGGCAATCCGCCTACCTTTGCAAGCAGTCCGCGAATGGTCTCGTTCATCTCCACATCTCCCGATTTCTAGGAACATCTGCGTTTATCGACGGGAATGATTGCTACGACGGAAAGCATAAAATTCCGGTAAGGGGCATGATGAAGATCGGGCTGCGGGATTCGCTCAAATTCGAGCAAACCGGAA
>JBQGDG010000326.1:0-2778 GCA_052038935.1 Neorhizobium sp. | reverse complement strand
TGGCGAAGTGATCGACTATGTCGTCTCCCGCTACGGTGAATTCGTATTGCTCAATCCGCGGCTGAGCGCCAAGACGGTGCTGCTCTGGGCGACACCCGCCGTTCTCGTTCTCGGCGGCATCCTGGCCGTCGCCGTCTTCATACGAAGCCGCCCGAGCCGACGTCCTGCAGAGACGCTGACGGCCGAGGAACAGGCCCGCATCGACGAGCTCCTTCGCAAGTAGCGGAAGTTGACCTGGCATCGCTCGCGGAATATTGCGCCGACACGCGCCGACGGCAGGCGCGCATCCGAAATTCGCCGTCTGCGCAGCATGCATGCCGGCTTGCGGGCGGTGTAGATCGGGCCGGGCCGAATATTACAAACATTTCATGACCTAGCCACCTGCAGTTAAGGTGCGGGCTCCTATATCTCTGTCATCCAACGACGCCGGAACGCACCGGCCAAGATTGAGTGACGAAGAGAAGAAGGTAGCTTTCACCATGAGCACGATTGGACGTCCCTCCCTCAAGACTGTACTGAAGACCTCGACGATTGCCGGTCTCGCTGCCGTCATGCTCTCGACCGGTATCCCGGCGCAGATCATGTCCTCCTATGCCGCGCCGGTCAGCGTCACGGCACCGCAGGCACCGAGCTTCGCGGACGTCGTGTCCGCTGTGTCGCCGGCCGTCGTTTCGGTCCGCGTCCAGTCCGACGCACAGCCTGTTTCCGACGACAACAGCAATTTCTCCTTCAATTTCGGTGGCCGCGGTTTCGACGAACTGCCCGATGACCACCCGCTGAAGCGCTTCTTCCGCGAATTCGGCGGCCAGATGCCCGGTGGCCCCGGCGGCCGCAACCAGGATCGCGCCGAGCGCGGCGGTCCGCGTCCGCATCACCTGCGTCCGACCGCCCAGGGCTCCGGCTTCTTCATCTCCGAGGATGGCTACGTCGTCACGAACAACCACGTCGTTTCCGACGGTCAGGCCTTCACGGTCGTCATGAACGACGGTACCGAACTCGACGCCAAGCTCGTCGGCAAGGACAGCCGCACCGATCTCGCAGTGCTCAAGGTCGATGCGTCCAGCCGCAAGTTCACCTATGTCTCCTTCGCCGACGACAGCAAGGTCCGCGTCGGTGACTGGGTCGTCGCCGTCGGCAATCCGTTCGGCCTCGGCGGCACCGTCACCGCGGGCATCATCTCGGCGCGCGGCCGTGACATCGGCTCCGGTCCCTACGACGACTATATCCAGGTCGACGCTGCGGTGAACCGCGGCAATTCCGGCGGTCCGACCTTCGATCTCAACGGTCAGGTCGTCGGCATCAACACCGCGATCTTCTCGCCGTCCGGCGGCAATGTCGGCATCGCCTTCGCCATCCCTGCCTCGACCGCCAAGGACGTCATCGCCGACCTGATGAAGGACGGCAAGGTCGAGCGCGGCTGGCTCGGCGTCCAGATCCAGCCGGTGACCCAGGATATCGCCGATTCCCTCGGCCTCAAGGAAGCCTCCGGTGCGCTCGTCGTCGCTCCCCAGGAAGGATCGCCGGGCCAGAAGGCCGGCATCAGGCAGGGCGACGTCATCCGCGCGGTCAACGGACAGCCGATCAAGGACGCCCGTGATCTGGCCCGCCGCGTTGCGGCCTTCGGCCCGAACACCAAGGTCGATGTCGATCTGTGGCGCGACGGCAAGGACCAGACGCTTCCGGTGACGCTCGGCAACATGGCAAGCGACGAGGCCGCCGCTGCCGAACCGCAGCAGCCCGACGATCCGGCGCCGTCCACGGAACAGGCGCTGGCGAGCCTCGGCATCACCGTAGCGCCGGCCGACGACGGTTCCGGCCTCTCGGTCACCGAAGTCGATCCGGACTCCGAAGCCGCGGCCCGCGGCCTGAAGAACGGCGAGAAGATCGTTTCGGTCAACAACAAGAAGGTCGAGAGCGCCGGCGACGTCGGTTCCGTTCTCGACCAGGCCCGCAAGGACGGCCGCACCCGCGCGCTCTTCCAGGTCGAGGCAAACGGCACCAGCCGCTTCATAGCCCTGCCGATCGATCAGGGTTGATCGGACCGGCGCAGAGATCTTGCGGGGGGTGTCACCTCCAGGCCCGCCCGCAGGATCGACATGTCGCAGAGCGCAACATGCATAAGTGAAACGCTCTTGGGGCGCCGCCGGCAACGTCGGCGCCCCTCTTGCAAGGGAGCCCGTCATGCAGACCCCGACACTTTCCCCGGCCCAGACGGAAAATTCCGATGGTGCTGGACTGACCTCGGACGCTATTGTCCCGCACATGAAGATTCTGGTTATCGAAGACGACCTCGAGGCGGCAGCCTACATGACCAAGGCCTTTCGCGAGGCCGGCATCATCGCCGATCACGCCAGTGACGGGGAGAGCGGCCTGTTCATGGGCAGCGAGAACGGTTACGACGTGATGGTCATCGACCGCATGCTGCCGCGCCGCGACGGCCTGTCCGTCATCAGCGAACTGCGCAAACGTGGCGTCAACACGCCCGTCCTCATCCTCTCCGCGCTCGGACAGGTGGACGACCGTGTCACCGGCCTGCGCGCCGGCGGTGACGACTATCTGCCGAAGCCTTACGCCTTTTCCGAGCTTCTGGCGCGCGTCGAGGTACTCGGCCGCCGCAAGGGCACGCCGGAACAGGACATGGTCTACCGTGTCGGCGATCTCGAGCTCGACCGCCTGTCCCATGAAGTCAAGCGCGGCGGCAAGGATATCCTTTTGCAGCCGCGGGAATTTCGGTTGCTCGAATATCTGATGAAGAATGCCGGCCAGGTCGTCACCCGG
>JBQGDG010000325.1:0-4159 GCA_052038935.1 Neorhizobium sp. | reverse complement strand
TCCTTGCCCATCGGGTTGTCGGCGCGCGGGCCGTTGCCGATGTTGACGTAGATCGCCATGTTGCCGATGTTGACGACGGCATCGAAACCGAGGCTGGAATCCGCCTTCACGGTCGCGACGTCGGTCGGCGCCAGGCGATCGAGGAAATCGAGGTCGCCGGACTGCAGGTTGGCGAGCCGGACCGTCGTATCCGGGATCGGCAGGTAGGTGACCTTGTCGAGGAAGATATTGTCCTTGTCCCAGTAGTCGGCGAACTTCTCGAGCACGATGCGGTCCTGCTGGACCCGCTCGACGAACTTGAACGGGCCGGCGCAGACCGGCTTGGAGCCGAAATTGGCGCCGAGTTCCTTGGCGGCCTTCGGCGAGACGATCATGCCGGCGCGGTCGGAAAGCTGCGCCAGAAGGCTGGCGTCAGGCGCCTTCAGGGTGAACTTGACTTCCAGCGGACCTGCCGCCTCGACCTTCTCGACCGACGAAAGCTCGCTCTTGCGGCGCGATTCCGGCAGGGTCAGGTTACGTTCGATCGTAGCGACGACCGCCGCGGCATCCAGCGTCTCGCCGTCGTGGAACTTGACGCCGTCGCGGATCTTCATGGTCAGAACCTTGCCCTCTTCGGACCAGGTCCATTCCGTCGCAAGCTGCGGGACGATCTTCAGGTCCGGCGAGACGTCGACCAGCTTGTCGCACATCGCCGTGTAGACGATGCGGCCGACAAAGGCGCGGGACTGGGCCGGGTCGAGCACGTCGGGATCGTCCTGCAGGCCTATGCGCAGCTCCGCGGCGAAGGCCGGCGCGGCAAACAGCGCGCCGGCGAGCAGCGCAGCGCTCAATCTTGCTAGGGTTTTCATTCTGGTCGTTCCTTCTCTGGTTTTGGCATCCCGCCTTCGCAGGCGCCGGTCATTTCCTTCAGGGGGCAGCGTCCTGCAGCCGCGGCCGGTCGCCGCCAGCTCCGCCATCGCCGTGCTCCAGCAGCGACGTGACCCGGAGCATGTTCTCCTGCAGGCCGAGCAGATGGCCGCGCATCGCCTCGCCCGCACGGGCCGGATCCTTCGATGCGATGGCCTCGATGATTTCCTCGTGCTGGACCAGAACCATGGCCTGTCGCTGGTTGGCGGCGCGCGCCCGCTCGCGGACGGCACGCCAGGCATCGTCCTGGCGGACGCGGTTGACCACGTCGAAGATCGACAGGAAGAGCTGGTTTCCGGCCGCCTTGGCGATCTGCCGGTGCAACGCGCCGTCCCACAGTTCCTTCGAATCCGAATCGTCGCTGGCTGCGATCTTCTCGGCGAGATCGCGCATCTTCTGGATGTCCTGGGCCTTGGCACGCATGGCCGCCAGTTGCGCGAGTTGCGGCTCCAGCCGCAGGCGGACTTCCATCAGCTCCATGAAATTGGTTCCGGCAATGATACCGTCCACATGGGCGTCCCATCCGTCGGGGCGCTCGCCGACAAAGGTCCCGGCCCCCTGACGGCGCCAGATAAGCCCTTCCGACTCCAGCACTTCGAGTGCGCGCCTGATCGCCCTGCGGCTGACGCCGAGCATCTCCGTCAGCGCGCGTTCGGTCGGCAGACGGCCTTCGCGGCCGAAATCACCGGCAGCGATCATGCCTCTCAACCGGCCAAGCGCGAAGTTGGAATTATCAGTCGCCATAGCTCCCCGTCGCGCCATTTTCGCGAACCAATTCTTGATTGGTCACAACAAATGATATCGCGACAACAAGGTCAAGTTATTTTTTCGGCAATCCCAAGCTCTGCTCAAACGGTAGCCACACGCATATTTTTTGCGGCTTTCCTTCATGCAATCAAAATTTTAGATTGGCAGTCTATAGGAGGCTCAGTTGTTTCGCCGGACGCGCCGGCAAAGCTCAAGGCGGAGAAATTCATGAACCAGTACGATCTCATCGTGGTCGGCAGCGGTCCGGCCGGGCGCCGTGCCGCCATCCAGGCAGCAAAGCTCGACAAGAAAGTGCTCGTCGTCGAACAGGGCCGCCGGGTCGGCGGCGTGTCGGTACATACTGGCACGATCCCGTCGAAGACCCTGCGCGAGACCGCGCTCAATCTTTCCGGCTGGCGCGAACGCGGCTTCTATGGCCGGGCCTATCGCGTGAAGGAGGAAATCAGCGCCGAGGACCTGCGTCGCCGCCTGCTGATCACCCTGGACCACGAGGTTGAGGTGCTGGAGCATCAGTTCGCGCGCAATCGCGTCCAGCATATCCGCGGCAAGGCGAGCTTCGTCGCCCCGGACACGATGCAGATCGTCAAGGACGACGACGAAACGATCCACGTCACGGGGAAGAGCATTCTCCTGGCGGTCGGCACCCGCCCCTATCGTCCGAGCGCAATCCCCTTCGACGGCAGGACGGTTCTGGACAGCGACGAACTGCTGGAAATACACGACCTTCCTCGCTCGATGGTGGTGATCGGCGCCGGTGTCATCGGCATCGAATATGCGACGATCTTCAGCGCGCTGGACACCGCCGTGACGGTGATCGATCCGAAGTCGACCATGCTGGACTTCATCGACAAGGAGATCATGGAGGACTTCACCTACCAGCTGCGTGACCGCAACATGAAGCTTCTGCTCGGGCAGAAGGCGGAAAAAGTGGAGCACCTGCCGGACGGCAAGGTCTCGGTGACGGTCGATACCGGCCGCAAGATCATAACCGACATGGTGCTGTATGCGGCCGGCCGCATGGGCGCTACCGATACGCTGAACCTTGCCGCAGCGGGCCTCGAAGCCGACAGCCGCGGCCGTCTGAGGGTCAATCCGGAAACATTCGAGACCTCCGTGCACGGCATCTTCGCAGCCGGCGACGTCGTCGGCTTCCCGAGCCTCGCTTCCACTTCGATGGAACAGGGTCGTATAGCGGCGCGCGTCGCGGTCGGCGCCATCGCCATGGAACCGCAAAAATACTTCCCTTACGGCATCTACGCCGTGCCGGAGATCTCGACATGCGGCCTGACTGAAGAGGAGATGAAGGAGCGCGGCATTCCCTATGAATGCGGCATCGCACGCTTCAGAGAGACGTCGCGCGGCCATATCATGGGCCTCGATACCGGCATGCTGAAGCTGATCTTCTCGCTGAAGACCCGCCGCCTGCTCGGCGTCCATATCGTCGGCGAAGGCGCGACCGAACTCGTCCATATCGGCCAGGCGGTGCTGAACCTCAAGGGAACGGTCGAATACTTCGTCGAGAACACGTTCAACTACCCGACGCTTGCGGAAGCCTACAAGATTGCCGGCCTCGACGCCTGGAACCGTATGGGTGAGAAGAAGGACGACGCAGCCCCCGACACCGTGCAGATGACGGACAAGACGACGTCGACGACCGTCGAGGAAAGCATCACATCGGAGAAAAAGGCGTCCGCCAAATAGGGAAACGGCCACGGATATAAGGGCCACCTTCTCCGGCTCCGGCTTCCGAATGGGCTGCGGAGAACCCGAATGGGAACCGTCGCCGGATCGCATCCTTGCGGCATAGCGTTCCGGCCGGTTATCCTGCCGGAACCTTATGGGCAGGTTTTCTGCGATCACCGGTCGCAAGGCGTCATTTTTAGGGTTTTCGCAACGAGGGGAATCGGATGGATCAGGGCAGCGTGAGTTTCTCCGCCAGGATACTGCGCAAGGAAGACTTCCTGCCCCGTTATGTCGTCGTCAAACCGGAATATGTCCCCGGTCGCACCCGGGCGTTTCCTGCCGACGTCATGCTGAACGAGGTCGGTCCTTTCACCCGGAATATCCGGCCGTGGGGCAAGGCTTCGGACGTATTCTTCTTCAACCTGACCGCCGCTCAGTGCATCAAGGCCGGTCTGGATACGAACGATGAATGCCTCGTCACGATCACGATGAAGGCCTGATCTTCTCACCGCGCAGCAGACACCAGCGCTCATCGCAATTTCGCGACCGATTGCGGTTTTGAGAAACGCGTTCGGCCGAAATCCAGCCGCCTGCCGATCGCAGATACAAAAATGGCCCCTTTCGGGGCCATTTTCGCAAATTTTCGTCGCGATTAACGCGAGTAGAATTCGACGACGAGCGACGGTTCCATGATGACCGGGTACGGTACATCGGACAGGCTCGGAATGCGGGCGAAGGTGGCAACCATCTTGTTGTGGTCGACTTCGACATAGTCCGGGACGTCGCGTTCGGCGAGAGCAAC
>JBQGDG010000324.1:0-9792 GCA_052038935.1 Neorhizobium sp. | reverse complement strand
CAGGTTGATGAGAACGTCCATCAAGTCCGAACCGGTCTGGAATACTTTCGAGTTTGCGGTGTAGATGCGCTGCGCCTCGATCATCTCGGTAAGTTCGGTCGCGATGTCGACGTTGGAATTTTCGAGCGCACCGGCCTTGATCGCACCGAAATTGGAACTGCCGGGGAAGCCGGTGGTGATGATGCCGGACTCGTTGCCCTGCGCGTAGACGTTACCGTTGAGCGGCGTAAGATTGTCGGGACTCTGCACAGTGGCGAGAGGGATGCGATAAAGCGGCTCTTTCTGGCCATCCTCGTAGACGGCATACACAACGCCTTCTTCATCGATGCTGACCGTCTTGATACCGCTCGGCGCGCTACCGTCGACCGTCGCATTGCCCGGCGTGAAAGCGTAGGCTTTCTGCGTGGAGCCGGCGAAGTCGATGGTGATCTTCTGGCCCGTCGCTGCCGGCGGCGAATCCATATCGGTGAACTCGATCTTCGCCGGATCAGTGGTCAGTTTGCCGGTCGACTCGTCGAAAGTCATTTCGAACGGGTCGTTGAGCGGGCCTGACGCATAGGGGAAGCCGGTTCCAGGCGTAGCCTGGTCCTGACGATAGACAGCGACTTCCCACGTATTGTCAGCCGTCTTCGTGTAGTAAAAATCGTAAAGAACCTTACGACCGAGGCTATCGAAGGCTACCAGCGACGTCTTGTCGGTGTATTTCGCGTTCGGGTCATTGGAGCTTGCCGGAAGATCGGTTGCCTCGATAGCGTCCTTGTCCGCATTGAGGTTGACCGGGAACGTGCCAGTGGTGGTCGGCGAGGATACGAGGCTGGTCTTCTTGACGTTGACCGGCTCGAGACCATCGAAGCCGTTGACCACGGCAGCCGGAGCGCCGGCGGTGTAAGGATAACCCATCAGCGTGTAACCAGCCGAGTTGACCAGCTCGCCGTTGTCGTTGGGCACGAAGCTGCCGGCGCGGCTGAGATAGGGTGTGCCGGCCGGATCGCTGACGATGAAGAAGCCGCCACCCTGGATCGCGAGATCCGTAGCGGACGTCGTGTAGCTGAGGCCGCCCTGTTCGGAGATGCTGTAGCGAACGTTGGTCTGGACGCCGCCAGACGAATAGCTGCCTGCCGTGGACGGAAGAACCATCGAGGAGAAGGAGGTCGATGCCCGCTTGTAGCCGATCGTGCTCGAATTGGCGATGTTGTCGCCAACCGTGCCCAGACGGTTGGACTGAGCGTTCATGCCCGACACGGCCGTCTTCATCGAACCGAAAATGCTCATATGAAAAAATCTCCTATTTGGGTGATTTAGAGATAAGGGGCGGGCCTTGCGTGAAGCTGTCTGCGACAACGGCCTGGCATCCGCTAAAAAGAAAAGCCGCCGAAAAACGGCGGCTTGTCGGGAAGAGTAAATTTATTAGTTCCAGTCGATGCAGTAACCGAGGAAACGCTTGGAATCGACCGGGTCGAAACCGAGCTTCTTGCGCAGTTTCTTGCGCAGTTTGCTGATATGGCTTTCCACCACGTTCTCTTCGACTTCCTCGTCGAAGATGCCGTAGATCGCGTTGAAGATCTGCGTCTTGGAGACGCGGCGGCCGCGATTGGCGACCAGGTATTCCAGGATGCGGCGTTCGCGGCGGGGCAGAGAGAACACCTCGCCGTCGATCTCGGGATCACGTCCGTCGGAGAAGACCCGGATCGAACCGATGTCGGTGAAGTTGGAGATCGCCTTCAGACGACGGCGGATCGCCGCCGCACGCGCCAGGATCTCCCTCGGATGGACCGGCTTGCGCACGACGTCGTCGACGCCGCTGTCGAAGAAAGCCAGCGTCGCCTCGAGCGAGGGCTGATCGCTGACCGCGATGACCGGCGCCATCGACCGGTCACGGATCGCCCGCGGCAGTTCGAGCGAGCGCTCGCCCTGACCGATGAGGAATGCCTCGACCGCAGCAATGTCGGAATCGGCCGCAGAGCCGACCCATTCGCTGAACTCCCGCGGATCAAAACCCGTGGAAGGAATGCCCTCGCGCCCAAATAGGGATGTATAACCGTCCTTAACGAGCTCGCGCTCATCAACCACTACGATCATTCGTCCGCCTCCGAATCAGTTGTGGTGTTTCGATGGCCTATGGGTACGAATCGGGGGAATCCGAAACAAGCTGCGGGAAGTTAACCAAACAAATTAATAGTTGATTAACCATCGCCTGCCGATTTGCACTACATCTAGTATGTCACCGGATGGTTGGCACAATTTTCTCGTGGAAAAGTTAACGCCAAACCATTGTCTGCTTGCGTGCCCCAATTTTTGCTTTTTTCGGCAAGCTGCAATCATGCGATTCTTCGCATGCCAGCTACGCAACCCTGAGATGTCACGCCTGACAGAAACGGGAGGCGTTCGTCGTCCAGCTGCCGTAGCCCGTCGCGACCAGATTGGCGATGACGCGGCAGACATAGCGCTTTTGCGCCGGATCGTTGTTGGGGCCGGCATGGTATCTTGCTACCGCCATCGTCCAGGTCTCGTGGCGGTCGTGGAGCGCCTTCAGAAACTTCGCGGCATACTCGACGTTCCGCCGCGGGTCGAACATCTCCTGGGCGGAGGAGAAATTCTCGCCGTGGAAGTGGTGGTTGATCTGCATGCACCCGATGTCGATGAGCTTGACGCCGCGTCCCTTCGCCTCGCCGAACGCCGTCATCGCATCGGGCAGCGAAGAGGCGAAATAGGCCTTGCCCTCGATATTCATCGCCAACGCGCTGAGGCTTCCCTTGCGTCCCGTCTCCGTCAGGCCGACGGAATAGAGGATGCCTTCGGGAACGCCGTATTTGGCCGCAGCGGCCTGTATCTCGCGTTCACAGACGCCACCCGTATCGGCCTGGCGGGTGGAGGCAGGAGGCGAAATCCTGGCCGGCCGAGCCTGCCGGGGCTGCTGCGGGAGTGCTGCCGGCGCATTGCTGCCGGCACCCCAAGCGCCGGCCGAGAAAAGGGAGGCCGAATGCGCGTCAGAGATATAGCTGGCCAGGACGAGCGTTGCCAGGAACCGGAGCAGCCTGATTTTCCGAAGCGGCCTCATTGCGATTTCCTGCTGCCTGTTCAAAATTCTGGCGTCCGGCGGCATTCTCCTGGCCGCGGTTCGCATTGCCCTGTCGCTCACCCTGTGTCGACGCCTGCTGGCCGTTCTGGCCGGTCTGCTGGTTGTTCGCATCATCGGCACCGGCCGACGGCGCGATGCTGATCGTCACCTGATCGACGGCGAAGCCCTGCGAGCGCAGAGCGTCGAGAATGCTGCCGCTGTCGTCCGAAAGCTGCCGGTAGGCCGCACGCGTATCAACGGTCAGGTGGACGCTCAACTCGTCGCCGCGCAGCTTCAGCGTGGCGGTGACCGAGCCGAGTTCGTGCGGCGTCATCTGCAGCTTGAGCGTATGAACGACGTTACCCGTGCTGTTCTGCGCAGATACGTTCTGGGCAGCCGAGCTCGGCTGCATCGCCGCCGCCCAATCCTTGTCGCCGGACAAGGCGGATGTCAGCGCCGAGGCATTGGGAGCCAGACCGAGGAAGCGTCGCGAATCGAGCACGGTGACCGTTTCGCCCGCTCCGCCGCCGGCGCTGCGGAACTCGGCTGTCCGCTCGCCTCGATTTTCGCCGACGACCATATCCATGCTCTGGCGGTCGCCCCTCGTGCCTTGGAACCGGAACAGGCGGTCTTCACCGGAGGAGACCTCGGTTTGCCCGGTTGCGGCGAGCGGATCCGGCTTCGATGCGGACGCAGACGCCACGCCGTCGGCGGCCATATCCGTCCTGCCGCGAACCGCCTCGCCATCGGCCAGCCCGCGCTTGCCGGTCGCCTGCCCCTTGTGAGCCGGCGCCATGCCCTCCATGGCTGCGGCGGCTCCATGGCCGTTCAGGAGCGTGAGGATATCGCCCAGCTCGACATTGGCACCGTCACCGGCGAGGAGCGCATCGATATCGATATCCACATCGTCGCCATTGCCGTTGGCGCGCTCTATCGCATCCGCCTTTTCCGTCATGGCCTTCGCGGCCGCGAGCGCGTCCTTGAGCTTCTTTTCCGCGGCGGTCAGTTCGCGCTGGCTCTTGTTGCCGAGCGTTTCGCGGACCGACCCCGATTGCAGCGACTGATCCAGCCCCTCCCGGACCGCGATCATCGGCTTGCGCAACGATTCGGGCCTCAGGTCGATGATCGGCCTCGGCCTGGCGGCCTCCGGCTCGTCGACATCGTCATGCTGCGGCAAACCTTCGGCATCCTCGGCAGACGCATTACCGTCGGCCTTCTGGTCTACGGGGTCCTTGCCGAATTCCGAAAGCGCGTCCGAGAA
Source organism: Neorhizobium sp. (assembly GCA_052038935.1). Lineage (GTDB taxonomy): Bacteria > Pseudomonadota > Alphaproteobacteria > Rhizobiales > Rhizobiaceae > Neorhizobium. Next base: position 5,473 of record JBQGDG010000324.1, on the reverse strand, counting down.
CCCGTCGCTCTTGTCGCCGCCCTTTTTGGCCGTCGAGGATGCCTTGGCGGACGCGGCCGCATCAGCTGCGCCGGTGCTCTGAATATTCATCATGGTGACGCGTTCTCCTCCTTCAGCAGGTCATCGATGGCATCGAGCTTCGATCGACCACCCTCCACGAAAGACTGGAAGGCCGGATCGAGCGACGCCTGGGATCCGCTCTGCGGATCGGCAGCAATGGGGACGGGTCCGGCTATGTCATTTCCGGGAGATGCGGATGGAGATTCCGCCTGTGTGGTATCGGCTAGATTGACCTGCGATTCTTGTGCGAGGCTGTCGGCGACCGGTCTCGTGACGACCTGGCTGGCGACGGCCTTTGCCGCCTGGAGAAGCGCCCGGTCGCGTGCCGACAGGTTCGTCTCGTCGATCTGCGATATGGCATCCATGGCCGAGCCGACGGCGCTGGTCGGTATGTCGGCCATGCCTCCATAGAGCTTCGCCATGGAGCGCGGCACGTCCGTAACGCCCTCCCCGAGCGCCTTCGCCTTGTCCGACGCCAGCCGCGCGAGTGCGACATTGCCCCTGATCGTGGCACCCCGGGCGATCCGCAGGAAAACTTCCCTGCGGCGATCGTCATCCATGAACTGCAGGGCACCGTCGATGTCGCCCTCGGTAATTTCGCCGAAATGGCTGACGACGAGATCGACGAAGAAATCGGCAAACTGGCTGGCATAGGGCGAATGGATGAAGCGGCGGGCGTATTGGCGGGAGTAGAAGAGCCCCTCCTTGACCATATTCGCGTCGACCGTGATGGCCACGGATCGCCGCAGCGCCGCTTCCTCTATGATCGTCCCGGGTGCCGTCAACCTGGCCCAGTCGTAGTGAACCAGGGCTCCCTTGGGATCCTTGGTCACCGCCACGTTGCCGCTGACCAGCGCCAGATAGGGACCGATCTTCTGGTCGCGATATTCCTCGGCCATCTGCACCAGGCTCTTGGCGACCAGAGTGCCCTTGCCGCTCAGATATTTCCTCAGGGCGTCGGCGACGCGGCTGTCGAAATTGCCCGCGACATCCCGCGAGGCGAGAAATTCGAGCGTGGCCGGGTTGCCGCCGCTCATGGCATAGATCATCGCCGCATCGACATTGCGCGGATCCTGATAGACCGACGGGTTGGCGGTGCGGAACCGCTTGTCGAGCGTGGCGAGCATGAACCGCTGCATCTCGCCGGCGGAATGATCCCCGAGCACGACCGAATCCTGGACGAACTGGAGCGAGCGAAGCATCGCGTAGGGCGCCAGATCGACAGCATCCTGCGCTGCGACCGGCGTCGAGGCGGCGGTTCCGCAGAGAAGGCCGGCAGCCAGAAGGGATCTTATCCGCCTCGACATCATGCTCAGCTCTCGCCTGCCTGCAGCAGGATTTCGATGCGCCGGTTGCCGTCCGCCAGCGGATCGTCGGGGAACTGCAGCCGGCGGTCGGCGAAGCCGGAGACCTGCTTGACGCGCCCTTCGGGCACACCGCCATGGACGAGCATGTAATAGGCACTGTGGGCGCGGGACATGGAGAGCCGCCAGTTGTCGTTGCCTGCGCCCCTGAACGGCCGGCCGTCGGTATGGCCGCGGATGAGGATATCGCCCTTCTTCTCCTTGAGAACCTGGCCGATCCTGTCCATGGCGGCAACCATGTCCTTGCGCGGCACGGCGGAGCCGATGTTGAACATCGGGTCCTCCGTCTGGTCCGAGATCGTGATCAGCAGTCCGCCTTCGGCCGGGGTGACGACGAGACCCTCGGCGAGCTTGCCGGCAACGCCCGAAAGCTGCTTTTCGAGTTCGTCCTTCAGGGTCTCGGCCTGTTTGTGGCCGTCGAGATCGGCAGGCCTGCCATCGGCGGTCTTGTCGGCGTCGGACGGCCGACCGGCGGCATCGGCCGATCCGGGACGCGGTGACGGGACTGCGAGCGCGATGTCGGTCTCGGCCGGAGGCTGGCTCTGGTCGATGGCCGCGGGCGATGCACGCTGCGCCAGGGGGTCCTGGCTCACATCGGTCTTGACGGCCTGCGCCGGCCCCTGCGCCCGCGTCACCTGGATCTGCTGGGTCCAGAAATCGGGATCGAAAGGATCGCGGTAGGCTTCGCCGCCATCGGCGCCGGTCGCCGGTCCGGAATCACTCGCCCCGCCTTCGCCCTTGGCGCTGACATTGGCCTGCTGGCCGACTTCCTGGGCGATCTCCGCCAGGACGGAATAGGGATTTTCGAAGAAATCCGCCTCGGAATAATTGGTCTCGTCGCCCGAAGTGGAGGTCAGGTCGTCGCCGGTCGCGGCCGCCGAACCGCTGACATCGCCCTCACCCTTGACCTTGGAACGCTCGCCGTTTTCCTGGCCTTCGGCCTGGTCGACCGGCTTTTCCAACCCCTTTTCGGCCGGCGTCTCGTCGGACAGCTGGATCGGGTTGAAATAGCTCGCCATCGAGGCCTTGGTTTCCTCGTTGGCGGCATTGACGAGCCACATGACGAGAAAGAAGGCCATCATCGCCGTCATGAAGTCGGCATAGGCGATCTTCCACGCACCGCCATGCGCACCGTCGTCATGGCCGCCGCCATGTCGCTTGACGATGATGATCTCGTTCTTGCCGTGGTGGTGGTTTTCGCCTTCGCTCATCCCAGCACTTTCTTAAGACTTGCCGACCATGCCGACATGCGCGTCACCAGCGACGCGTCGCCGATCTGCACGGTCAGGTCGATATCGGACGCCTCGACGTGGCGGATAACCGTCGCCTCGTCACCCAGTCGGGTGCGCAACTGCTCGAACATTGCAAGCGGCCCGCGCACCGTGATCATTTCCGCCTCGCCCTTCAGCACCGCTTCCCGTACCTGTTCGGCCAGATCCGCCACGGCCTTGGCCGCGAGCGTCTCCTCCACCAGAGGCGCGAGCACGCATGCCGCCTGGTCGGCGATGGTCTGGGCGGCCAGCACCGCGAATTCCTGCAGGCAGGTCGCGGCATTCTGCGCGATCTCCCCTTCGAAGCGAGCCTGCAGCGCCGCAAGTTCGGCGCGATGGGACTCGATCATGCCCGCGCGCTCCTCGTCCCAGCGCCGCTGGAGTTCTTCGGTCGCCTCGTCCCTGCCCTTCGCATAGGCTTCGGCACGCTCGGTCTCGATATCGACGACGTCCTCGACCGGTGCGGCGAAATCGCCGATATCGGGAGCAAAAGGATCGATGTCGTCGACCGCGATCTGCGGCGGCGGCGCACCGAAATCCTTCAGGTATCTGGCGATCGAGGCACTCATTTCACGGCCGCTCCGGCGATATGCGCCAGGCGGCGGGCAAACCTGGCGCCCGGCTCCTCCGCACAATGCTGTGTCATTGCCATCATCGCGTTATCCTGACGCTGTTCGGCGCTCCGCCCGGGCGGACGCACCCATCCAATTCAATCCGTGTCAGGCTAGGCCGCTAAACTTGTGCGAGGATGAAGGCTCCCGGCTGGCGGACCACGAAGACGGGCGCCCGTATACCGAAGACGTCGGCCGAAGCCAGACGGGCACGCCGGTGACGTCCGGCATGCCCGATCCGGCGTTACTGCTGGAAGAGCTGGAGAATGTTCTCGGCGTTGGTGTTGGCGATGGACAGCGACTGGATGCCCAGCTGCTGCTGCGTCTGCAGCGCCTTCAATCGGGTCGACTCTTCGTTCATATCCGCATCCACGAGACGACCGACGCCCTTGTCGATCACGTCCGTCAACGAAGCGACGAAATCTTCCTGAAGGTCGATGCGGCTCTGGATGGAACCGAGGCTCGACGCCGCGCTGGTCATCGCGAGCAGTTGCTTGTCGACGAAGCTCTCCAGAGTATCGAGAACCGCCTCGTCGGTGGTGGCCGATCCGGGTACGGCCGCATTCATCTGGCTCCTGAGCTCATCGAGTTTCGAGAGATCGAGGTTCGATACCGTCACGGGCAGCTCGCGGTTTTTCAGATCGTTGGCGGAACTGACGACATAGAAGTAGTCTACCCCGCCATTGGTATGGACCGGCGTCGTATCTGCAGCCGGGGCGTTCGGATCCGTCGCGGTTACTTCCACCCAGCGGGAATCGCCGACGCGCAGATAGGTGCTGGTGCCGACCTCGTAGATCCGGTCGTCCGTCGTGTTCGAATCGGTGCCGAGCAGGGTGAGATCCCGGTCGGTGAGAACCTGCGCGGCATATTGGACAGTGACCGTGTCGGTGCCGTCGTCGGTGGTGACAGATACCGCGGTTTCGTTGTCGAGCATGTAGGTGGCGTGGGAATCCAGGATGCCCTTGTTTCCGCCGTTGAGATCATAAAGAACGGTTTTGGAGTCGAGCACGTAGTCGACCGTCTTGACGGCCACGTCGCCCGACGCGTTGCGGGTGAAGGAAGCCACGACCTGCTTGATCACCGGGCGTTCCTGCGGCGGCGTGCCGCCGTCGCTGATCTTGTCCTGCAGCCAGTTCTCGCCCGAGAAGCTCGCCGATTCGGCAATGCTCTTCAACTGGTCCTGGAGCTGCGCAATTTCTTCCTGGATCTTGCCCCGGTTGGCGCCGACGCCGTAGGCGGCGACGATCTTGGCCTTGATCTCGGTGACCGTATCGATGGCGCTTTCGAGCGCCGCATAGGCGGTATCGACCTTCGCCGCGCCGAGGCCGAGCGCATCCTGAACGGTCGAGAGAGCGCTGTTGTCCGAGCGCATGGTGGTCGCGATCGACCAGTAGGCCGCGTTGTCGGCGGCCGTCTCGACCTTGAGGCCGGACGAAACGCGGGCCTGGGTGGTCTCGAGATTGCGATCGATCGAACGCAGGGTCTGCAGCGCGGCCATCGCCGCGCTATTGGTGAGAATGCTGGTCATCTGGCCGTGCCTCAGTCAGAATGTATGGGCCATCCGGAGTGGCTTACCGGAACGACGAGAGGCATCATGCTGGCCGCGCTTCGCGCTGGAGGCGGCCCTGTCGTTCTTAACAAATCGTTAAAACAACAGGTAGCAGAGGGTTTTGCACCGTGGCAAGCCACTAAATGCCGGTTTCCGGGTCGTGGAGAAGGCGTCGCAGGTTTCACGCAAGCCCCGGCACGGAAAAACCGCGCCCCCGGGGGGGACGCGGTCCTTTTTCCTAGAATGTTCTGCCATGTCAGAGCGGGACGAAACCGCTCCAGCCAAAGAGCGCCGCTTACTGACGGAAGAGCGACAGGATATTCTCGGAATTGGTGTTGGCGATCGACAGCGACTGGATGGCCAGCTGCTGCTGGGTCTGCAGGGCCTTCAGCTTTGTCGATTCCTCGTTCATGTCGGCATCGACGAGACGGCCGATACCGCTGTCGATGGAGTCGGTCAGCCTGGAGGCGAAGTTTTCCTGCATCTCGATGCGCATCGAGACCGAACCGAGTGCAGCGGTCGAGCTGATCAGTGCTTCGAGGCGCTTGTCGACATACTGGATCATGAAGTCGAGCTTGTCGGCGTCATCGGCGTCGGCATCGCCGATGTCGAGCGAGC